>VGLO01000138.1 GCA_016866675.1 Candidatus Staskawiczbacteria bacterium | reverse complement strand
AAATGTATCCTCCCTCTTATCAGGGTTCAGTTGTTGAGACTCAGATTTTGCCCGATCCATATTTCAAGTTGCCTGGCTTGCGGTTTAGTTATGGATATCAGTTTGATCTTATAAAAAAGTATGTAAAATCAAATGCCACTATTCTCGATTACGGCTGTGGAACCGGGCATTTTCTTGCAAATGCAAATCATCATGGTTTTTCTTGTGATGGAGCAGAATTTAATCCAGATTACATTAAATTATTAAGCAGTAGTTTTGAGCAAAGTAACTTTTATAGCATTGAAAATGTTTTATCAGATAAATTCCGTCGCACATATGATGTGATTAGGTTAAGTAATGTACTTGAGCATCTTACTAACCCCAAACAAGTAATCGAAAAACTGTCTAAACACTTAAACCCTGGAGGTATTTTTTTAGTAGAAGGTCCAATTGAAGAAAATTTTTGTATAGCAACAGCATTTCGTAAACTATACTTTAAACTTTCTGCACTAATAAGACCAAATCGAACAGTTTCTGATCCCCCTTATCATATTTTTCTTTCTAATGCCCAAAATCAACTAGATTTTTTTATGCGTTGTGGTTTACAAGAACTAGCGTTCAATACTGCCGAGGATCCTTGGCCCTTTCCCTCATCATTAAAAAATGCTAAAGGAATACAAGGTTTACTAACTGCGACAATAGCAAAAATAAGTATGGCTTGTACCCGCATATTTGGCAGAAAATGGGGTAATATTTTTATATATTGTGGAAAGAAAAAATGATGAAGAAATGAGAATACTGGTTTATATTTCTACTAATGCAAGGGCAGTAGATTTGCAGAGTGTAAGGGAGTTGTTTGTAAAAATAGGACAAAATGTTTGGCTGCTTAGTCAATTAGAACAGGGCCCTTTACATTCATTTGTATCATAGTTAGGTGTAAAATCAATAAAAACAGCGAAACATCCCTTAGGCTATTATAGATATTTCAGCTATGTACGGCAATTGCTCTCAGTTGTAAAAGAATATAAAATTTATATTGTGTTTGCCCACCTACAGACCGGAGGAATGGTTGCACGAATGGCGAAACGTTTTCGAAGACTTCGGCAATATCGTGGTCGTCATTGAAATCGGGGCACATATTGGCTTACTATCCGTTGTAATGGCAAAAAAGTAAGGGAAAGGTTTTTTTGAACCAACTCCTTCTACTATTTATGGATCACAAAAACAATTACGATTTACGGACTTAATGATATTATTCAACCAAATGAAATAGCGGTAGCGGATAATAAATGATTTTTTTAATGTTACCAATATAAAGGCGCATAATTCAAACAGTTTAGCAGACAATATAAAAAATTGTGTTAATGATCATTAAATAGATGTGGACATGGTTTCAGTAAATAAATTTGCAGAAGAGAAGGAAATTGCATAAACTGATTTTATTAGATTGATGCTGAAGGCGCAGAATACTCAGTATTAAAAGGATGTGCAGCTACAATGTGTAAGGATAAACCTAAAATC
>VGLO01000137.1 GCA_016866675.1 Candidatus Staskawiczbacteria bacterium | reverse complement strand
GATGGTTTTTGCGTGGGTTTTGTGGTTAATGTATAAACTGGCGCGCCGCACTATAGATTTTTTGAAAACTCTAATTCTTCTCTGGCGCCAATGATTAAATTATAAATTTCTTCCGCTAGTTCACCGGTCATAAATATTATCCGCTTGATTTCTTGTATATCTCTGACACGCTTTCCTTTGTTATCAATCAACAGGTTATGAGCAAAATCATTTCGATATTTTGTATAAACTTCCAGCTTATCAACTATCTCTTGCCAGCCACCGTCATATTTAACCTTGCCTAGGTTTCCGGTAATTTTTTCATTAACTTCTTTCTTATTCGCTGTTCTTTTTAATTTGGAATCACCGGTAACTGCAGTTTCAAATTCAAAGCCCAAAGCCGGAACAAAAACATCTAGAATGTTGATATAAAGCAAAGCTTTTTCAATCGGACTGGCTTGCTCGTTGGCATACCACACCAAATCGTCAAAATGATCCACCAACTCCAACTGATTAATTTTGTCAGATATGTTAGTCATTTTTCTTACTGGAATTTTCTACGATTTCTCTTTCTTCTGGCGTTAGTTCGTAGAGTTTATACACAAGCTCATCAATTTGAAGCTCAAGATCATGAACCTTTGCTTGCTTTTCGGAATTTTTTAGGTAATCATCTTTCTTTGTAATTTTTAAAATTGAATCAACTTTTTGTACCATCACAGCTTGAATTGACAATGAGGCTTCTTTAATTGGTATTCTACGCAACTGTTCAGGTTTAATATTTACATCTTTGTAATGATTACCAAACCAATAATTTATTAGTTTTGAATTAAGAATGCCTAGTATAAACTTCAAGTCAACTTTAAATATCGGATCATCTAAGAGAAGAATATTCGATAAGCCATTTGAATTAATAAATTTCTCATTGTCATATGTTGCAATAATTCTATCAGGCAATTTCGGATTCCTTATGCGCTGGATTAATATTTTGTCATTATTAAAGACATAATCTGGCCTCTTTCTGTGCAGCCATTTACCATACTTTAAATATTCACCCGACCATTTTAAGTAATACTTGCCTATATCACCACCAAATAATATTTTCCGATGAAATTTTGTTTCCATAGTCATACTTGTCCAAATTCTCTTTTGCCCCTTTGAATGATATGCAATCAACCCCTGAGTAACATCACAAACTGCTGAAAGTTTAGAATCAATATTATCTAGTTTTCTTACTATAGCATTTTCATCATCGGTAATGATTTCGTATTCGACCCCGATTCTTTTTTCTACTTTGTTTTCGTTAGATAATTTATTACGTACTAAAATAATGTCATTAGCTGAAATATTTCTGGAGATAAAAAAGACAATGGTGTCAACCGTTACAGATTCAAAAACCTTGTATAAGCTTTCAGATAGTTTAAATAAATTAAAATTATCAATAATGTATTTACGTAATTTTTTGAAATAATTTAATCTAAGCCAAGAGTCAGGCGTTATGTACGCCAACGATCCTTCATTTCGTAAAAGTTT
>VGLO01000136.1 GCA_016866675.1 Candidatus Staskawiczbacteria bacterium | reverse complement strand
GCATTCGTACAGATATGCATGGGTTAGCAACTTTATATATAAATATAACAATATTCCGGTAATTTCACAAAATACAGCTCAATCGATCTTGGCTTTCATGGCAGCTGTACCTTCATTTCCAGTGCCTTTCTTATACCTATTTCTTTGGTTAATATCCTCAATATTTTTTCTCAGTCTTTTTGTTTATGGTTTGCTTTATAAAATATCTGGTGATAGGCGTAAATCAATTATTGGGTTAGCCATTTTTATGATCGGGAACACCGCGTTCTCTGCAAACCATATAATAATCATAGATTCGGGTAGTCCGTATTTGCTAAATGGATATTCTGATACTTTATTTGGGGTTTTCTCAATTTTTTTTATACTGTTCCTAAACGGCAGCTTGATCAATGGCGGTAAATCTCGCTTAAATTTATTTGTTTTATTATGTTTGATTGTTTCGTTTAATTTCTATTGCGCGCCGCAAAATATACTTTTAATTCCATTGTTAATTTTTTGCATTTATATTTTTAATTTAAAAGAATTAAATATAAAGCCAGGTTTCTTGGTTTTTTGGTTGTTTGTACTTTCGTGTTCTTCCTTAATTTCAGTACCTCAGGGCGGGATGCTTACGCCCCCATCACTAATTCAAGACGTCTCTTTTCCAGGAGTGATGAGTCCGTTAGGGGCTGGGGTTAAAAAAGGCTTGTCCATCATGCCTGGAGTCCCTTTCGGTTACGGTTGGTTTGGACATACGAAAAGTGGGATGCCAGACCTAGAATTTGCTAAGGTTTATGTTAAGACTGGCCAAGGTGAAATCGAGTTTCTAAATCAGATTCTTTGGAAATTAGAGGAATTCTTTGTTACTTCACTAAGAATTCATGTTTTTCCAATATTAGGCATATTGTTTTTGATATTCAAATGCGACAAAATTCCCGAAAGGTTTGGTTTAAATGCATCTATGCTTAAATTGCGTAAAATTGGACTTTGTGGTGGTTTTTTATTTGCTGCAGGTTTTATTCTTTGTTTTTCTTTTGTTTTGAACGGATATAAATGGGAACTAACTAGATTCCTTATTCCTGGAATATCTATAGGAATGTTTGGTTTTTCTTTGGCTGTAATCAATTTCGAAACCGAAAGAAAATCTAGTCGTTTTTTGCAGCACTTTATCATTGCAATATTTGTATTTGGTGGGCCTGCTGTCAACCTAGTAGGAACTAGCTCTGTGAATGCCTATCACCTTATGAGTAATGGGCTAGTTGCACCAGTTTTATTTGAAATAATTGGCTCCGGCCCAGTTGTCAAGTAGTTCCAAGTGGTGACAGTTTGGATTTGGAAGTCTGCGCAAATACACTCCCCGCCCCCATCGCTCGAAGCAGGAAGTAGCCTTACAATCCCCTTAGAACCAAGAATAGCCCAACTATGACAACTGCCCAGAACAATCGGTTGACTACACTGACGAGTTTCTGTGTGTCGACATCCCTCGACGTTGGTGCTGGAAACGCGGGAGGTATCGTTTGTTGTGAAGGCTCTAA
>VGLO01000135.1 GCA_016866675.1 Candidatus Staskawiczbacteria bacterium | reverse complement strand
TCGGGGTTTTAAAAGTTTTCAAATACTGCCAAAATTACGCATTTAATATAGCCAGCATTTGGTTTGCGGCATTGTGTAGGATACTAGTCTGTGCTTCAATTTTTGCCATGTCATTTTCAACATCAAAGGCCACCTTTAGCACATGAATCAGCTCAGGCCTTCTGTGAAGGCTTTGCTTGATTTTGATCAGGTTGTTTTTGTTGATATAACCTAGATAGAAATAGCAATCAGAGAAAAGCGAGTTTTCAATAAAGTAATCATATTTTTTTTGAATTATTTTTGAGTGGTTGTTTGTTTCAACAATATCTGAAAAACCTATTGTTGATTTTAACATTCGCAAAAGAAGTGAAGAAGTTGCCCTTTCAATTCCAATGCATTCATTTATGATTTTAAAGTTTTCATTGAATCTATTTTTTTCAAATCTTCGTATGTCTTCAAGCATGTGTGCAGGACTTGGCCGCCTGAGATTATGAACTACTATTGCATCTGCAATAAAATATGCTGCACACTTTACCCATGATGATGTAAATGGATCATTATTTTGTATTCCATCCTTTGCCTTTGTTGCGCAAATTGTTGCATCAACAAGACAGCTTTTTGCAAAAGATTCAAAAAGTTGGTTTCTTTTTTCCTTAATTCCTGATAAAACTGCATTTAGCTCCCACTGCTCATCAAAAAGAATTTGCATATTATCATATTGTATTAATGCATCCAAGCTTGCACCCGACAGCAAGCCATGATGAATTTTTACTAGCTGTCCATCGACATCTTTTACCAAATCAGTCTCGTTTGTATTATCAAAAATTGTGATATTAAACTCACAACAACTAAAATTATTTTTTTGAGCTTGACATCCACCTAGCCCAACAGGGTAATCTCCAGCTAGATTTTTCAATAACTTTTTTGCATCCATGGAAAAATTACTTGAGAATTTTTGTTTAAAGGATATCAATTACTTATTTTAACTAAATAATTCAATGTGAAAACATTCCTTTAAATTGAATTAGTTATGGCATTTACCTTGAGCTCCTGTGGTGTAGTCCGGCTAAGCATACTGCCCTCTCAAGGCAGTGATCCCGGGTTCAAATCCCGGCGGGAGCACTTTATTGGTGGGGTATAGACAACGAATCCAGATTTGACGCTTTTTTATGATTATAATGAAAATCTATGTTTTTTGTCACAAATTTGAACCCCAGTTTTATTTTAAAATAATAAAATGGAATAGAAAATAGAATAATAAAATTATAAAATATCCGTTATTTTATTTATCATAAAAATATCAATAAAATAATGATACTTTGTGCCTAAATTACCAAATAAACAGGCGTGATATTTTATTTTTTAATTATATTTTAAAAATAAAATCTATTCTAAATTCAGTTTAGATAGCGTTTTATCATATATTTTGATATTTTTGCCATTTATGATGTTTTTACGCATGTAAAATAACGTACTTTTGTTTATTCCAAGCCTTTTTCTCTCTTGTGGTGTCATTTTTAGTATCTTATTTTTTA
>VGLO01000134.1 GCA_016866675.1 Candidatus Staskawiczbacteria bacterium | reverse complement strand
TTTTTATTGTTCAATAATAGTGTTTGTTTATATCTCTTGTATTGAGCGTATTTTGCCTATGTTGTCATAATTTATTTCTACTACCTATATTTCAGAAATGGCAACAAAACGGTTTATATCTCTACCACCTCAATACTTATATAAAAGGGAAAAATATCAATTTTACTTTTTGATTTTTTAAGTATTATTTAAATAATTTATCTTCAATTAATTTGATGTTTTTGTTTACAAAAAACATATCGGGCTCATGCTTAACTGCCCTTGCTCGTATTTCGAAGTTAGGATCTTCAATTTTTTTACTATTGAATAGTATAAGACCTATTCCAAATTGCCTACATAGTGTATCCCCAGTCTTGTTATGTCCTCAGGTAAAGAATCATTGGGTACAACTATATAAGACTTATGCGAAAATATTTTATATGCACAGGCCTGGCCAAACGCTGTAATCAGACCATTAGAGTCAGTTTTGATTTGCAGTGATGATTTCTGTAGGGAATGGGACTATATCACTACGTTTTGACTCTCTTATACCAACAACATCAGGCGTGCCCCATTTGTCTCGAAAAATATTACCACCAAGTCCAATGGCAGATGTACATTCTTCTAATTCATTCACTAACCAATCTGCAAATGGTTTATAAAACGCATCTTCTCTTATGCTCTCATTTTTCTCAATTTTATTTACTTTATTTTTTCGTGCATCTGGTTGAAGTAAAATATTATCTTTAAATCGTAACAATCTAAATATGCCTCTGTCTGGTTTATAAATTCTTTCAGGGAACGTTGCATCAAGATCCCAAGTAGCACCACTTATTGTATTTTTATTAAATGTTCCTCTTTTTTGAATCTCCCGAGATAGTACAGAGTACCTTACTCCTTGCGGGCTATTTTCAAGAATTTCTAATGCTATTTTTCTTATTTGACCTGTTATTGAAGATTGGCTCATATGCAAGTTTTGATTAATAGTTTACCGAAAGTTCTTCAATTTTTTAAGAAAGTACAACAGAGAAATAGGTTTGAATCATAAAAGTAATTACTTTTATCTAAACTATTAGATATAAGCTTACCCTTTCATATTAAAAATTTCACCCTTAACCAGGCTTCCCAGGCCCTAAAAGAGGTCCCTGTATCTTTTTTTAATGATTTACAGGCCTTTTCCAGCCGAGATTTGTCCATTTCGGACGTTGGAGTGGGGGGGATTGAAAGTAAAATTTTGTGGGTCTGGAAAAACAAGGGCTTACTGCCCCATCATGTTGAAAAAAAGGACAAGCGGGTATGGGGGAAATTTAGCTTTATAGAGGTCTGCTGGCTAAGACTGTTGGTAGAACTGAGGTCTGTGGGTATAGGGATGGAAAAACTGAAGGAAGTTGCCGATTTTTTTCACCCCCCGGACTTCGTAAAAAATATTTTTGCTGCCGGAAATGTAGATTTTAGCCTGATTCGCCGAGATTTTTCCGATTTGATCGTAGAAAAAAATCTTGTCAAGGATGGCAAAGTGCAGGTTAGCCCGGATCTTGAAAAA
>VGLO01000133.1 GCA_016866675.1 Candidatus Staskawiczbacteria bacterium | reverse complement strand
TAAATTATGCAGTAGAATAAGAAATTATGTTCCGTTTGAAAAGAAAGATAAAGTTATTAAAGACATGTCAAACACAACTAAAAAAATAGTAAAAGGAACATTATTTCTAGCATTTATTCAATCGTTAGTAGCAGCCCTTGGATTTTGGCTTGCAGGAATTGACTTCTATCTTATTTTAGCAGCATTAATAGGATTATTTGCATTTATTCCAGGAGGACCCGCAATAGTATGGGCACCTACATTAATAATAAAAATAATCCAACAAGACTACATATCTGCTGGAATAATCTTAGTATTTGGTCTATTCATATCTATTTACCTAGATACAATATTAAGAACAAAAGTAGCAGGTAAAGATTCAGGCATACATCCAGCAATAATGCTTCTTGGGGTTATGGGTGGAGTTCCCCTTTTAGGCCTAACTGGAATAGTAGTGGGTCCTCTTTTATTAAGCTATACACTAGAAATTCTCGAGGAAGTTTTGAGTGAACATTAAAAATCGCAATTTAAGCTTTCTATTTATAATTGCCTGTTACAAATTTAGAATTTTTAAGTGAGCATTAACCAGGCTTGTTATCTTCGCGTGTTCTGAATTGCCCGCCCTTCTTATACTTATTATACCCTCTCTGCTTTCGCTTGTCATTCTTGCTTTTGCGTTTTCCGCCAAAATATCCATAATCATCACTCATAAAGATTAAAGAAATCCCCAATATAAAAATCTAATCAACACACAACTTTTGAGCAATCCATATTGCATTTAACATCTAATTTAGAGTCAGTACATAAAATATCTTCCCCATTCATGTCAATTGGCTCACAGCAGAAAGTCCTTTCATTCTCACTTCTGCATAATAGCTCGCATGCCTGCCTGCTTGCCTCCATGCTTTGAGTCTTAAGCAAAGGGTCTGTGCCCGTCTTAAAAAAACTAAACCCTCCCTTGATAAAAAAGACAAGCCCAATTAGCACAGCAACACCTATTATTATCAGTATAATCGTAGTAATAGCAACATCAAATCCCCTGTCATTCATCATACCCTCACCTTATCAAAAGAATGCAGGTATTAAAAATATTAGCATCAAGTAGAATATTAAATATTATTAAGTAATTGCATCTGATTTCCATTCACAACCATTAATACAATTGGACATAGTTAAACCACTACAATCAGTTCTGGCCCCGCTACATGCAGGAGGGCTTACAATCCAATTACATCCACTAGCTCCCTTACAAACATTTTCATTAAGACCATTGCATCCATTTGGTTTTGCTTTACACCTTAAAATATCACCGCAAGTCTGTTGGCCTATCCTCGTGTTTTCCTTAGCATCTTTGCAGGCATCTCTTTTTGCCTTTTCATCATTAGCAGCACAATCAGGTTTATTCGTAACCCCACCTTCAGTTAAAGTAGAATCAAATCTAGTATCATTACAATTAACCAACTCATCTCCGACCTCCCTATACATACAAAAATCAATGTCCAAGCTTCCCTTAGCATACAATACACAAGCGCTTGCTATTTGCTGCA
>VGLO01000132.1 GCA_016866675.1 Candidatus Staskawiczbacteria bacterium | reverse complement strand
TTTTTGAGTAACTGCTCAATTTTTCTAACGCACTCTTCTGCAGTTTGAAATCCAATTATTTCCTCTTCTTCTGTGAAAAGATTTACTAACTTATCTGCCCTGTCAGTGAGCAAACAACTTCCTACTCCAGTGACCTCAAAACAACGAATATTACCGACGTCATTATCTTCATCTCGATGCAAATTTATGACTATTTTACTTTTAGCTAATGCAGAATAATATTCACTAGCAAAAAGAAAAGGATGCAATGAATGTTTCTTGAATTTGGATGTAAGCTTTTTCATCTTAAGAAAAACACTCGTTTTATCAAATCTTAAAAATCGTTCATAATCTAAATATTTAAATTTATACCGTTTAAAACTGATTATTAAATTAATCCAATTTTCAAGTTTACCTGCTTTTAAAATCCGAGCGAATTTTCTGATTGCTCTTAGAAGTATTACCGGAAAATAACTTGCTGGGTAAATGAAAAATAAAGACTTACTTAATATTGATAAAATACTTGCATTTATTTCGTGCGCGACTAACACAAATTTAATTTGTTTTTTTAAAAGTAATTTAAAAATTAAATTAAGCTTTATAAAACGTTCAAAATGATCATGTTGTAAATACCCAGTAGTACCTATAAAAGAAACGTCAATATTTTTTTCCGTTTTCTCATAACTGATATATTCATTAAATGACGATGGACAATATATAGTATTAAGACCTTCTTTTTTTATGTCGTCGTAATACCCTACAGTGCAAGAAAAAATAAAATCTAGGTCACCGAGATAACTGACATAAGATTCATTTGGTGGCAGCTGATCACCCCATGACCCAATAATTGCCTTAACAGATGTACAATTTTTTCGTATATTATTTCGTGCTTCTTTGTTAACACGATACAAAGCGCCTGTATTAAAAAAAACAATATCTGCTTTGAAATTAGATATTTGTTTAAGTAAAACTTCTTCAAGAAAATTTTCTCTACTTAGTAAATTTTCAAAATTATTTTCTAAAGCCCATGTCATTTGCGATAACATGTCCCCATAAATTACGTTCTCAACTAAATAGTCTTTACATTGGTTACTTTTTAGCCAGCCTTTTGGAAAATATAAATTTTCTTTTTCATAAATTTGCTGGATATCTCTAAACGTTTCTGTTCCCTTAAGTGTTTTTTGAAATAAATTTAAATAAGGCATTACGGGGCATACCCTAAATATTCTTGTTGTTATCAAAGACTTTGTTTTTAAATCTTCATTTAGCATAGTTTTATCGATTTGTTTAATGCAGATGATTTATATGCTTTTTCGACAACTTCAAGAGCTTTTATTGGCGCTATATCATTTACTGATCGTTTACCATTTTTAAAATCATTTATTTCTTTCTTAAATTCGCTCCATTCGTTAAAAAAGCTTATATCAGTTGGGTTGTAGGTAATTACACTTTTTTTAAATGGAGCTCTAAAATCTCTCCTTAGGTACTCAACACTATGTCCGCCATAGCTTGGTCCCAGCCCTATTACCTTTACGTACCCACTTTCGAAATTAATATGAAA
>VGLO01000131.1 GCA_016866675.1 Candidatus Staskawiczbacteria bacterium | reverse complement strand
AAAGGCCGTCATCGTCTGGCCCCCGATGCTTCTGAACTTGCATCATTTCCCTGATTTGAACTTCCTTAACAGGGTTCTTGTTGATATTAATAATTCCACAAATGCCACACATATAATTCTACTTGATTATTCCACGATAGATATCTAACAATATTTTATTTTGATTTTGATTGTTAAAGTTTAGTCTAATGTGTTTATAAGCCTTATTTCCCATCTCAAAAACCAATGCGTTATTATTTATAAACAAAGACATGGTGTCAACCAATTCGTTAACACTTTTTTCTTTTACTAAAAACCCTGTTTCATTATGAACAACCACCTCAGGTATGCCTGCATGAAATGTAGAAATACATGGTTTCCCGCAGGCTTGAGCTTCTATTAAAACAACTGGCGTACCCTCTTTTTCACCATTATCAAGTGTTATGCTTGGAAGAATAAAAACATCACAATTCTGCATCTCTTGCTGCACGAATGCTCGAGGGTTGGACGCCGTATGGTTATTTACGAATACTATATTATTGAATCCTTTTGCAAGAGCAAATAAGTTATTCTTGTAGGGGCCATCACCTACAATTTTCAGTTGAATATTTTTTGTTGTGTCGTTTCTTGAAATCCACTTAAATGCCTCAATTGCTATATGAATGCCTTTTCTTTCCTCAAAACTGGCAACAATTAGAAAGGTAAAAGGTGCTTCTTTGTTAATAATAGTGGGTGATTTTGGAAAAAACTGTGCGAAATTTACTCCTAAGTGATGAATTAATATTTTGCTTTCAGGAAACCCCAGTTCAGCCAGATCTTTATGCATATCCTTTGACAAAGCAAGAAATAAATCTCCTGAATTGGCTAATTCTTTGTATTTTCTTTGTAAAAGCAATTTGTCACTCCCTAGGTCATATCCATAAAAGGAAGTAATAAGTGGAATTTTTCTATTTTGTTTTAATTTAATAGAAGCCACTCCAGCATGACCAAAATGCGCATGTATTGTTTTAAATGTAAAATCTTTCGTAGCCAAAATAATTGCCTTGGAAAACCTTGACAAATTTGAGTGAAGAAAATATTCGTTAGGCAACTTTATGTATGGTGGCCTTATTACTTTTACACCATTGTAATCTTCTATGCTTGAATTTGGTTTAGTTTTTTGCAGACGTTTTTTATAAAACTTATCTAAGAAGTTGGGATAGTACGGTGTAGGTGAAACAATTAATGGCTCTATCCCATTTTCTTGAATGCCAATTGCCTGGTTAAACACCCAAGTTGATATACTGGGATTCTCTTTACTTGGGAAGTACTCTCTGATTGATAAAATATCGTATGATTTATCCACTATCTTAGTTATTTATTATATAACAAAATCTTTCTATTATCACCCACCATTTCCCAAATTTCATTTGCCCTATAGGGGGAAGCCCCTATTCTCAACAAATGAAGTTTGTCGTGTTGGCTGGCAGTTTTTATTGCAAGTTCTTTTATTGACGTTGATACTCCGCTACAAATATTTACAATTTCATGATTGCTTTCAGACTTACTGACAACTTTAAGCATTAATTCAATTAATTCATTAATATGAATGTAAT
>VGLO01000130.1 GCA_016866675.1 Candidatus Staskawiczbacteria bacterium | reverse complement strand
TTACCTCTCTGGCCTGACGAGCTGTTGGGGAAATTCCAGGAAGAATAGTTTTTAACTTTAAAGCGTCTTTAGATTGTAAAAATGTTAAAGCAGGTAAAGATGGTTGGGGTATGGAAAAGAAAATTGTTTGGTGAAGAGCTTGAGGCTTACTAGAATAAAATGGCCAAAAAAGATTTTGTTTTCGACCCAAAAGACTTTATTGAACAATATGAAATAGGTAATTTAATTAACATCTATTCAATTAATTGGTTAGAAAATAATAAAGAAGATTTTGAGTTTTTTTTTAAAACAAAAATTAAAAAAATACAAAAAAAATTATCAGAGCATTTATTTATATTACATCTCGATAAACTTGACTTAAACCTTCAAGATAAATTAATTAGATTAACCCCTAAATTTAAACATATATTGAATAACGATAAACATTTACCAGATTTCATTTTTTTTAACATAATCTCGTCTCAGATTTTATGTATTGGGTTAGGGAGAAAAAATAGAATCTTTATTTACGATGTAATGCTAGAAATGTTTTTAGATGATGATTTGTCTTTATGCTCACAATATAAAGACATAAAAAATTCTATTATTAGTAAATTTTGTGAATTTGATTTGGCAAATATTTTTTTAAATATATCTAATTCACTTAGTAAGCTCGGTAAAGGATATTATTATAATGAACCAAAAATTGTTGTAGATAATCGCTCCATTTTTAAATTTCTTTTTCCAAAAATGGATGTAAGGACTCTTAATACGCGTGATTTTTAGGTTACTTAATTAATGCTAAAAATTATTCAAAAAGCTAGATAGTATTTTAAATAAAGAGAAAAGCATGGCTACTAAAAATAATAATGCTTCAGTACCACAAGAATATGAGATTGATTCTATTGAATCTAAATTTGATAGTTTTATTCCTTCGACCTATGAGGAAGGTTGGGACTCTGATGGAACCCCAGCTAATTTTGAATTTAGTGATGGTGTATTGCTTGAGTATGATGAGCAGGTGTTTGATGACGAAGATGATTTTGTTGATTGTTATGAAGAGATGATTGGCTATAGGTCAAATAAAACTGCTTCAGCAAAAAAACTTTATAAGGAAGGCCAAGACTCTGGATATGGGTTCGCGCCATATCTATTTACCTATACTTTAGACTTTTCTGGGCATTCAGAATTAAAGAAAAAAAAGGGTGAGTATTTAGTTGTTGTTAAGCAACTTCAGGTGGGTGGCGATGGGCCTATTGCAGGCGTTGTAGAATGTTCAGATGACTTTGATAAAAAATGGCTACTTAAGTGGATTGACAATGCTACTGATAATAATTTAATGGTCGAAAGAATTTAATTAAGATTTTTTAATTTCAAATGTCTAAGAAAAAAGAATATATGACAAAAGAGCAACTTTATGACGCTCATAAGCTACCGTTCCTGTAGTTTCGACACGTCACTTGAACGACCCGCCAAACTGAACGGACTTCGGTTGCTCGACCGTGAAGGCTGAAAACATGCTTGTCTGTGCTTTAACAACATTCGAAAGGAAAAGCACGTGGCAACCCTCGCAACTCCCAGCACAAGGGGGTCACA
>VGLO01000129.1 GCA_016866675.1 Candidatus Staskawiczbacteria bacterium | reverse complement strand
AAATGCGAGAAATACCATCATATAGACAAACCACTTTAAAAATGACGTGAAGATAGTAAGCTAAAGCAAATTCCAAAAAAAGGAGAATTTGCTAAAATGAATTTTATGGAAAAGCTTACCCATCAACATAAAACAGAACTATCTTTATTTATCAATGAAAGAGATCGAGTTCCAGAAGAAATTAAACGAGCACAATCAATATTAATGCTCGCTGAGGGGCTTCCGGGATCAACTATTTTTTCATTGACAGGCCTTAAAAGAACAACTGCTGTAAAAGCAAGAAAAAAGTTTATCAATGGCGGCCTACAAGCGTTGAAAAGTAAACGAAAAGAGAAAAAAACAAAAAATCGTTTAACAAAGAATCAACGAGATGAAATTAGCAAGATGCTTCATGTCAAAACTCCGCGAAATTATGGATGGGATTGGGATTATTGGACCCCAAGTATTTTAGGACAGGTTATTCTTGAACTTTATGGTGTTAAATATAAATCAAAAACATCATTGCATCTGATTTTCAAAGAATCAAAATTCACTTATCATAAACCTGAAAAAATATACAAAAATCGAAATCAGGCGGCAATAGATGAATGGAAAAATGAAAATGCCCTTAAGATTCAAGATGCATTGCGTGATCCAGAAATAGTTGTTTTGGTAGAAGATGAAATGATTATTACGTCACAAACAACTTTACAAAAAATATGGCTACCACAAAATTCTCAGCCAAAAATTGAATGCTCAAATACTCGAAAAAGAAGAAGTATTTATGGATTCCTGGATATTAAAACCGGCGAGCAAATGGCATTCAAGACTGAAAAGCAAACAAGTGAAATATCATCAAAAATTTTGAAAAAAGCATTAGAGAAGTATAAAGGGAAAAATGTTTTACTGCTTTGGGATAATGCGCCATGGCATAAAGGTGATTCAATGCGGACTTTTTTGGCTACATGTACTAATTTCTTAATTATTAACTTTCCTCCTTATGCACCAGATGAAAATCCTCAAGAACATGTTTGGAAAGCCGGTCGAGCTCATGTAACCCACAACAAATTTATTTCCGATATTGATACAACTGCACGCGAATTGTTAACCTATTTGAATAATTCTATTTTTAAATATGAATTCTTTGGCTTCACGGCATCATAAAAATGTTTGTACTATAGATATTGATAAATTATTAATGAAGCGTTGTGAAAGATGGTTCCTAAATATTAAATTATTATAACCTACATCTACTAAATTCCTGATATATATCGGTTGGATTTTTCCACTGTTAAGATCGACTATTTGTAATTGAGGGTCTTTACCTCCCATCATAGGAAACTTATTTCTATGAATATCTTCTATTGAACTTCCACCAGTAAAATCTAATAATAATAGTTTATTTCCATCATCTGATAAATGAATACCTCCGATAAGAACGGTATCTTCATGCCCCATTATATTGTGGGCAATTTGAATATTCTTTTTATCTTTATAGCCATTTTGTTGATTATGCAATATAAAATATGCTCTAATCGGTCGAGTTTTAGGTCTAACTGGACCAGTTATAATTGAGCCATTATCAGAAATTGCTACTACATTGCCATCTTCGACG
>VGLO01000128.1 GCA_016866675.1 Candidatus Staskawiczbacteria bacterium | reverse complement strand
ACGATTAATAATGGCGCGACCTGGAAATAATTCTCCCGAGATTCTTTCCTTAAAATGCGCAAATTCATATCTGTAAGAGTATAGTAGAACGACTCCCAAGGCTATTATTGTCCAAAGAAATAAATATTTAGCAATTTTTGATAAGGGCATATCTCTTCTAGAGATAAGGCCTGACACCAAAATAACCAGCACCAAAACAAGATATAGGAGATTTATTCTTTCATTATCCATCAGAGTCTATCATTGATTTCCCTAAGTATTTCAATAATTTCATTATTTTCTTCAGAAGTCCCTATTGTTACTCTTAAACAGCTTGGCAAGTGATAGGCCGCCATTTCTCTGACTATAAAGCCCCTTTCAACAAACATTTTGTTAGCTATTTGACAATTATTTTCAGTATTAAAATCAAATAAAATAAAATTTGCAATTGAAGGATAGGCCTTTATTTTGCCCAAATAACGAGCTTCTTTAAAAAATATTCTTAGCCATTTTTTATTATGCCTTTGTGATTTTTTAAAAAAAACTTCATCTTGTAAAGCCGCAATAGCAGCCACCTGAGCAGGGCCTCCAACATTAAATGGCCCCCTAACTTTATTTATAATATTTGCAATTTCATTAGATGAGTAACTCCAGCCAATTCGTAGCGAAGCAAGTCCATATATTTTTGAGAATGTTCGCGTCATGACAACATTCTCATTCTCATTTACAATTTTTACTGCATCAGGATAAGACCTAGCTCCCGCCGCAAATTCATCATAAGCGTGATCCAAGATAATCAAAACCGATTTTGGGGTATGCTGAATTAATTTTGTAATTTCTTTTGAATCAAGATATGAGCCAGTTGGATTATTTGGATTTGCAATAAAAATTATTTTGGTTTTATTTGTAATGGCCGCTATAATCGCATCAACATCTGCCTTTAAATTCTTTTCTGCAACTGCAATCGCCGTAGCTCCAACACGCTTTGCCGAAATTGGATACATTAAGAACCCATGCTTACTATAAATTATTTCATCACCAACGCCAGCATATGCTTGTGTCAAAAGCGCAATAATTTCATCGGAACCCGCTCCACATACGATCTTATTTTTATCAATATTATGCTTGCTTGCTATTGCCGCCCTAAGCTCTTCGCAGGAGCCGTCCGCATAACGATGGATGTCTTGATAATGCTCTTTATATGCCTTTATAGCCTTTTTGCTTGATTTTAAGGCATTTTCATTTGATGACAGTTTTTTCATTTCCGTCGTGGATCCCTCTATTCTCGCTTTTCCCGGCTTATATACTTCAATCTTGTCTAAATATTTATGAGCATTGATCATTCGTCAAATTTAAAAAATTATTTATTATCTGAAGCCCACCTTCGCCCGACTTCTCAGGGTGAAATTGTATAGCAAATATATTTTCTCTTGCTAAAATTGCATTCATTTTAAAAGAATAATCTACTTGCGCTATAACTAAAGAAGAGTTATAACAAACAAAATGATAGCTATTGGCAAAATAAAAATCTTGCCCCTCTTTAATTCCACGAAGAATTGGGTGGGGGTTTTTTATTTCAAGTGAATTCCAGCCCATTTGCGGTATTTTAAGATTATTGGCATTTTCT
>VGLO01000127.1 GCA_016866675.1 Candidatus Staskawiczbacteria bacterium | reverse complement strand
GCTCTGCCTCATCAGCTAAACGAGCCTCTTCAAAAGTACTCTTTATATTTTGACGAGTAGCATTAAATTGTGCAGAAGTAACACTTTTTGCTAAAGACTTCATGAACAATAATATAAAAATTGCAAGAAGAAATAAAATATAATGTGCATATTTCAAAGAATCTGGGATAGCACCAGATACACCAGACAAATTAATTATTCTATAAAGCATGAAAAAAGCAAAACCTATCCAAAGAATATAAACAAAAAGTTTGGCAACCCACTTATTTGTAATACCGGATTTTCTTTGATTCAACAAATCATAAGAAAAGAAAATTAAAAGCAAAAATGGAACCGCTCCACCCAATACAAATCCTAAAGTAGAATAAGAAAACAAAGCAACCCTAATTTCCTCAATCTTCAAATATGCAGTTGCAAGTAAAGTGACAACTACTGCCATAACCCATCTAAGCCAAGACTTACCTTCTCCATTCAAACCAGGCAACCTACCAACGACAGTCACAACTAGCATCAAAACAATAAAAGCAAACAAAAATCTAATAGTATTATCATCTAAACTACCCGTCTCCCATTGAGTAGCAATATCCTTAAAAAAAGTAGTTTGAGCAGAAACTAAATCTAGAACAGTAAAAGAAGCAATAAGTAACAAAAATGAAGCAAAAAACAAAGACTTAAAAAAAGAATTCATATTATAGATCTTTCAACCCCTTTGCATTTTGAACTTTATCTCTAATAGCCTCAACATTTTTAGCCTTTTCATTGCGAAGTTCAGCACGAGATAAAGCATCTTCCTTAACAAGCTGAGTCAAATTATTTAATTGTTCTCTCATCGCCCAATTAACAAACATAGGAGTTGCAAAAACAATCAAAACAGAGACCGCAACAAGAATCCAATGACCAAATTCAACAAACTTTGAAGAAACAACATTGCCCATAGATAATATCTTATACACGAAGTAAATACCAAACGCCGCCCACAAACTACGAACAATCCAAATTTTAGCAATTTTACTGCGAACACTGCTAATAGTAGAAGTTGTAAAGAAAAACATAATCATAAACGGAAGAATCCCTCCAAGAACAAAACCCAATGCAGAATAAGAAGATACAAGAACAGCTAACTCAGATGCGGTAATATAGGCTGTAGCCAAAAAAGTTACTGCCAAACTCAAAAAGAATTTTACAGCAGTCTTATCTTTAAAACCTGGAAATTTATCAAGAACAGCAAAAATCAAAATCCAAACTATAATTAGAATAAAAAACTTAGTAACACCAAAAGAATATCCTTCCCCTTGACTCCAACCAGAACCTACACTTTTAGCAAAATCGGCAACAGGCTGAAAAATCTCTGCCAGTTGCGCACTAACCAAAGAAGGAATTAAACCAAATAACATCAAAGAAATAAAAACAAAGGCTAAAACTCTTTTTTGATTCATACGTACTTCAAAAGGTTATAGTATATAAACATTTCTTCAAAATCAAAACAAACTTGTCTGGCCCTTTTTAGCCTTCAGTTCTCGCAACTTAGCAATATGATTTTCAACTCTTTCTTCAGAAAACTCATGTCTTGAAACTAAAATTTCTTTAATCTTATTTTCATCAAACTTT
>VGLO01000126.1 GCA_016866675.1 Candidatus Staskawiczbacteria bacterium | reverse complement strand
GGCTGACATTTGAAATATATTCTGAGGGGCATTTATATTTTAAAGTTAAAAAGTTTTGAAATAAACTATCAAAAACATTTTCCGCTTTATTATTTGTGCCTAATGTAATTCCTAATTGATTTAATTTACTCATTATTGGGTTTATTTTTTTAATGCTTTTAAAATTAACCTTGCTGTTGCCTGAATCGCCGGAACAGCGACAGAGTTACCTAATTGCTTATATCTAGCTGTATCAGCAACTGAATCAGGAAATATAAAATCGTCTGGAAAGCCCTGAAGTCTTGCCCACTCTCGGGGGGTCATTTTACGAATCCCTTCTCTATTTACACTTCCCTTGATATGAGTTTTCGGAGTAAAGTCTGTTATTCTGTGATCATAGACTAAATTTCTTTCTCTACCCATTCCACCCACTACAATTGCATTTGCAATTCCATTATCAGATATGATTTCAAAACCAAAACCGTTTCCTTTTCCTTGATGTCTTGCCTTGTGATCGATTAAAGTTTTTAGATATTGTGTTGAAAGGTAATATTTCGTTTCTGGAACTTTTTTTTCTTTTACATCTGAAAACTTTACTTTCATTTTCAATGATCTTGGGAATTCAAATTCATTTACGCCAGTATCTTTTCTAAAGCCAATAATGAATATTCGTTCTCTGTTTTGTGGGACACCAAAGTCTTTTGCATTAATAATTTCGGGTTCTGGAACAAAATAATTAAGATCGGTTCGTAATACATTTAGGATTGTTGAAAGAGTTCTGCCGCCGTTATGGTTTCTTAGTCCTTTGACATTTTCAAGGAAAAATGCTTTTGGTTTTTTATTTTTGATAATTTCTGCTACTTCAAAAAATAATGTTCCTCTTGTGTCTTCAAATCCGCCACGTTTCCCTGCAATTGAAAATGCTTGACAAGGAAATCCTGCACATAATATATCAAATTCATTAGGTATAAACATTTTTGTTTCTTTTTTGGTAATATCACCAAATGGAAATTCTCCAAAATTTGCTCTATATGTTTTTTGCGCTTCTTTATCCCATTCACTTGTGAATACGCATTTCCCTCCTAAGTTTTGCATTGCCAGCCTGAAACCGCCTATACCTGCAAAAAGGTCAATGAATTTAAAATTATAATTCTTAGGACTTGGGAAAGGAACATCCTTTACATCAATTAGAAGTTGCTGCAAGGCTTCATCTTGAAGTATGCTTAAATTTTCTTCTTTATTTCTATATTGAACATACTCTTTAATTACTTTTTCAGCTTCCTTTTTAAAGTGCTTAGAAGCTTTATCATTAATGTTTTGAAGGTAATGAGTAATTAGCGCTTTCTTGTTTATATATATATATTCATTTGACTCGGCAAATCCCATTTTTAAGATTTTATTGCTAAATTCTTCAATGCTTATTTTCTTTTTTACTTTCATTTATAATCTAGATATAACTGTGTTAGCACAATTTCGTAAAATAATTCTCATATCCTTTCTATAAAAACAAAATATTATTAATTTACCTTAAAATTTAAAATATCTATTACGCCTTCCTTTTTTGTAAAACTTTCTAGGTTTATTTACATTGATTAAGCCTCTTAATTAACGTGAACCAGGCACTTGGCTATAACTAA
>VGLO01000125.1 GCA_016866675.1 Candidatus Staskawiczbacteria bacterium | reverse complement strand
TCTACCCGAAAAGCCCAAGCGTTATATTGTTACAACCGAACAATTTCAGGCTATTCTTTATGCGGAGCAGGATAAATTGAGGAAATTGTTTTAAAAAGTCGTAAGTTACTCAAAATCATTCCTTGTCAAAACCTGATATTAAGCCTTCTATATAATTGAAATACAGCAATATAATTACAAAATATTAGTAGTAAGTCCTGTTCTTGTTCCTCGGTGGATTCCGCTCAAAAATGATAGTTTTTATGCGGTAAAATAGTACAATTCACTGTATCTATCTGTAACTATTTCGCTCTCAATACCCTTCTCGTCCCGAAGTATAGTGCTTTCAAAGTTATATCCCATTGAAAAAAGCGCAGTTGCTTCGTCCCAAAGTGCTTGAGTTATGTCTGGACTGTGCATTCTGTTGCCTGTTAATAGGGAAATAATAAACGTATGCTCAGGATCTCCTTCTATTCCGAAACTCAAGGATAGTTGAATGCCGTCATAGTTGTTTTCAAGCTCTGAGTCTTCTTTCCACAGTTTTGCTAATTCTATAGCTGAGAGCCTAGCATCTTCCCAACCGAAAATGTCTGCATCGTATTCACAAACTTCATCAGTGTGTTTATTTGCTGCTGTGTATGCAATAATTTTATATTGGTTTTCCATCGCATTATGGTTCGTTAACAAAAGAAGCGTTGTAGTCCTCACGACTGAGTACAGTATCGAATTGGCTTTTACTATATCTCTGATCAACAACATTTAGTTTACGTTGGAGCACCTCTGCGAGGAAATTTCCATTCCCGCATGCGGGTTCTAAGAATCTTGAATCAATTCGCTCGGTCTCATGCTTAACCAAGTCAAGCATGGCATTAACTTCACGTTGGTTGGTAAACACCTCACCATGATCCGTAACTCGCTTTTTTGATTTTACTTGTTCAGCCATATACTACTTCTTACCATCTATAATCAATAGGTTGCCAATTTCACAATTTAGCATTTTTGCTAGTTTTATCAGTCGGCTAAGTGACGGCTGCATCGTATTGCTACAATACATAGATACAGTAGACTTTCCTACACCACGATCTTTTGCCACATCCACTTGTTTTATCCCTTTTTGCCTAATTAACTCGCCAATACGGTTCATTGCTCCAATTGTTTGGGTCAAATATAAGTAAAAAGTTCAGTTTAGGTGAACCTTTCGTTTTGGTAAATTTTTAGTTACAATTTCAGATTTAACAATTATTTAACATTGGCGTAATTGCTTGTATATCATTGTTTTAAATTATATAAAAAAAGTATGATAAAGTTAACAACTTAACTTTAATACACTCTATATCAATGATTTGCGAGTTAAATAAAACAACTTAATCTTTGCAGAAAATTGAAAATTATGAGTAAAGAAAAAGTAGAAGAACCCTTTGTAAAAATGTATGAATTGAAGGGGTTAAAAGCAAATGAAGCCAGTTTTATTTGCAAAGTTTGGAGCTTTCAGACAAATGGAAAAAGGTGTTTTTTGTCTAATCCAGCCTGGGCTGAGTACCTGGGTTGTTCACCTGAGACCGTTAAAAGAATAAAACGCAGGTTGAGGAATAATGGATACATCGAAACGGATGGCGTTTTTGTTAGATTGATTTTCGATAT
>VGLO01000124.1 GCA_016866675.1 Candidatus Staskawiczbacteria bacterium | reverse complement strand
CTTTTCTTTTATAAGCTCAACTCTTCTTAGAGCAGATCTCTTTTTTGCCAAAGTTGATTTTGCTCTTTTTTTGAATTGTTTTGATCTTAATTCAAGCAAAATACCAGATTGCCTTACAACCTTTGTAAATCTGTGAACTAGGTTTTGTGAGCTTTCTTTTTCTTTTTTTCTTACTTCTACAGGCATATTATTTTATTAATACTACTTTTTAATTTTACTCTTCATTTCTGAAACGACCTTGTCTAATTTTATTTCTTTTTGAACTCCTGACTTCATATCTCTTAGAGTAATAAATTCCTCTAATGCTTCTTTTTGTCCAAAAATCAAAACCCATCTTATTTCCATTTTATCAGCCATTTTCAATTGTGACCTTAAAGAATCTTTTGAAAATGATTCTGCCACCGGAATTTTAGCCTCTCTAAACTCATCAAACAATTTCAAGCTTTTCCTTTTTGCCAATTGACCTAATTGAGCTAAAAATATTTCGGGTTCCTCCTGCTTTGTTTTTGGCTTAAGTTCTTTCTCCATCATTAATTCCATAATTCTTGAAATGCCAATTCCAACTCCACAACTTGGGGTATCTCTTCCCCCTAAAAGCTTTACTAGTCCATCATACCTTCCGCCAGACGCCAATGCCCCATAAGCTGTCCCAGACTCACTCTTTTCATATATTTCAAAAACAGTCTTTGTATAATAATCCAACCCCCTTACCAAATAAGGGTTTAAACTATAAGGCAATTCCAACTCATCTAAAAATTCCAAAACTTCTTTAAAGTGCTTGTGACAGTTCTCGCAAAGGTGATCAATAATCTGCGGAGCTCCTGCTTTCACTCTTTGACATTTTTCTTCTTTACAGTCTAAGATTCTTAAAGGATTTTCCTTTAACCTTCTCTGACAGTCAGAACACAAAGAAGATTTTCTTGATTTAAAATATCCAGTAATTACTTTTTTAAAGTATGGTCTGCATTCTGAATCCCCAATAGAATTTATTTGAATAGAAAGATTTTTAAATCCCAAGTCCTTTAATATGTCATAGCTTACCTGAATAATCTGTCCGTCAATTGATGCAGATTTATCCCCCAAAACCTCTAGGCTTGCCTGAAGAAATTGTCTATACCTGCCTTTTTGCGGTCTGTCGTGCCTAAAACATGGACCCATGGTCCATAATTTTACAGGTTGAGGCAAATTATACATTCCATGCTCAATGTAGCTCCTAACAATTCCAGGTGTAAATTCAGGACGCAAAGCAATTAAATCGCCACCCTTTGTTTTAAAAGAGTACATTTCCTTCTCAACAATATCTGAAGAAAGACCAGCGCCTTTTGAAAAAACATCCATGTATTCAATAACTGGCACATCTATTCTTTGAAAACTATAATAGTTAGTTGTGCTTTCAACTGACTTTTTAATTTTCTTTAGGTAGACCTGGTCTTCTGGCAAAATGTCGTGCATCCCAGAAAGAGTTTGATATTTTAGCTTTGAAGTCATTTATAATTATTTAATATTTTTTACCTGAAATTATTGTCATTGTAGAAATAGGAAAAACTCTAACAAGAGCCCGTCCTATAATATCTTCTCTTGGTAAAGACCCCCATCTTCTTGAATCATAAGAAAATTCCCTATTATCACCCATAACAAAATATTCTCCCTCTTT
>VGLO01000123.1 GCA_016866675.1 Candidatus Staskawiczbacteria bacterium | reverse complement strand
CTATTAAATGATGTCTTTTTCTCTGCAGGTTTTCTGACCTCTGGCAAAAGTTGAATTAATTGTTTAAGCACCATATCCTATATCATAAATAGAGGTTTTTAAATGTTCAACTTTTGCTTTTTGTTTAAAATCCAGTTAACAACAGATATATATATATTAAAAATAATAAAAAACCATATGGCTGTAAAAAAAGAGAAAACCTTTCATAAAAAATTATCTATTTATTTAATAATTTCTGGAATTCTAATTTTAGGAATATACTCAACTTATTTATTCTTTTCACAAAGTGAAGATGTTTTAACTGCTCCTCGTTCAGTTAGCAGGAAACCTTTTTGTAGCACTCCAACATCAATTTTTCAGCACCAAGGGATTAATGGTTTTTCAGTTTTTGGTAGAACTTTAGTTTTTTCAAGACCTAACAACAATCAATTAGAATTTTATGATGCCGGGCCAGATGAGTTATTTGGAACTGCAGATGATGTTGGAATTGCTCCACCAATCACCTTCCCAGTTAATTCTATAATAGGCGCACCAAAAATTAGCGGTTCAAATATTATTTTCTCAAATTATAATCTTGCTGCAGGTCAAAGATCATTAAGTATTTATTCAATTGGTCCTGATGAAATTGTCGGTACTGCAGATGATGTGGGCCCATCTACTATTTTTACTTTCCCGACAGGTCAAGGTATTCCTGAGTGGAATATTGATGGGGAGCTTGTTACATTTATATCTACAAATATAAATCCTTTCAACCCATCTAATATTTTTTATCAATGTAATGCATACAGTACATGTTGGACTTCATCTCCTCAACAAGTGGTCCAAACAGTAACTCTTATGGACGCAGTCTATTCATTTAAGGGAATTACTCCCCCAAGTACTGGATTAAACACTTATCTATGGATATCTAGAAACCTAATTCCAAGTGGCGCGAATAGATATAATGCTTATTATTTAGATCAAATTACAGCACAACAAGGCTTATTATGGAATAGGCCACTAAACTTAAATCAAGCTATAAGTGATGTTTCTTTCCCATATGTACTTCTCAATGAAGAGAATCCTGTTGTTTTTGGAACGGGAAGAATCTTTATTGGAACACCTTACGTTTCATCTCCAACTCAAATATCTCCAAATACAATCCCAGGAATTACTTTATTTAGTGATTTAGGAGGAACCATTGGAAAAAGACCATCTGCTAATGGAGATCAGCTGATCGTATGGATGCGCAATTCTTTGATTTCATCAAACTTTGTATGGAGTTTAGTTGTTTCAAGTTATCCAGCCCATATAGGTAAAGAAATTACTCTTCTTTCAGGAACAGGAACTCCACCAGGACAATTTTTTATGAGTGTTGATAAAGATTCAGTTACCTATTCTTATGGGAATAACATTTATTCTTCTCAATGTTATTTCTACTAACTCTTAAAACTTGTAATTGAGACTCCTAATAAGAAACAAGCATTGTTTTTTAAAGATTGACTATTTCAAAGTCTTATGAAAAAGAAGAAGGCAATGCTTACTCCAGAAGAATGCAATTACAATGGAGCTGTTGTTCTCGGTCTTAATGACGCATTAGTTGAATTATCCGGTGCATTGGTAGGTTTAAGTTTTGCACTTATGGAAACAAAAACAATTGCTACAGTAGGTCTAATTACAGGTTTTGCCG
>VGLO01000122.1 GCA_016866675.1 Candidatus Staskawiczbacteria bacterium | reverse complement strand
ACTTATTATATTATCAATTATAATTTGTGTTGCGGCTCTCAAGTACATGCGTTTCTCTAAGAAGCTTCTAGTCCCTTACTGGACAGTAATTGTTTTTTACAGCTTTCTATCAATTTTAGGCTCCTACTTTTATTTGAATCGAAGTTCTTTTATTGGCCCACCCCCAATATATTCGGAGTTCTCTGTTCTGCCCTTGGTTGGTATATTGACTGGATCATTTTTCATTACTTTTTGCCACAGTGCGCTTCTCTATTACATTCCCGCATTATCGAATTTCCTTTTGCGTAGTTCCACTTGGTTAGTACCAGCTTGTATTTTCATGCTCTTACTCCATACTTACAATTTACCGACGGCCACCCGAAGTTGGGAATTCCCACCAAAGAATCAGATTCAAACAAGCTTGACGGAGTTTTCGATTTATCCGGAGAATTCAGAATTTAAAGGTCGAGTTGCCACTTTTACAGGGATGAAACTTCCTCCATCAATTTCGCACCCAGAATTGCAAGAATATAATTACTCCTTATTAAAAAAATATGGAGATGACTTTAGGCACTCAGGTTTATGGTTCAATGGTATCCCTACACTCTCAGAATACAACCCCGTAATTTCGGTTTGGAATTATGCTTTAAATAAAAAATACTTTTTCGCTACGGGTGATTTATCGTATAGAAATATCCTAGTAAAACGAAGAATCAATTTTGATCAGCTGCGACTTTTAGGTGTGTCAAGAATTGTTACTGATACTGAATTGACAAGTCTTGGACAACCGATTGTAACGCTCAAACGAGATGGTCAACGCATTTATCTCTATCGTCTTGAGAATTCAAATATTTCAGGAATTCTATTTAATACTCGAAAAGAATTAGAATCGTTTTTTTTAACAAATTCAGTTCTTAAAGACTCGGCAGCTTCACCTAAAATTACACGAGTTGGGAGTGGGCTTAGAATTGAATTCAAAAACATTGGGGAACGATATCTCTTACTTCCTCTTGAATTTAGTAGATGTATACATTCCAAAAGTCAAAATAAAGTTGAAATTTTTCGAGCTCAAGAGTTTCTTATAGGAGTAAAATTTGAAAATAATCTAAGTCTAGATTTAGATTTCAGATACGGCATCTTCACCAATTCTTACTGCAAAATTCAAGATTACCTGGACTTTCGAAAATTTAACAAAATAAATTAAAGTGCGAGCTCTCGATAATTTGCACCACAATTAGAGGGCTAAAATCAGTAATGGGCAAGCAGGTTGGCAGAAATTTGATTCCTAATTTGTCATGCACAAAAATTTATCTAATTTATTCAAGGAGCGATCTTGCATCATTTCTATATTCTTAGGTAAGGATTAGCTTTGGTTTCATGACACCTAATTTACACATCGATCTGTGCATAAAATATTTTCAGGATTAATTTTAGTATTCCCAGATTAGTCAGCGTCACAAATTCTCACTCAGCCTCAGGATTTGCCACTCTACGCATTTGGAGTAATTCAGCTAGTAGATCTTGAACATGGTGGAGAGATCACGCCATTAAAACTCGATCAAAATATTCATTGGGAAAGAAATGTATGTAGTATCCCCAATCACAAATTCTTATTTGGAATGCAGTTCCGGGTTGATCTTGTCTCGGTGAAACCGTGTGTTTTGAGTTCTTTTGTCTAGAGAAATATTTTTTG
>VGLO01000121.1 GCA_016866675.1 Candidatus Staskawiczbacteria bacterium | reverse complement strand
TCCAAAAACTTCTTTAGCTAGAGTTCGGAGTCAAAGAGATGAAGGATTAGATTATTCTCACATGTGTGTAGGACTTAATACAAGAGATAATGTCGCAGAATTGACTAAGTTATTTGATAGATATCATTTATTTCAACAATCAAAACCGGAGATTGTAAGAGTTGACGCTTACGGAAGCCTAGATGAAAATTTTAGATTAGTTTTAGAGAAAATAACATCGAAAAGAGTTAAAAATGGTGGAGGTCTTTGACAAATATGAAAGAAATCGAGATTAAACTAAAATATTCTAATGAAAATGCTTTAAGGCATAAACTAAAAGAGCTAAAAGCAAATCCTACACAAACTTATGAAATTATAGACTGTTATTATGGAAAAGAAGGCGAAACTATGAAAACAGCTGAAAACCTATTAAGAATAAGAACAAAAAAAGGAGTTTCTGAATTAACTTTTAAAGGAAAAAAAGAAACAGACAGTAATGTTTGGGAAAGAGTAGAGATAAACGTTCCAGTAGGAGATCATGAGAAGATGGAACAAATACTAAAGAATCTTGGAATGAAGAGAATACTAAAAAATAGAACTCTTAGAGAATATTGGAATGTTCAAGGTTCAGAACTTGGGATTATGAAAATCTTAGAGCCTGCAGAAGTCGACTTTGTAGAAATTGAGGGAAAAAGTAAAGAAGATGTTGAGAAAGTAACAAAATTATTTACAGGAGTTCTAGAACCAATAGATAAAGATCATTTCAAAAAGTTGGATGAGGCCAATAAGTAATGATTTCTAAATTATTTATCATAAGACACCCTGAGACTATAAATAATCGCGACAAAATTATCCAAGACCCTCTAAAAGGTGAACTATCGGAATTTGGAAGGTCACAAATTCCTTTTGCAGTTAAACAATTAATGTCTTTAGGGATAACTAAAGTTTATTCTAGTGATTCGTTACGTTGTATAGAATTGGCTAAAGCTTTCTCAAAAATATCGGGACTTAAGATAAATTATGATCCAATATTTAGAGAGGTAAATAGTGGAGAATGGATTGGTATGAAAAAAGATGATGTAAAGAAACTTATATCTCAACACAAAAGGCCAAAGAATGGGGAAGATCTTGATCAGTTAATGGAAAGAGCAAAAAATATTCTTAATAATTTAATAAAAGAAGAAGGAAATATTTTGTTAATAATCCATGGGTGTATAGGAAAGATGCTTATAGGTGCAACAAAAGATATGGACCCTTACGAATCAGATGAAAAGTTTAGCCTCAAGAACTGTCAAATTATTGAGCTAGATTTGAAGAATTTAGCTAGTATTCCGCTAATAAGAAACAGAAAGAAGTAAAGGGGGTAGTGATGGAATTAATTGATGGTAAAAGCACTACAAAAGGAGAAATCTGAAGAAAGTCTTTTATCTGAGATGCTCTCGTACCTTGAACCCAAGCAAACAGTTCAAATAAATGGTAAACTTTCATATAAGGAAAGTCTTCAGGCATGGAATGTAATTCAACTACAAAAGGAGATTATTGATTTGTTTCCGCAATTAAGAGAAAAAAGAAGTGCATTTGGTTACACAATGTATTACAATAAAGAGCCAAAAGAAGCAAAGAAAATTATGGAAGAACTTGAAAAACAAGGAGTGGTCCCAATTATGCTATTATTGGGAAAAGTAAAGCAAGGAGATTGAGTTCAGA
>VGLO01000120.1 GCA_016866675.1 Candidatus Staskawiczbacteria bacterium | reverse complement strand
TGGAGAAGCCTAAAAATGCCTGCCTGTAGCGAGCCTAAAATGTGAAATAGGAGGTCGTTTTTGGGTTAAATCACCGCGGAAGATTGGTTTTTTCACAGCCTGACTGTTTGCAGCTACAACAAGTTGGCGATTTCGGAGACGAAAACTGTCTGCCAGTACTGAACTTTATACAAAGCACAACTCTTCATTTAACCACTGAATCGCCAATTTCTTGTAGGTACTGTTATGCCCAGTGCTTTTGTCCATTCGTTACAATTAGTTTGTTTATTTGTTCAACTGCTTTGTCAAATCTTTCGTCCCAATCGCCTCTTATTTCTATAAAATCAATATCGTGGTCTGTCAAAACTTGCCTATGTGAAAGGTCTAATAAATTTCTTGCTGCTTCACTTAACCTTGCTCCGTCTTGCAAATGCTCTACATCGTTATTGAGGTAAAGATAAAGACTTGCTTTACTTGAATTATAAATGTTAGCATTTATTTCTAGTTCCTTTTCAAAGGTAAATCGGGAATAGGATTTTGTTGTATGTATGTCCGTGTCAATAATTACAAGAGGACTGTCAGCAAAAATAGTTTTGTCAATTCTCTTTGCATGCTCTTTTGCTACAATATATAAGTCGTCAAAGGTGAAAGAATTGGAGTTGGCAATAATCTCTCTTGCAGCTTCCAATACCAAGCCGCAGTTAAAATGCTTTGCAAGTTTTTCGGCCAAGGTTGTTTTTCCTGTTGATTCTGTGCCTACTATCACAACTTTCAGGGTAAAGTATGGTTTTACACTGTCGGGCAAGTAATTCCAATTTTTAAAGATGTTCTCCCGAATATAAGTTGCAGAAATATTAACATGATTCCTTTCTATATCATATAAGATGTGTTTAATGTTCATAAACTCCGCCACCATTTTTCCGTATTCTTCCGAGGTAACCAGTATAGAATAATCCGGAAATAGATCTTTGAAGATTTCAGACCAATCCTCCGATACTTTCAATGATGCTTTTGATTCATTTGTAAGTTGATCCGTTCGATAATAATATTCTATTACTTCGATATTAGAATTATCATAAAATGTTTTCACAATCCAATTTTTCCGAATACTTCCTGAAATTTTTTCCTTGTCACTAACACAAACCAATACTGAAAGAAATTCACACTTACTCATTGCAAAATTTATCATTGCTTCGTGTCCTTTGTGAAAAGGCAAAAATTTACCAAATACAAATGCCTTAACCATTATTCAATTGCTTTTCCCAATTCAAAAATCCATTAGTTGCCAAACCAAGAAAGACAAAATATTCTAACGCTAAAAAGGCTATGCCTTTTTTGTAAAACAAGAAAACACAAACTATATCTACTACAATCCAAAGATACCACGTTTCAATTTTCTTATGAGCAAGCAAAATGGTAGCAACAATGCTCAATACCATTACAAACGAATCAGCATAGGGATATGAGGCTTCGGTTTTGAAATATTGAGGCGAGCACATATGTATATTTGAAATAAGGAATCCAACAATGGTTGTTCCCATTACAATTGCACTTAAAAGCCAAATTTTTGTTTTGAGTTCGGTTCTTGTGATGCCGTTTTCTTTCGGTATTTGCTTCCAATTATACCAACCGTAAAGTGTAACAACAAAAAAGAAAACTTGCAAAAACATATCTGCATAAAGCTGAACTTGAAAGAATAGAATGAACAAAA
>VGLO01000119.1 GCA_016866675.1 Candidatus Staskawiczbacteria bacterium | reverse complement strand
ATAGATTTTATCTTTTCAACTTCAAATGATTCTATATTTTTTGGGTCTTCGGAAATTGGTCATTCAATATTTTGAAATATACAAAAATTTAACTCATTTTACTTATATGTAGAACGTTAAGTTATTTTTGTTGTAATAAATAAATGGTAGTAGACTATAGATACAAGTCCAAAGTTAAGTTCAGTTTCTTTGAGAAAATCACTTAAACCGGACAAGCTAGAGCTGAAGTTATAAAGGTAAAAATTAAATTATTGAGCTATTATATATTATTTACATCTGCTGGTCAAAGAATTTCATTGGTTCGTGCTTTTCAAAAGGAGATTAAATTACTTGATCAAACCGCAAAAGTTTATACGGTAGATTTAAATCCAACTTTGGCACCTGCGTGGCATGTTTCTGATGGATATCAAGCAGTCAAAAAGGTTCTTGCTAATATATCGGTCACTAAAAATAGGTGGATATACTTTTTTATCCTTACCCCTGTATATGTTTATGTGGTCCTATATAGATGACCTGGCCTGCCATAAAAGAAGATATTCCAGAAAAGAACTGGTCAGTAAAATGGAAACTACAGGCTATAAAGTAGAGTATATTACTGGATTTGTTTTTTTATTGTTTCCATTGATGATGGTTTCAAGGGCACTGAACAGAAAAAAAAGGAGCAAGTTGAAAATGAATTTAGTGAATTGCTTACAGGCATCGTAATGAACAGTATTCTGTATTTATTTATGAGAATCGATGAAGTTTTAATTAAATCTGGGATACGTCTGCCATGGGGAGGAAGATTGATAATAGTCGGAATAAAAATCAAGTAAAACTTAAGGTTATGTTTTCTAAAAATTTTTTATATCCGTTTGTTTTTCTGGTTATTGTTTTAATTACTTTTCTTACCCGTACAGAAATAAATCAGAGTGTAGGTTGGACTTATCCATATTGTTCAGGAGCTGCCAATCTTGATTTTTCACTAAAATGGGAAATAGATCCCAATGAATACGCGGTAGTATCAAAAATGCATCAAGACGAATACCGTTCCCATCGACATATCGTATCTGAAAACCCGATTATTTATGAATATAATAATTTCGGATATGTGCTTATTGTTTTTATAGCTCGTAATCTGTTCTTCTGGATGGGTGATCTCAACTCGGTAATTCTCCTACAAATATTGGTACATGCGTTCATATCTATTTCTATTATTAAAAGGTTAAATTCTAAGCTTCTCGCTCCTCTCTTTTTATTTTTGTATGCAGTCAATCCATTTGTGTCTCATTTTGTAACCTTTCCGTTTTATTATTTCTGGGCTGTTATACCTAGTTATATTTTCTTACTACTTTTTTTTAGAAAAAAGTCTTTTACATACGAGTTGTTTTATTTACTGCCCTTACTATATTTTGCTTATATCATTAGGCCTACTACTATACTTATTATATTCTTTTTTCTTTTCTATCAGATAATACTTGATAAAAGTAAATTTCGTTTATCTGCTCTTAGTTCATTGATAGTCTTCTCTGCACTGGCATTTCTTTTAAGTTCAACGCCTTCGACCTTGGGGCGGCGAGGACAGCAATCTACGATCTGGCATACGGCTTATATTGGCTTGGGCGCTTATCCGAATAAGTACGGTATACAGCTTTCTGATGAATTTGCGTTTACAAAATACCATAAAGAAACAGGTATTGGAATGTCGTCCAATCC
>VGLO01000118.1 GCA_016866675.1 Candidatus Staskawiczbacteria bacterium | reverse complement strand
GTTGGTAAGAAAATTAAATTATCAGACCCCAAATCAATTAAGAATTGGTTGCGGCAAAATGGAGTAACTATCCATAAATTAGCTTCGAGAACATTTGTGTATGATTTGGAATTGAAGGTTTGTTTATTGAAGCCTATGGTTTTGGATTTGATTAAAAAACACCCTAATCAATGGAGGGAGATTTGCCGAAATATTATTGATAACGATGTGGTTTTTGAGTTGCTTTTGGTTGGATTAGAAGACGGACGACCGATGATTTTACCGAGATACAAAATGCAATTCAACTCAATTGACGAAGAAAAACTCTACAATGACCTAGTGGCATGAGGAATATAAAGTTACCAACTAATCCTTTTAAAGGATTAAGATTATACTGTAGGATATGCAGAGGAAAAGTAAACGGGTGTAATCATACCTCAGAAAATCTGTGTTATAGGTTGATTGTTACAGTTCCAAATTCGGGTGGCAAACAGGTCACTAAACTCTTGAATGCCGAAAATTATGAAGATGCCGTCATTGAATCCATTGATATTAAAAGGCAGTTGGAAAGGTTGAATTATCAAATAGTTACCGAAAAAGTTGAAACCAGAATTATTCCAAATGCTTTAAACTTGGCAGCTGCGATTGTTGAGTATAAGAGATATTTGAATGGTGAAAGTGGCTATGCACACTTGAAGAAAAATCTGAGTGCAGCCTATATTAAAGAAGTATTAAGATATTGTAAGCTATTTGTGTTTGTGCTGAAAAAAACCAAAAATATTGAAAATCTTCTTGTTAAGGATGTTACTAAACTAGATGTATCAAATTTTTATCAATTCCTGAACACAGAGTATAGTCCAAAGACCTTTAACAAGTGTTTCAACACACTACAAGGTTTCTTTGAATTCTTGATAGAAATTGAAGCTGTGGATATGAAGAACCCATTTGCTAATTTTACCCCTAAAGTAATCTCTAATTCCAATATTGAAATTATAACACGGAGTGAGTTCGAGTCAATTTTGGTATCTGTTGATAGATTTGACTCAAAAGTCAAACTGGGAGGTCGTGGAGAAGTTAAAAACATGTATTACTGCTGGTTGAAGAATGCATTTAAGTTGTTTCTTTTAACAGGGGCAAGAAGAGAAGAGGTCGTTGAGTTAAAATGGAAAGATATTTTCGTATCTGAAAATGGGGTTAAATTCTTGATGTTTGGGAATTTGAAAGTAGAGAGAATAAAGAAGGACAGTAATACTCCTAAAAAGTTCGTACCAATAAATAAGGACTTAGAGGACCTATTAGTTGATATGGGAATGAATAACATTGAAAACCCGAACGATTTTATTCTATGTCCTGATAGAAATTGTAATTCAAGGACTTTGATGGATAGAATAAGTAAGTCATTTACACACTATAAAAACGGTGCAGGTATTGACAAAGATGTCAGTTTGAAAAATCTTAGAAAAACATACATCACATGGGTTAATCAAGCTTTGGGGAATGAGACAGGATTGATTACATCCCATTCCACTCAAGAAGTATTAGAACGACATTACATAGACCCTAAAGTGTTATCGGCTATTGAACGTGGGGCTCTTGAAATCAAGGTTTTTGGTGACAACAATAACCAAGATTTGAACCCAAACATGGCACAGAAAACTGGCACAGATTGAAACACCTATCTTCTGAATAGAAGGAATAACGAAGTAATTGGGTGTTTTATAAAATC
>VGLO01000117.1 GCA_016866675.1 Candidatus Staskawiczbacteria bacterium | reverse complement strand
CTTTGTCGTTGTTAAAATTTGCCATAGCAAAGTTTCTTCCATCATTTGCAATTTGTTCCCATTTCGGATTATCAATATCAGATAGATATTCTTCAAATTTTTCTTTATAGTTTTTTTCATTAATGAAAATAGCTGTTTCCCCATTTGTGTAACCAAGACTTTTTGCGTGATTATTTTCAGTAACTTCCATAAAAGTTAAACAGCCAGCTGCTGGTATCTCAAAATATTTCATTGTATATGTATCAGTAGTTGCAGCAATAGCTGAAGCATATTTTTGTAGATATAGCGGATATTTATCTCCAATATACTCGTGAGCAGTTGTTGTAGTATAATCTACATATGAAAGACGGTTACACATTGTTCTTAGCTTATAGTGTAACATAGGATTCGCGGAGCCCTTTGTGAGTTTTGCGAAAATTCTATTTGTTAATTTATTACTCGCTATTGCACCAGAATTTAGAATTTTTTCTTTAATTCGATTTTGAATGGGAGAAACATCTTGATAAAGCGATGGCTCAATACCATATAAAATTACTTTATATTTGAAATTATGAGGATAATATTTATAAAAAAATTCTGATGCATGTGTTCCAAAATATGCATCAATTTTATATTTCTCATGTTGTTCCTTCACGTTAAAATCGCACGCTGCCCAAGGATCACCAATTTTAACAATTACAGGAATTGTTGAATTTTTTATCCCTATTAGATCTTCTGGGACACAATCATTACCTAAATTCACTAGATCATATAAAAGAATTACATCGGTTTTTCCTTTTAGCTTATTTATATCAAATGTTTTATCACATAAGACATAATTTGTTTCAATTTCTTTATTTCGTGCAATAGCTTTTAGTAGAAAATTACGATGTTGCGTGAAGTAATTTTTTGCCGATAATCCTAGACAGTCCCTATATACGAATGAAATTCTAGTTTTCTTTTCCATGGTTATGAATAATTATGAGGTTAGATTTTATCCGTGCGTGGTTTTTTTGAAACATGTGATAGTAAATCTTTTTTAATTTTAGCAATTTTTTCAATTTCGTCATTAGTCAAGTCTTCTTCTCTTGAAAGTTTGGTTAATAATTCTAGCATTTCTACATAAAGTGGGATCATCATTTCAGAGTTTTGCCATAATCTAGAAAAATATGGATTCGACTCCATTCCAATATCAGCTTCTGCTTTGTAAGATCCTGATTTTTTGAAATGAATATAACCGATTAGTACTAAAATTGGAATTATGATTAAAATTACAACCATGCCATAGTAAAGAAAACTAGGGAATATGGATTTTAATAAAGGCGCTTTTTCAATCGCAAGATAGTAAGTGATTGTTAGTGTATTAACTGCACTCAAAATAAAAGCAAAATACGTACTCCAACCAGTTCTAAAATAAAACCAAGAACGAAATAATAGTGTTTTATGCATATTGATATAACCCGTTTTTCGATATATCAAGTGTTACTTTAATTGAGACAATGAATGATAACTATTGATTATTTATGAATTAATATATTAAAATCATGAATAGGTTTTCCATTGATAGCCATCTAATATTCTTAAATCAAATTCAGACCACCAAGGTTTGTTATTTAGATACCAACTTATTGTTTGGTTAAGACCATCATCAAACGTTATTTTTGGTTTCCACCCAAGCTTATGACGAATTTTAGAGGAATCCATACTATATCTATCATCATGTCCAGGACGA
>VGLO01000116.1 GCA_016866675.1 Candidatus Staskawiczbacteria bacterium | reverse complement strand
TAATTAACGGAACAAAGTTTGGCCCCAAAGTTGTTTCTCCGGATGGCTTCGATTCTCTAGAAAAATTTATTGAGAATACCAATAACAAATTAGATCATTTAGTATTAGATGGCACTAAGAATAGGCCCAGCTTCTTAAATGATGTATATTTTAATGAACGGAAATATCCTTATCTCATAAAAGAATTCGATTCTACAGAACTGGGCTTTAGATATCACGTAAAAATCTATAGAATAGACTATGAAAAATATGCTGAATACAGGAATTAAAATAATAAATTACTTAGAATACAATTTATTTTTTAGTAATAATTTACTCAGTTTTCACAATCTACCTCAAAAAAATTAATCTTGAATTTGTAAATTTAATTTATTTGAATTGAATATAATGTATGAACAAATTTCTTCATTTTTGTATAAATCGGTCAGATAATTCATGTCAAGGTACACAATTATTCTTTGATAAACGACATATCCTTAAATTTTTACTACGCTTATCAGCTATTCATATTATTTATGATCAAACTCAGAGCATGTTCTGAAATTTTATGTTCATTATGTGTATCATCCAAGTAAACACTAAAAGTACCCATTCTTAATTTTAACAGAGATTTTTTTATTTCGCTCTCATAAGTTGTAAATGAATCACCAGCAAAACAACATGGATCATATTTATTAAAAATTTGAAGTTGCTCTCTATTTTCTCCATATGATGCCATTATGTACAAATCCAAGTAATCTGCAATGCGATATAATTCAGGCAACATTTGCTCATAGTCTCCTATATTTTTTGGATTATTGAAGCGAAGATAAATGGGTGCAGATCCTGCTACTGGATAGCTTTTGTCAATTCGTGGATCTATAGCAGAATATAATACAGTTGTCCATCCACCTCCAGAAATTCCTATCATGTAATAAGAATCAAAATTGAATGTTTTATCTACATAATTTAATGACGTTGCTACTGGTTCAACAAAAAATTTTATTGATGAAAAGTTCTCTGAATCTATGAATATCAGATCATCATGTGTTGTCAATTTGAGAACACCAAAATTCGGTAAATCTACAACTGGTTGATTATTCATTCCTGTGAAAGGCATCGATAATGCTAACACTGAATAATCATTATTCAAAAAATATTGGATTAAATTTTTACCCAGAATAAAGTCACCATCATGGCCTTGATGATATACAACTAACTTGTTGTTGTTTTTGTCTGCCAAAAACAAATATGAATACGAGTTTACTCCATATTCCATGGATGTTGTGATTTTGTTTATTTGTAAAAGATTTTGTAGATCTGAATATCTATCGTCTTTGATGTCATGTTCTATATTTGAAGGCATTTTATCGTAAGGAAAGTTATTTTGTTTCCAAATGTATTGTATCATCTGTATTCTTTTATCCAATAAATCAGTTTGATTATGTATGTGAATTAACGATGTAACATTTACCTGGGAATATAATGAGACAGTATTGTTTTGATCTTCATGACGATTTGTCATGAATTGATCATACATGATATTCAATATTCCATATGGTTGAAATTTGAAAGAACCAACCACTACACCATAGCTAAATGAAAATACAATAATAATTACAAACAAACCTACGAGAAATTTTCTTTGGGTTATCAAACAGTTTATTTGAATTAATTGATACTTAAAAGGAAAGTGATATAATTAGTCCATTGTAAAACTACAATTTACAAATTTAGAACAATAAATGAATTCAAAAT
>VGLO01000115.1 GCA_016866675.1 Candidatus Staskawiczbacteria bacterium | reverse complement strand
ATCCAGGCTGCGATTCAATTCCTCAAAGAAATTGACCCTGAACTGATTCCTGAACCTATAATCAAAAAATCAAAAAGGCTTCATGTAAGTTGGATAGAAAGAATTGACCGCTTTTTTCTGACTCTGATGAGACGGAACGTTGAGCTTCGGGGGTTATCTCGATTTTACTTGGGCATTTACCGGGCCCAATTTTTTAAAAGCAATGGCTTAAGAAGGAAGACTCTGAGATCTTATATCTATTATTTTTGCCGCACCGAATCCCATAAGGAGATTAAATTGAGGTTTGATAACTATCTTAATCGAGTTCTTATTCCGGAGTTGCGAAAAGTTTTCCCGATAAAAAGATTTTTTCCAGAATCTAGCCATACTTAAGAGGGTGTGTTTTTCTTCAGAAACTATTCCAGATAGCATTCATGTGTGTAAACTTCGAAGAATTTCAACTTTGACCTTTTTGGTATAGGAGGAGGAATGCCACTGTGGCTTTTCAAATCATATTAATATTATGAGTTTGATAGTAATTTTGCTCGAAATCAAAATCGTGTCCACACCATCCCGTCCCACCAGAATGAGTGCCAATAAAATTAACCAGAGAAATGTTACTGTCTGGAAATTTTTCTTTCATGTAATGAAAAGCAAAAAAACCACTGGTAGGATATCTGTTTTCTGTGTACGAGATGTCTTTAAGCCACTTCTGATTAACTGTATCAACGATATCTACAAAGGAATCATCCAAATATTTTCCTATCATGTCTACATTTTTTCTACCCAGGAAAACAAACTTAGAATAGAGCCGCTGTTCAGCTAATGCTTTTTTAAAACCAAAAAAACTATAAGTGCTTGTGTCCTTTGAAAAACACCTCATAAAAAGATATTTATTTTTAAAGTTTTTAACTTTATCGAATTTTAAAGGATTAGCCTTGTTAAACAAGCACACCAAATCTTCTTGTTCTAGTTTAATAGATTTTATTTTTTCCTCTGTTAAGTTTAGATCATTAGAGATGAATATACTTTCATACTATACTTCCATCCCCCCCCCCCCTCCTTCTAAATACCCATCAATTTTAACAGAGATTTTTTCCATTTCAAGCTGAGCGCCGGCTGTTTCGTCTTACTACACTACAAACAAATGAGAATCAGGTCTGCGTCACTGGTTCGAGCACTATTTCTTCAGCATTGAGATTGTTTAGTGATTAATCTAATATTAAATCAAACGACCAGAGTTATTTCATTGCTCATCGCAAAATCCAACATGAATTCTCATTACCCAGTTTACACAGGACACAAAAATACTCGATTTCCTTCCGTAAGCGAACGACTTTTAATTCAGGCTGCTATAGGATCGGGATCCTCTGCGTTAGAAGCTTGGAACGAATTTCTAAATCAAAAGCAAAACTCCCCTAAAGTGCGAGGGGAAAATCGGCTGCTGCCATTAGTCTATAAGAATATCGGCTTGATTTCTGGAGTCACTGGGCTGGAATCCTTAAGAGAAATTTATTCGAATACGCTTTTAAAAAACACCTCATTAAGTGAGAGTTTCAAATACTTTATCAATCACCTTGAAAGTCATTCGATTCCCTTTATTTTTCTTAAAGGATTCGCCATTCATTTACTTTACTATCACGACTTAGGGTTGCGACGCATGTGCGATATTGATTTCTTGGTTCAGGAAAAGGACGCTCTAAGAACGGTTACGCTATTAAGAGAGCTTGGTTTCTCTTCATGTTTTCCAATGAAACCTAATTATCCCGA
>VGLO01000114.1 GCA_016866675.1 Candidatus Staskawiczbacteria bacterium | reverse complement strand
CGGTGGAGAAGTTTTCGCCAACGAAATTTTCAACTTTTATAATAGCGTTTACAAGTTGATTATGATGTTCGGCTACAATATAGCCTCTTACCTCAGAGCCAGTTTTGTTGTATTTTGTTTGTTTGTTGCCTAAATTTCTAACGCACCTTTTAAGCTTATTGACTTTGCCGTCTGCGTTTTTACCTACTGAGTCATAATAAAACAATTCGCCTTCTATGTTCGCAAATCCATTGTCGGCCCAGATTTCAGCTTTATCTGAGGCCACTGCCTTGATTGAAATTTCTTCTGACCAAGGCAAGTTATCATCAGTCGTAATTGTTTCTGATGTATTGTAAACCAAAAACAACGTATAGTCGCTGTCATAATTTTGTGGGTATATTGGAATTGGAGGAAAATTATTTGCCATTTATTTTACTCCTATTCCCGACACAGCAATTGTTTGTTTGACTGTTGCAATTAGGACAGCGAAATTCCAAGTTTTCTTTCGTGTTATTTAACCAATTTCGATCTTTATGGTGAATATGTAATTTAATTGGACTTCCACACCAATTATCTTTTACTGTGCATCCAATTATTTCACATTTATATTCTCGGCCAGAAGCAATTAATGCTTTTCTTAAAGTATATGCTGTTTCTTTGCATTTTTTTTCTTTTTGATGCACTAAAACATCTTCCCAACAACGACCTTTATTGCCATTATGGTTTCTTCCAGAGTTTGTTTTTTTTCCTGTGAAATGAGAAGTATCAATTCCTAAATTCTTTATTTTTCTTTTTATGTATTCATAAGTCCCGCCACCACGTCTGCAACCCAAAGCCTTCAAAACCTGAGCCATAGATTGGCAACTGGCAACTACTTTTGAAAGCAGTTCTTTAGTATACTTTTCTTTCCCAAAATGAGAAACATCAATGTTCCACTTACTGATTAACTTGCGAATATTAGCTCTATTATTGACACTCGGTTTAAGTCCCAACTTTATTGCAATAACGCTCAAAGAGTAAGACTCTTTTACGGATTTTTCTAATTGTTCCTTTGTGTGTTTCATATTTTTATCTATACAATGGGAAAGACATTTTCATCAGAATATCGTCATATTCCATTGATCGCCCACTGGTCTGGATGAAATACTAGAGAATGTAAGGCTGGTTTCATTGAACTTAATGAAAGATTTTTCGCTATAATCGAAACTTAAATACACTATCTTGTCCCCATCGCTTGCTGCTAGTAAAGTTTGTGATAAATTATCAAATCCCACTTCGGTATTGTCTTGTAATGATCTGAAGGCGACTGAGTTAATTCCGGGCCCACCTGTTTCCCAGATTGAACTTGTTGAGTTATAAGCCGATATTGATCCCGAATTATTGAAAAAATACACACCTTTGCTAAGCGTCACTAACTGGCCTTCTTCTTTTACAGGTCCGACCAAGTCTTGTAGCTTTTTAATATCTATAAATGGCTCTGACGTATTTCCGCTGGTTTTATAAAAGGTTTTTATTCTAAAGAAGTCGCCCACACCCTGATTCCTCAGAAAAAACCCCTCGTTGTCTTTCCAAGTTGATCTATAAACGCTCATGTTTCCTTGGAGGGAGTCTCCGTCTCCATCATAGGTTACTTCATTTTGCCTCAATTCTCCTGCACCATTTTTGTAGTTGCTGTTTGTAAATGTGCTGCTTGAAACCGCCATAGAAGATAAGTCAAGGGTCTGTTTTGTTTGATTTGTTGGGGAAGTATTTGGGTCTGGATTTGAACCTTCTCC
>VGLO01000113.1 GCA_016866675.1 Candidatus Staskawiczbacteria bacterium | reverse complement strand
CTTAAAGCATTCTCGAGACTACCATTAGCATTGATTCCAATATCCCCCACAATAAAGCAAGGATTACCTGATCCAACTAAACGATGGCCAACTTGAAGAGAAGGCATGAGAACACTCCTTATTTATGAAGACGAGTCTAATTCTCCTATTGTCAAATTACGGTTTTTTATTATACTTTATTATTGTTTAAAAATCAATATAAGAAGATATGGGCGATATTTTTTCTTTAAAAGATAGAAAAATTATTATAATGGGTGGGTCAGGATTTTTTGGATCAACCTTTACAAATGCTTTACTAGATTCGGGCTGCGTAGTAATTGTTATAGATAAATTATCTGAACATAGTGACTTTGTTATTTCTTTGAAGCAAAAATATAGCGATAGATTAGATTGGTACAGTGTTGATCTTTACGATGAATCAGAAGTGAAAAAAATTCATGAACATATAAAAAATAAATACGATTCTTTTAATGGACTAGTGAATAATGCTTTTGATTTTAGTAAAAAAACTGGATTTAATGACCCATCAGGAAGACTAGAGAATATTACTTATGATAAACTTAAAGCCTCTTTTGATTCCGGCGTATATTGGTCTATTAGAGCCACTAAAGATTTTGGCCACAACATGGAAGACGGTTCGATAGTAAATATTTGCTCAATGTATTCTACTATTGTACCGGCACCTCATTTATACGAAGGGACCGATAAATTCAATCCCCCGGGATATAGCATGGCTAAGGGGGCATTATTGCAATTTACCCGTTATAGCGCTTCTTTTCTTGGACCAAAAGTAAGAGTTAATGCCATATCTCCTGGAGCGTTTCCTAATCTTAAAAAAGATACCTATAATTCCATTGATGAAAAAGATCCGGTTTTGCAAAAATTATTTACAAAAACTATCCTAAAAAAATTAGGGCAACCAAATGATTTAGTTGGTTCTTTGATTTTCTTATTATCTGATTCTTCTTCATATATAACTGGTCAAAATATCCAAGTTGATGGTGGCATAACTGTGACAATCTAATTACGTAAGAAAATTAATTACATCAGCTATTTACAAAAGAATATTTAGAGACTTGGATATGATACAAAGAATACAGACTAAAATACGGAGAGAATTATTTAAAACTCTAACGAAAATACTGAAAAATAATTATAAGGTAATATCAACAAAGTCTCTTATAAAATCCCCGAATGCTTTAAACAGCAAACAAGGAGAATTTACAGACTATATACGTATTACAACGTTACAACTTTGCGCTTATGAAATCAATGAAAAAAATATTAATGGCGATGTTGCGGAGTTAGGAGTATATAAAGGCGAATTTGCAAAGAAAATTAATAAGGAATTTTCTAATAGAAGATTATTCCTTTTTGATACTTTCGAAGGTTTTGACAAACTAACAGAACATGAGGACATATGCAAGTATGGGGCGCGGGGACACGATTTTTCGGATACCACCCAAGAACAAGTGATAAAAAAAATGCCTTTTCCAAAAAAATGCGTTATCAAAGCAGGATTATTTGAAAGAACTTGTAAGGAAATAGAAAATGATTTTTTCTGTTTTGTGAGCATTGATGTTGACCTTTTTAAACCCACTTATGAAGGTTTAAAATTTTTTTATCCTCGCTTACATACTGGTGGGTATATTTTTGTGCATGATTACAACAATAAAGATTGGCCTGGGGTAAAGGAAGCAGTGAATACATTTTGCAAGGAACAAGAAATAAGTTTTGTACCCATTCCTGATACGCATGG
>VGLO01000112.1 GCA_016866675.1 Candidatus Staskawiczbacteria bacterium | reverse complement strand
CGAGAAATAGAAACCCTTACATTAGAGATTTATGGGACGGACACATTAAACAAGGCTGATTTAAGTTCTTATTTAAAAACTACAATTGCTAGTGCAGTAAATGCTTTCTCTGGAGATGTTAATATCATATCTTTATCTGCTCCAGTTTCCCAAGAATTAAAAGAAGATAATATCCGCTTTTGTAAATATATAACAACTGCCGAAATTAGGAGAACTGGGAATTTTACCGATTCTCATAATAGGGAAGTTAATAATAATATGTATTCTGGCATACCTTCAATTGTTGGGTATTTTAAATATATGGAAGAATTTGGAGAATCATTTTCTTTTACAACAAAAGAAGATGGCTCTAAGGACTATTCTCATTCTATCAATCTAACACTAAGGTCGGGCGACTCCAACAAAACAACAAAAACTTTAGCCCAAGAGATTTCTTCTGGTCTTTTTGAAAGAGATAAATTAATTAGTGGATTTAGTTTTTATGGATTCACTGGCGCATTGCTGGATTATGGTGACTCTTCGATAAGCAAAAATTATTTTACTGAAACTTATGACCTACTCAAAAATACGTTTAGTTTTGAAAAAAAGAAAGAGCTTGCTCCTAATAATCTTGGAGCATATACCCATAACATTACCCGTTCTTTGGACATGGGGGAAGATGGGATTGTAAATGTAGGAGAAAATCTTCACATTGTTGGAAGAATGTCTTTTTCTCAAGCCGAAGCCGGATTTGAGGAACTATATTCTAAAAGTTATGATAGATGTAATGCTTCTCTACAAAACTGGACGAAACAATTTGGTTCTAATACAATTGACCCATTAATGGCCCAGCCCATAGACGTTTCCAAAACACTAAATAAACCTGCGCTGACCATAGACTCAGTAATAAAATTTTCTAATGACAAAAGTTGGCTATCCAAATATCGCAAGGAAGTTACAACAACTTTAGACAGAAATGAAGCAAGTTATATTGATATTACAGATTCAATTAGATATGTTGTTCCACAGCCAAAACAATCGAATTTTTTGAATTTAATCATAGAAAATGGCCAAACTATTCCTCAAATTGTAACAGGAGAAAAAATTGCATCAAATACTCGTTGCCAAAATATGTATGTCAATTGTGGTTATTATAATCCATCATTTCAGAGTTCGGTAGTGTGTTTGTCATCAGATTATGAATTTCCAACAAGAGGAAAGAATTTTGGCGCCAATTTTAAATATACGACAAATCCAATTTATAAAACGGAACTTGATGGAGTAGGTGGATTCAAAATAATAGACGTAAAAGTTTCAGACACAAAACCTACAGATATTTTAAATGAAATCAAAATAATAAATCGCCCAACAAATAAAAGCGTTATAGACTATGGCTATCAAAGCACGGAAGGTAAAATTAATGTGTCGTTGGATGTTACATTAGAGCGTCCAAGTGATAATAATTTATTAAATCCATATACTCCACCTATTCTCAAACTCGCAAAATTAAAAAAACTCGCAAAAGGAATTGCTTTAGATAGATTAATGAATTTAAATTCTTTGAAAGCGACATGGTTTTTATCCAATTTTGAGTATAGTATGACTTCAAAGAATACCATAAGCATGAGCGTAGAAATTACATACACTAATAAAAAAACTCCTATTCTTTAATGGCAACAGTAACATATAACGGTAAATCCATTAGTCCGCCGCCATTTGTTTCTAGGCAATTTGAGCCTCTAAACTATGGGGATAGGTGGGGCTTTACTCAGTCTATTGATTTAAATGGATGGATAACTGGAGA
>VGLO01000111.1 GCA_016866675.1 Candidatus Staskawiczbacteria bacterium | reverse complement strand
ATGAGGGTAATCCATGGTTAGGAAATTATTAAGCGAAGTATACGCTGAGCATGCTGGCAAGGTATCCGATAAATGGTCTTTATATCTGCAGGAGTACAGCCGTATATTTAGTGAATTTAGAGAAAGCCCGATTTGCATTTTGGAGGTTGGGATTCAAAATGGCGGGTCTCTGGAGATTTTATCAAAGTACTTTACTAGAGCTCAAACAATAGTTGGATGTGATATTAATGAAGACTGTCATCTTCTCAACTATGAAGATGACAGAATTAAAATAGTCATCGGAAATATAAATACCCCAAAAACTGAAGAACAGATACTTAGATATTCTCCAAAATTCGACATTATTATTGACGATGGGTCGCATGTGTCAGGAGATATTATTGGCACTTTTCTTCTTTACTTTCCGCATCTCGTTGAGGGTGGAGTCTTTGTTATAGAGGATCTACATTGTAGTTATTGGAGTACTTTTGAGGGCGGTTTATTTAATCCAAAATCTTCAATAGCATTCTTCAAGACGCTAATAGATCTGATTAATCATGAGCACTGGAATGTGCCTATTGATCGCAATGTTTTATTGCAAACGCTCTTAAAAAAATATGACCGTAATGTAAGTGTTGATTCCTTATTCCAAATTCACTCCATAGAGTTTATTAACTCTATGTGTGTTGTACGCAAGTGTCCTCAAGCAAGCAATAGGCTTGGTAATAGAGTTATTGTGGGCTCCTCTGAGTTGGTGATGCAGGGGCATTTTCACTTAGATGGAAAAGTATATGAGTCTGATTTAGTATCTAACGTCCCCTTTAGTTCTTGGGATTTTAGGAGTGCCCCGCTTGAAGAATCACTGTTAGAGAGTGAACAAAAACTAACCCAGGCCAATCACTTATTGTTAGAGAGTGAACAAAAACTAGCCCAGGCCAATCACTTATTGTTAGAGAGTGAACAAAAGCTAGCCCAGGCCAATCAGTTAGCTCAAGCTTATCAAGAGTCTACAAGTTGGAAAATTACTGAGCCCATAAGGCTTCTTGGCAGCTTAATAAATAGGATTAAATTTTCATATAAATTTATGTTTTTAATTCTGAAAAATTACAACGAGGTTTATGCAATTTTTATTAGAATTAAAAAAAACGGCTTTGGTTTTATATGTAACAAAGCTGAATCTATTCAAAACAAAGAATACTCTCGTCAGGTAATGGTAAATCGTGGAATATCATCCGAATTTCTTGAGATATTGATTTTTATTAGTGCCAAAATAGTGAAATTTAGACAGTGGGTTAATCGTGATACTCTCCGTAAAGAAAATATAAATCGTTTTCTATCGCTTGCACGGGGTGAGATCTGGCACATTAAAAAAAGATTAGGCCCAAATCTTAGGGTTCATATTGATAGCCCTAATAAAATATTTAATATTGTTAATGGCGATTTCTTTGTTTCGGGATGGTCAGTGGATATGAATTTATCCGCCGCTGGAAATATAAGGGTAAGGATTGGAAATGTTCAGTGCCCTATAGTTATGGTGGATCGAGGGGATGTGAAAGATGTCTTTTCACCGAGGTGCGAATTAAAAGGTGAGCTTGGATTTAAAGCAGCACCGCAGCTTTCATTTGGTTTAAATGTATGCCGCATTGAAATCCAAGATATTGATGGAATTTGGAAAACAATTCAGCGAAGTTTTCTTCTGCGAATTCCAAATTCATTAGTCATAAAGACTTCGGACCCATGTTCTTATAATGCTTTTCAGGTTCAAGAGAAAAAAGACTTACGGCGGAGGTTGGTCGAGTTAAGACGGCATATAGAAATA
>VGLO01000110.1 GCA_016866675.1 Candidatus Staskawiczbacteria bacterium | reverse complement strand
GTCTTTTTTTAAATGATATTCCTCCTCCAATATATTTTCCCAAAGAAGAGACTACTAACACATCATCCAGTAATCCCAGAAGAGAGGCTACAACAAAAGTAAATAATGGGAGCCAAGTTTGACTTCTAGTTAAAAAGTTAAGGTCAGAAAAAATTGTATTTGGAAAAATTAAAGACAAAATATAAAACAAAAAAACTACAAATACAGTAGTTCCAAATATTAAAAGACCACCCATTCTGGGAACTTTTGTTTCTCTTTCTTTATGTAAACTATTAAAAACAACTGCATCTTCCCCGCTTATTGCTTTAGCTCTAGCTTCTTTTTTCCAAAGCTTGTGCTTATATAAAAAATTTATCAAAAAAGGTGACCAAATGACAGCAATAATTGTTGCCATGGATGAAGTAAACAAAACTTTTACTACATTAAAGAAAATTGGTGTCATATATTAAATATATTATCCTCCGATCAGTGTTTTATTTCTTATATCTGAAGAAATATTAATTAACTTTTGCAATTCTGCAGACCTGTCCACGGCTCCCAAAATAATATTAACTACAAAATTATCTTCGTCTATTTTTTGTATAACCATATAGCAACCTTGAGCCTCGTGGGTGTAGCCAGTTTTTCCTACAACAACCTGATCTCTTCCTAAAAATTCATTTGTATTTACAAGTTTATGATGAAAAGTCCCGTCTGGCAAGTAAAGATCATATTGCTTATTTCCAACAATCTTCAAAAACAAAGGGTAATTTAAAAATAAATGCTGTGATAATTTTGCCAAATCCTCAACGGTTGAATAAGTCTTGCCATTTAAACCAGCACTATCTTCAAAATGAGTATGGCTCAACCCTAATGTTTTTGCTTCATCATTCATTAAACCAATAAATCCCTCTTTCCCTAGCACTTCAGAAATTGCAAAGGCAGCTCTATTACTTGATTCAATTAATGTAATGTAAAGTAAATTCTCTATTGTTAAAACCTCCCCCTCTTTTAAAACTCCTTGCTCCCCTATTTGCTCCATAGCCTTTTTACTTATTACAACTTCTTGGCTCAAGTCATACCTCTTCATTACCACCAAAGCTGTCATAAGTTTTGCCAAACTCGCAGTTGGTAAAACCTCTTTTGAATTCTTACTAAACAAAATTCTCTCTTTTCTGTTTTTTGAAAACTCAATAGAAATTGCAGACAAAGCAGTAATTTCCTCATTATCTTTTGACTCAATATCTTCATTTTTTTGAACTAAAACAATATCATTTTTAATGCTTTTTTTCTCTATATTTATTACATCAGAAACACTTGCAGTTAAATTTTTATTAACATCTGAGCTCAAAAAACTACTGGCGGATAAAAAAGTGGCGCAAAAAAAGGTTATAAAAATTCCAAAAATAATAAAACTTTTTATTATTTCTCTAAAAGTCATCAAACTAATGTTTCTTTTTAGTTTCTATTTTAATATGTAATTCTTTTAATTGTTCTTCGTAAATTTCGCTTGGGGCGTTCATCATCAAGTCTCTTCCATCACCCGTTTTTGGAAAGGCAATAACCTCTCTGATATTTGGCTCGTTTAACAAAATAGCCAATATTCTATCAATCCCAGATCCAATACCTCCGTGTGTAGGGGCACCAAATTTATAGGCCTCAATCATATGACCAAATTTTTCACTTATCTCATCTTTTTTGTAGCCCATAATTGAGAATACCGCTTCAATAGACTCTGGAGTATTGTTTCTAATTGATCCCCCTCCAATTTCTGAACCATTCAAAGCAATATCATATTGAGATGTTAAAATACTCTCAATATTTTTTTGCCCCA
>VGLO01000109.1 GCA_016866675.1 Candidatus Staskawiczbacteria bacterium | reverse complement strand
AGTGCCTATTGAGGCATTATTTTTCTTTCCTCGTAAAAAACTAATATATCTGACAATGCCTTCACTGAGGCCTAACGAACTCAAAGTTATTCCAATCCCTATAAGAACCAGAGTCAATGAAAATGTCCCAAATTCTTCAGGAGTGGCATATCGAGCAATAGCGATTTTATAAAAATAACCAGCAATTTTTGCAAGTAAAATGCTTAGGAATACAACAATTGAGCTCTTTGCTAAACGAGAAAGTGCTTCCTCCCTAGATTCTAATAAACCCATATCATTCTATATTAAATTGCCTTAAAATACTTAAGTAACCTTCTTTCTTTAGTTTTTGTAGAGAGGAACAAGATTTCCCCGTCTAATTTCAGCAAGATTTCTTATTGTATATATAAGTGATTTGATAAATAATTTTAATTTGAGCCATTCCACAATTCTTCTTTTTTTAAGAATAAGTAGCGCTCTAAGAATAGTAATACCTGTTAAACACCAAATAAAAATTGTTTTTTCTTTTATATTGCTATTAAAATTTTTATAATTAAAATAAAAATGATTTATTTGATTCATATACGCTAACTTCTCAGTGGGCATTCTTTCAGCTAATGAGGCCCTATGAACAAGTTTAGCCTTGGGTGTTAAAATAAGACTTCCAGGATATTTTTTATTTATGCGATAAGTAAAATCAAAATCTTCTCCCAAAGCATAACGTGTTAATTTCTCATCGAAATAAAATTCTTTGCAAATTTCTTTTTTAAAAACCATATTAAAACCTGAAAGCCATTGTGTATCTATTATTTTAGTAAGAGTGTGTGGATAAGTTGCACCATATGCTGAAAGTACACGCATCTTATTTTCTTCAAAACACTCTATTCGAAAAATTCGCTTAATAACGTTCTCAAATAAATTGACCTTTTTTAATTCACGTGGTAGAAAATAACCGCTTACTCCTTTCGTTAAATTATTTTTGTTGAACACATCCAAAATATTTTCAAAATAGGCTTTATCAAGCGTGACATCATCATCTAAGAAACAAATTAATTTTGTTTCCTTTGAAACTTTTTCTACTCCAAGATTTCTAGCCTTTGTTAATGAAGGAATTTTTGCTCGAATACATTTTATTTTCTTATTTTTGAGAGAATCAATTAATATGCTTGTTTTATTATCCTTACTTTGATCGATAATTAAAATCTCATTAAGTTCCGCCCAATTTTCTTTAAAGGATAGAAGTGTCTCTTTTAGATCTTCTGAGCGATTATATGTGGGTATAATTACTGAAAGATGTTTAAGAAAATACATACTTATTTATTTTACAACCTCTAAATCAAAATATAAACTTACTGCTGGAAAAAGAAAAGAAAAGAAAAAATAATATATTTTTTGATTGGTCTCAGAAAAATTTACAATGTAATTTAAAAACTTTAGATATTTATGGAAAAATATTCTTCTTTCTTTAATTATGAACCTGGCCTTCGAATAATAATTAAGCCCATCATTTTCCCTAAAGTAATTAAAAGTGAGAAAAGTGTATACTGATTTATGTGTTGGATCAGTAAAAGCCCAAATACTTGGATAGATAGGTACTTTTACAATAATTCGTCCATTTGGCTTGGTTATCCTCCACAATTCTTCAATAGGTTTAATTATTTCTGAAAGATGTTCTAAAATATTATCACAAAAAACCTCATCAAATTCATTATTTTTGAAAGGCCAAGGATATTTTTCAAGATTATGTACTTTGTCTACCCCTGGAAGTGAGACACTATCTACATTTACATATCCTTTTTTGATAACTTTACCACACCCTAAATTGAGTTTTTTCATATTTACAGGGTTTGTTTTCCCCTTATAAAACCTTCCCAAAAACCTAAAAAATATTTATAATGTACGATTGATGA
>VGLO01000108.1 GCA_016866675.1 Candidatus Staskawiczbacteria bacterium | reverse complement strand
CAAACACCCGAAAATATGTACAAAAGAAAGGCTGCCTGATTGTAACCGCAACAGAAAAAAATTTTGAAGGATTTTTGTTCTGTTGCTTGGCTCACTGAAGTTCTTTAACAAACACTATTTTAAACTAACAACAAATCTGTCCTAAGATTGGGGTACATCATACAGTTATAGAGCCTTTGAGAAAAGTAGCAGCAGGATTAACATAATCTTCAAAGCCACCGCTAAGATCATCTATAACTACTACCTCGTGCTTTTGCCTTAGTAAATGATTTACCACATGTGCTCCAATAAAACCAGCACCCCCTGTTACAAGTGATTTTGTCATACAAATTAATTAATTTAATCTTTAATATTATACTTTTTATTTAAGTTTAGAATCAATATTTTTACCTATTAACCACTCAACTTTCTGTAAATGTTAAGATACTTAGCTACACCCATACCAAGATCAAAATATTGGAAAGCTGCATCTCTAATAGATGCCCTTTGAATAGATAGTAATATAGGTAATTGAGAAATCACATTTTTATAATTTTCATTATCAAATTGTTTAATTACTATTCCGGTTTTTGTTTCCTTGATAACTCTACCAGTATCACCAATATCATTGCAAATTACGGGTATGCCCATTCCCATCAATTCTGCATGCTTAGTAGGCGAAGAGGCAATTTTAGAGTAAGTAGGCCGAATAAAAAAAATACTACAGTCACTTATGCTCAAAAAGGCAGGAATTTCAGATCTGGAAGCAAAAATGACAAAAACATTGGTACTATTTATACCTACTGCCTCAGCTTCCTTTTTCACAAATTCTGGATCATCCTTTGTAAGTATTAGCATCAGAAAATTTGGATATGCCAACAACAATTGCTTGTAAAAACTAAACATTTCAAATGTCATATACCACCCACCTACAGACCCCAAATATGTTATAATTTTTTTATCCGGAGAAATACCAATTTTTTTCCGCAAGTCAGATTTTTGTAATTTCTCAATTTTATTGTAATCGAAATGATCTAAATCGGCACAACAAGGAATTACTTCAATTTTCACATCTTTGTATGTGGCATTAGAAAGAATTTCATCCTTCCCTGAATTGGTTAATGTTATAATAAAGTCTGCATTCAACAAAAATTCCTTCTCCTTTTTTTTATAATGTTGATATATTTTCCTGTAAATAAATTTTTTTTGATTCCATTGGCCACATTCTACTTTCTCATCAGCCCAAAATCCACGCATATCAAAAATGAATTTTACTGATTTCTTCTTTTTTAAAAGGAATCCTACTTCTGCTGCTATGTAGCTACGGCAATGGGTAGCCTCAAATTTTTTTTGTTTAAGAAGTTTAATAGCAGTACGTTTCATTCTCCACCGATCATATATTTTTGAAAGCACAGGGGGCCTACTGGTAAAAAAGAGAGGAACCCATTTTATACCGAAGATCATCATTTTTTCTTCTAAGGCACTCCTTTCTGGACTATAATATCTCTTTCTTTTTTCAAAGCTTAAAATAGTAAATTCATATCCTTTCTTTGCTAATTCTATAAGATAAGGTAAAATCTGTGATTGGCCAAGTGGATCTGTTATTCCATCATATGAAATATAAAGAATATTTTTCACTCAATAGTGCTTTGAAAGAGATAAAATGTAATAGCTAGTATTTAATCTGACAGTGTAGGATTTTTTGTTTTTAGTTTTCTCGGGTATAGATTAAAAAATCAGGCTGCTGGAACGACATTGTTCAGCAGCTTTTGTTTTGCTAAGATAACAGATTCATTAAAAGTTTGCATCGGAGTTTTGCCGTAACAGTATCTGCCGCTATGTGGCCGCTCATTGTTGTAAAAGTTCAGCCAGTTGTCCAGCTCCTGTTGCAATTGTTCCAGGTTTTCAAAGATT
>VGLO01000107.1 GCA_016866675.1 Candidatus Staskawiczbacteria bacterium | reverse complement strand
GGCAGATCTGCAATAGCATCAAGAGTTTTTGGGGTCAAGTGGGTAGAAAATAATTCAGGAAAAACAGTACTCAATATTCTTTTATCCCACACATAAAAAAAATCAGATAGTGCCGAATATGGAACCATATCATAATATGGCGGATCTGTGATAACCGCATCAAAAAATTCGTCTTGATAATTTAATGAAGTAGCGGAGGATTGCTCTACATGAATTGGCGATTTTGGGATTTTTATTAAATTTTCTAGAACGTTTAAAACTGATTTAAGATTTCCTTGAAAACTAGTAGCATTATCTGTGATTAGAGGATTTGCTTCTGGATAATACCATTTCATAGGAATTGCTTGAATTGCAAAAATCTTTTCTGTTTGTTCTGAACCGCTATGCCATACTGTCACATTATTATATCTAGTAAGTAATCTGTTGAAAGCTAGAGTTAGATAACTAATGATGATTTTAGCATCATTTTCATTCATTTCGTTTTTAATCTCCAAATAGATTTCTCTCATCGCATCAATAAACAGTAGAAGAACGTATTTCTGTCTAGAATTGAATAAATCTCCCCATTTTGTGAATCCATATAAGACAATAGGGAAGAAGTTGTAAAACAATCCACCTTCTTGATACTCATTATGAGTAGGGGTATCTACAAATTCATTAATTGGTAGAATATTCCATTTTTTTATTAATTCATTTTGTTTATCTGTTAATTTTCTTCCTATATTTTCAAAAATTTTAATATCGTTTTCATTCGCTAATCTATACAGTTTTTTGCCTTTGTTGTCAAGTAAACAAACAGCTATTAATTTTTCAGAAAAATTTTTATGAAAAATTAATTTTCTTGTAGTCGTATCATCTACAGTAAATGAACAGACAGAACATGTTGCTACAGCGTTGTATACACTTCCATTATTTGGATCAAAGTTAGCAGGTTTTTCAGCATAATTTTTTCCCACTATAGAAAATATAATTTTATTTTTTTGAACTTTCGGATACAAAGAGACGTTTCTTTTTTTCGATAACCAATATTGAGTGAATAAAGGAATTTCAGCTTGACAGTTAGGATTTTGACATTTTATTACCCGTGACCAAAAATACGCATATGGAAATGAGTTTTTTTCTTTAGGATAAAATTGTTCAGACTCTCTTGAAACTTTTTCTAAGATTTTTTTTCCATAAAACTCGATAATTTTTATTAATTTGTTTGTGTGTTGATCATGAAAATTTTCATCAGTTATTGATGCAAATTTCTGTGGATATTCAAGAGTGCACTTTAATAAAAAAACAGAAATTGGATTATAATCAGATGCATATGTTTCACACCCCAAACGCAATGCCTCAAGCGGAATTGCCCCCCCGCCTGAAAAAGGATCTAAGATTCTTGGAGGTAAATTATTAAATTGTTTTAGGATTTCCTTTCGCGCTTTGAATATGATGCTGTGATCTACTGAATTTTTCCAATCGGAGAGTTTTTGAATGAATTCACTAGTTTTCTCTATATTGTTCTCATTTTTATTAAATAAAATTAGTGAGGAGTAAATACTGGCTCTAGAAGCTGCCAGAGGTCGTCTTGCCCACCATACATGAATGGATTTGATGTGGTCTTTTCCTCCTTCACTAATAGAGGATTCACCAACCGCATTAAGTGGAAAATACTCCTCAATGAATCTTCTCTCAATCATGATTTTTCCTCAATTTCAGAAGAGTTGATCAAATAGTGTATGTCCTCTTTAGCAACAAGTTTGTTCGCCGGATCCTGAACAATCTTAGGCAACGGAACATTTGGATGCATTTCAGTATTCCATACAACATAAAGATAGTAATCTTCACTGAGATGTTTTGCTTTAAACCACTCATTTTTTGATAGTGCTACTGTGCCTATTCCTTTTCGTCCCTT
>VGLO01000106.1 GCA_016866675.1 Candidatus Staskawiczbacteria bacterium | reverse complement strand
TCTGATGGGGATGTTGGTAATCTTTACTTCGGTTGCAAGTATCTTTATCGATAGTGGGATGGGTAGTGGATTGATTCAAAAATCGAATAAAACTGATAAAGATTATTCTACTGTATTTTTATTTAACCTTTTAGTTGCAGCCGGAATGTATTTGCTGCTCTTTTTCTTGGCGCCTTTTGTAGCAGAATTTTATAAAGAAGAAAGGTTGACATTTTTATTGAGAATCATTAGTCTTAATTTATTGATTGGTTCATTTGTTTCTATCCAACGGCTAAAGTTGAATATTGATTTAAACTTTAAAGCTTTAGCAAAGGTCAATCTTGCTTCTAACATTTTGTCAGGAATTATTGCTATAATATTTGCCAATCATGGGTTAGGATATTGGGCACTAGCAGTTCAATTATTGTTAGCGAGTATATTTAATCTTATTTTCCTACTTATATTGGCTAATTGGAAGTATAGCTTTTTGTTTTCGAAAGAATCTTTTCAAGAGCTGTTTTCTTTTGGTTCTAAATTACTTTTTGCCCACATTTATGCTCAAACCTTTAGAAATGTCTATAATGTATTTATAGGTAAATATTACAGCAGTGATAATCTTGGTTATTATACACGAGCAGTAGGATTAACGGAATTAGTTTCGGGTACAGTTACTTCGGTTATTGAACAGGTAACTTATCCGCTATTTTCGTCGTTAAAAAATGAACAGGATAGAATGATAAGTGTTTTTCGTAGAGTAATTAGAATGGCTTCCTTTATTAATTTCCCTTCTATTGTATTGTTAAGTGTCTTAGCGGAGCCCATAGTCTTAATATTATTAACGGATAAATGGGCAGAAGTTGTTCCGTTACTCCAATGGATGGCCTTTGGAAGAATATTATACCCTATGAGTGCTTTGAATCTTAATTTATTGAATGCCAATGGCAGATCTGATTTGTTTTTAAAAGTGGATTTATCAAAAATGCCAATAATGATTGTAGCAATGTTGGTTACAATATCATTTGGAATTAAAGCAATGATTATTGGCCAAGTAATAACTAGTTTTCTAGCGTATTTTTTAAATGCTTTTATGCCAGGTAAATTATTTGGCTTTGGCGCGTTAAAGCAACTGAATGAGATAAAGTATATCGTTTTAAATTCTTTAATAATGGGAATGGTAGTTGTGCTAAGTATTTCTTTACTCGATTCTTTATGGTTAAAGCTAATCTCTGGATTGTTTCTAGGAGTGTTTACGTATTTCTTATTATCCTACAAACAAAAAAGTTCTGAACTCTACGAATTCCTCTCGATTCTAAAAAGATTGTAAGTACCCCTAAAATGTAGATTTTTGGAAGTAAAGAAATTTCTTTAATTTCAAAAACCATGAAAAAATCAGGATTCACCGAAGTTCATTCGTTCAAGCCCTTCAGAAGCATGAATCCGGCGTAGCCACCGGGGTTATTTGCCGTGAAATGGTTATCGCACCCGCCACCTTTTACAAGTGGTAGGCCAAATACGGGGGTTTGGATGTGTCTGATATCCAGAAATTCAAAATGCTGGAAGAGGATCATTCGCGCCTCAAAAGTATGTACGTTGACCTGGCAATGGATAATCAGCTTTTAGGGATCTGTTCTCAAAAAAAGGTTGGGCCCTGCCACCAAGCGGCAAATAGACGTCAATCTTAGCTGGAGCATGGATTTTATGAACGATAGCATCATGGGGGTACGCAAATTCCGAACCTTCAACGTCATGGACGATTGTACACGGGAAGCATTGGCCATTGAGATCGATACTTCGCTGTCCTCCAAATGAAGCCTTCCCCAAATCAGCTCAATGCAAAAGTATAATTTTTATTTAAAATTTTGTTGTTTTCATGTTGGAATGTGGGAAACTCGGTTTGGCCTGCAGGGTGCGGGTGGAGTTTTCCATATT
>VGLO01000105.1 GCA_016866675.1 Candidatus Staskawiczbacteria bacterium | reverse complement strand
TTCAGCAAAGAGCAAATCCTCTCGATGATAATTCTGAAGTTGTCAAAGAATATGGGCCATATGCTGATGGTGTTTGTGGTTTTGCTTGGGTTAATATTAGGCCCGGAAACCATAGCTTTTGTAATTGGCTAAAGAAGAACGATATTGCCAGTAGGGATAATTATTACAAGGGTGTCAGCATGTGGGTTCACGATTATGATCAGTCTATGGAAAAGAAGCGAGCTTATGGAATAGCTTTTTCTAAAGTTATCAATGATGAAATTGATGATGGTAAGATTGAAGCTATGTGCATGAGCAGAATGGATTAATTATGGCTCTTAATTGGGATATACAAAATATTGAAGATTATGGCGATGTTTGTTATCTTAGGGATGATGAAGATAGTGAAAAATTTATTTTATCTCCAATAACAGAAACATTAATTTTTAGTTGTATATCTGTTAAAATGGGCGAAATTACTGAAGATAATTGGCTAGAGTTTTATGGCCGTCTTAAGTTTGCAGAACAAATTCACGGCTCATTTCTTATTAGACCCCAAAAAGAGAAAAAAGATTGGGGTTTTACAAAAGAAGAAGTTAAAGCTCACATTGGGTTAAAGACTAATGTAACAACTGATTCTCGCAAGGCATTTTTAGAAAGTTTTGATAGTGCCATTGCTATTTATAAAAATAAGTAATTAGTTAAATTACAGCGAGTTAATGGTTAATTTGGGTTCGATTCCCAATAACTCGCTTGTTGTTAAAAAGAGAGAGAAAGGAAAAAATGCCTGAATATTTTTTAAAAGGCAATACATTTGCAGCACCATTTTTTAGTGATGCAATATCAAAGTATGTTACCGCTGAAACAGCAGAAGAGGCACTACTTTCCTTTATAGGGAATAAAAATGATATATATGCTATGAATGCATATAATTCTGCCGATGATTATCATAAAGGGGAAGATCCTGTTGCTATATGGCACTCTAATAAGTTAATAGCTATTAATGAGGCCATTAAAGGCAAGGGTGGTTACACATTGTTCTCACACGATGACCATACAATAGAAATTGATGGTAAAACTCTCAATGTTGATAATCCAAGGGGCGGTAAAATTGTCACTAAATGACACGCCAAACGAAGAATATCATCCAATTAATCCGCATCGGCCATTTGAAATAGTTAAATCCTTAACTAATGATGCCGATGATTTATCTTGGGATGTTTTCTATGCTGATTCAAATGAAGAAGATTTGAGATTTGTTGCTACTGATGAAAATCACGCTAAATTTTTGGCTGATTACATCAATGATTTACATGAATATAAATATCCACATGAACCAATAACAAAAAAGCAAACAAATTATTACGGAGTTACAACTGTTTCTAAGGATTGTTATCTCTGCGGGTTTATTGATTACTATATTATATGCCCTCGTTGTGGTTGGGAGTTTGATGATCCAGATGAATTTGGCATTTGCCCCAATTGTTCTCATAATCTTCCTACCGGAAAAGCTGGAAAGGATAATGATGGGTAAATTGAGAGGTATGAATAAAAATGCTTATAAGCTTGTAAAAAAAGCTGAAAAAGCAGGTTGGAGAATTGAGACAAGAAAATCGGGTCACTTAATGTGTTTTTCCCCTAATGGAGAAGATATTGTGACTATAAGTGTCAGCCCCAAAGATAAATCTTCTGTTAAGAAGATTGAAGCACAACTAAGAAATGGAGGATTAAATATATGATCAAAGAAGCAATTTTTGCAGAGTTAAAATCTAATAGAATTAAGCTAGCTAAAGTAAGTTTTTCTGGCGGTAATGATGAAGGTAGCGCAGAAAGCGTTACCATAATCCACAATGATGGATATGAAGAATATTTTCATTATTGGGGAAATAGTAAAGATACGCCGCCGCCAAGCTGGTTAAAAAATATAATGGATGGT
>VGLO01000104.1 GCA_016866675.1 Candidatus Staskawiczbacteria bacterium | reverse complement strand
AAACCATTAATAATTCTTTCTATTGTTTCTTGAACAAGTTGATTGTAAGTTTTTGTTAATGAATCTACTGTTTTACCTATACCACTTATTGCTGCAGCTGCCGCACCCCCGCCTTTAGTAACAAAACCAACTCTTTGGGAAATTATTTGTGGAATTTTAAGACCTGGGCGAGATGATGGAGCGGTTGCATACGGATCCATTGATGGAAGACCAATATTGGCGATTGGTGTTACCGATGCTGGTGTTGGAGCAACTGGAATTACTCTCATTGCAGCCTGCATTGCAGGAGAAGTTGGAGTTGGTTTGACAGGTGGCAGAATCGGAGTTGATTTTGTAGCTATACTGTCTAGATATTTTTTATATCTTTCTAATGCTTTTTGCCTACCCTTGTACGACTCAACAGATACATCTTTTTTCATTGCATCTAAATTGTTTACTAAATCATCAAAGCCAGCAACGCCTTTAAATTTTGCTTTTACCGAAGAAATTAATCCTTTTTTATTTAACAATTGTTTTTGAGCATTTGGATCATATTGCTCTGACATTGGATTATATTTATCTAAACTAACTGTTTGCTCAGCAAGTCTTACTATAGCAGCTTTTTTAAGTGCAAATTTAGATAATTTTGGTTTCCCGCCAGTTCTTAATTCGTCAGAAATATCATCTGCGTGTCTTTGAATTTGGCGCAATGTTACATCATCAGTTGCTTTTGTAATTGTTTCAATTTGATCTTCTAAAGCTAACTCATAAAGCGCACGTGTTGTTCCGTCTGGACCTTGTAATGTGGATTGTTTTGCAACATTTACTAAATCTTTTGTAAATTTTGGTGCTATTCTGGGATCGTTTTGTTCAAAAACATGCAATAGTGTGCGATCGTTGTATGCTGCGTGTTGTACATTTAACAACGATCTATCAATTTTTGATGCAGGCATCAAAGTAGGGCCGGGGGTTGGTCCAAAAACTTTCTTCTGCAACTTTTCTATGTCGTCATATAATTTGTCTTTATGTTTTAGTAAATCTTTTTTAATTCGTTCAGCCCTAGCTAGACCTAATTTCTTATTGACTTCATCTATTTCTTTACGTTTTTCTATAATGGCTTTTTTAATACCCTCTTTATAAGCCTCATCGCCTGGTCTAAATACTTCTTCAACTCCCTCAGGCGGGAATTCTGGACCGGAGAAGGGAAGCGCAAGCCTTCTAGCTCTTGCAGCAGCCTCACGAGCCTCCGCAGCACCTTTAATTTTCCTAATAGGCACGGTTGATGAAGGTTTATCAAACAATCTCTTTTTAGCTTTTTGTATAATTCTTCGTTTTCTACTTCTAATTTCGCCAGTATCAATTTTCTTTGCTGCATCCGCTTCAAGCTCAAGCAACTCTGCAAATATAGGCAATCTTGGAGATTGGCCATGAGAAAAAATATCTCTTAATTTACTAACTCTACTAAAAGGTTTGAATGTTTTTCCTGTATATTCACCAAACGGGTTGGCGGCCCCTACTGGACCAGAGGTGATTTGTTTTTTCATCAAGCTCAAGAATTGTTTCTTGCCTTTATTGGTCATTTCAAATTCTCTATTTATAGTTTCAAGAAAACGATAATTATCAGGAATTAATATTTTAGCTTTTTTGTAAACTTGAGCTAATTCTCTAAAATGCAATTTTACTATTTTGTTCGCTTCTGATTTTGCTAGTACTTTTTTAACTAGCGCTGTATCTTTTTGAGGCGGGGCTCTTGGAATGTTTGCTACCGCTTCATTTGCTTTTTTAACATTTGTTGATACAGCTTCACCTAAAGATTGGGTGCCTTGTGAAAGTTGTTGTATTGTATTTTGGGTTTCTTGAATAACAACATTAGCTGTATTGCTCACTTGCTGCCCTGCATTAGTTAGACGAGCCATTTCAGCAAGCACTTTATCTACACTAAACTTAGGTTTCATCGCCACTG
>VGLO01000103.1 GCA_016866675.1 Candidatus Staskawiczbacteria bacterium | reverse complement strand
ATTTATTGGTGGAAACTAAGAGAAAAATTAAGGTTAAACCGATTATTTCTTTTCGAAGAGCTCCAAAAATGGAGTTGAATTGGAAAGTAACCAATAAGGGACTAGTGAGCAATAATATTTTTATTCTTTTTGAGCAATTAATACCTGATAAAAAAAGTTTAAAGCTATAAAAATACAACCCTAGAATTCCTAATTGAATAACAACCGTGATTAATTCAATATTAATGGATGTGATTCCTGAGATCAGATAAATTAACTCACCAATTAAGAATCGGCGCGTTACTCCTCCCTCCGCATTAATTAACCATTCTCCAGTTCGCCATGGATCTGGCTGCGAGTAAATGTAATACGAATACCTAATCGATATACATAAATACATTATTGCAAGATAAATCTCAGCAAAATGCTTTCCTATTTTCTTTTCAAACCTAGATTTTTCTTTTTTCGACATAACTTTACTAATTCATCAATCTTGCACAAATCATAATTGCAAACCAAATCGTCGCTAGGGCTATTAGTTGTTCATCCCTAATTAAATTATCATTAATATCTAACTTTAATAATCCAGTTGTTTCATTAGACGAAGCCATTTTTGCGTATCTGAGTAAGGATAGGAAAAACGGGAGTGTACTGACCATCACGAAATTCTGGTTCCAATTTTCTGTCAAGTCAGAACTGCTTGAAAAAATCAGATATGCACATGTAGTAAGCGTTAGAGAACTATACAGGGATAGTCGCAAATCAAGGATAGCTTTCTGATTGTTTAGATTCATAGCTCTGCGAGTTTTCTTTCCAAAGAAAAGAGAAGTTGCGAGAAGAGTTACTATGCAAAGTCCCCAAATACTTAATGGCTGCCCCAATGTAAGTATTCCAATTTGGAATCGAATTGGATATCCCGAGACAACACATATCAGTCCAAGCAATTCAAATTTTTTTAAGTTAAAATATGTATACAACAAATTTATTGATAAATATAATCCGCCAAGTAAAAATATCATTTCCCAATTTTCAATTATTGGTATTATGAAAGAACTTAAGATCAGTAGGAGTAATTGAGTAAATCTTATGGTTTTATCGCTAAATATTCTTCGTAAAATGGGTCTATCCATGATTTCAGGAAATTTTATATTCTTCTTGACATCATACAAATCATTTTGACAATAAACGACAGTTGAAATTAGACCAAAGAAGATCGCTGCAGCGACTAGGTTCAATATTGTTGCCAAATTAATTGAATTAACGGCATAAATTCCCGGTGCAAAGACAAACACTTGCTTAAGTTGTTGGGCTGGTCGAAACAATAGGACCCATTCTTTTAGAATTGAAGATTTTCCTTTATTTGGCACTCTATATATTCCCAAGATTTTGTGTTGTTTTATTGTGCAAAAACATTAGATTTACAAGTGCCATTGTTGGTCCTTGGGGATTTACTGATGGTGCTGAAGGAAGAATCGAGCTATCGAGAATTTGGATATTTCTGTTGGTTTTGAGGATTGTGGTTCCTGGAATATAAAATGGGGAGCCAATCGGACTAGTACCGAATACATGAACTGTACTCAAATTACTTATAGCTTCCTTTTCTGAAGTAATAATGGATTCCCCCCCTCCTGAAAGCACTAATTTTGATAGTTCATCGTAGCCACGCTGAAATAGACGCCTGTCATTTTTGCTAAACAAATAATAGGGGTAGCCTAGAAAGGGTATGAAGCCTCCACGTCCTTGAGGAACAATCGATACATAGTAGGAACGTAATTTTTTTGCATCTCTATTTGAGATATATCTATTCAAGTTGAATGCCAACAAACTTTTCGTACTTACGGCTCCACCGAACTTTAATTGTTTATCAGAAGACCAAGCTTGAAAAGAATCGACATCTGCTTCACCTTGCATCTCCGTGGGGACTTGAGCAACTAGTCTCACCATTGCGTGAAAATTGAATCTCA
>VGLO01000102.1 GCA_016866675.1 Candidatus Staskawiczbacteria bacterium | reverse complement strand
TTGGAGTGGCTGGATTTTGAGTAAAAGAAGCTCGTTCAAAATAAGGTGATTCGCAGCTAATTACTGCCTTATGGCTCTTATCAGATAACCCTACATTGAATAATTTAACTTTGTTCTCGATTTTGAGATTCTCAACTAGTCTTTTCAAAGTACAAAATGTTTGCGATACAGGCTCGAATGAAAATACTTGGCCACTAAATTTAGGTTTTGTACCTACATAAGCCGTAAAGGCTCCATAATTTGTACCTATATCGAAAAAAAAGCCGTCATCCGGCAAAAGAGTATCAATTAGATACAATAATTCCGGTTCGTAGCAGTAATTATTATAAAACGGCGCAGGCAATGAGGAACGAGGTTTATACTGACCTATGGGAGATGTTTTCTCGTATTTTTTAACAAAAAAATCAAAACTATCATATTTAATCGGTGGGCACGATCTAAAAACTTTAAAATATAACTCTACAATTTTGAGATAGAAGATCAACGGAAGATATGTTTTCAAAATATTTTTAACTTTTGATTTCATTTGATTCCCATTTTGTCTGATTAGACTTTAGTTTGGGATGAGAAACTAAAAGATGCCATATAACCGCCTGAAAAGCCTCAGAGTGTGGTGTTATATTTTCTGGACTAATGATCGGTATGATTACGCAAACATCAGCCACCTTAGCAGTATAACCTCCATCTCTTCCTACAATACCGACTATGCTGGCCCCCACAGACTTGCCATACTTCAGAGCCTCAATAAGATTTGGGCTTATGTTTTTTTCTAAATTACCACCACCGACAGACATTACAAAAAGCGTATCATTAGAAGAGAGTCTGCTAATTTTTAACCATTCTGAAAATACTGTTATCCACCCCTCGTCATTTGTTCTCGCAGTAAGTTCGGAGACATTATCAGTTGGTGCATAAGCTTCAATGCCGACGATTTTTCTGAAATCATTTACAGCATGTGAACAGTTTGCTGCGCTTCCTCCGACACCAAGAAAAAATAATCTTCCAGAAGATTTTTTTAATGATGCTAAAATCTCTACCATCTTTTCAATTTTTGTATGGTCCAACAAGTCTATAATTCTTGATGCTTCTTTTAAATGCAGAGCTGTGTATGTCATAGTGATTTATAAATCCATTTGTTAAATATTTAAATCAGTTTAAAATCTCATAAAATTGAAAATACCAGATTAAATGTATTTACGGGTTTGACGTGTAAGTTTTTCTCAAATCCAAAAAAGTTTTTTCAATAGCAAAAAAAGAAAGAGATGAGATAAGCGTTAACATTGCAAAATATAATATCGAAAAAAGAACAAATGAAAGCCAACCGCCTGGAATAACAAAAGAAAATATTCTTTGACACAAATCTAAATTAAATAACGATAAAAGATAAGCAGAATATGATATTTGCCCGAAATAACACATATATCTATAAACATAATTTCTTTTTTCAAGTTCAACGGGTGCCTCTGTTAAATACCCCTTTACTACTAAAAAAAGCAAAAGTGATAATATTTCTGGCATGAAAGTAATCATAAGCTTAGATTTAAGACCAATTGGGTTTTGATACCCTCCACTTTTCCACATGGCAACTGTAAATATTATTAAAAGAATTATTCCTAAACTAAGGATTGCGTTTGATAATTTGCCAATCTTCAACATTTGCATTTTTGCCGCCATCATACCGCTTAAGAAAACTGTTGCACCGCCAAATATTGAACCGTAACTCCATTGAAATAGTGCTGTTGTTGGTAAATATAAAACAAACATTCTCATTCCGAGAAAGAATAAATAAAATGTCAATACCTGCTTAACGTTATTATTTTTTAATGCAAGATAAAATACTGGAAAAAGAAAATAACATGCAACTTCTAACTGTAGTGACCAACCTATATTAAATGCGGTAGAAGGTGGCATATCCTGAAGTTGCAAAAAAAATAAATTAATTGCAGTC
>VGLO01000101.1 GCA_016866675.1 Candidatus Staskawiczbacteria bacterium | reverse complement strand
GGAAGTTTCCCTTCTTTTCTGTATTTGTCAAAGTATATCTTGAGTTTCCTATCCATTCCTCCCGGAAGGCTTGGGAAAGGGCCAGATGGCCGATGAACTCCGTGTTCGGAAAGCCAGAAACACAGATGGCATTCTAGGAAGAGGTTTAGTTTTGATGGGGAGAGTTTTATTGGTTTTGTTGTCATTTGAAATGTTTGTTTATTATCTCTTTTAATTCTTTAATTAATTTTCTACATTTTTCTATTGCCTGTTTTGCAGTCTCAAAATCCATTCTGCTCCCGTAATAAATAAGAGAATTACGTTTATATCTTAAGTCTTCAAATAGCCTATACAAATCATTTCTTCTCATTACATCTCTTAAATAACATCCAATACAAACATGATTTGAAATATTATAGCCATTAGATATTGTAAATGAATGAAGGAACTCAATAATTGAGGTATAATATCCCTCAAAAATATAATTTACATTTTCTTCATTTACACTTTGAACTTCAAAAAATCTAATTCTTCCTTCAGCTGTTCTCTTTAATGATTCTGATTTTTTAATGTCTCTACTGATAGTGGTTGCATAACCTCCAGATAAACACTCTTCCCAGTTCTTCTCACTCATCGTGACAACACCTCAATAAAACCATTTAAGACAATTCCATTAATCATATTATCTGCTAATTCTTTATTTTTTATTTCCAATATGCTTTTGTGCCTGAAAAGTTGAATTTTTCTTTTTAATATCTTTTCAAATTTTTCTAAATTAATCTCTTTTTTTGAAGGTGTTTCAATGTATAAATCAATATCGCTGCTTTCTATATCTTCTCCTTTTGAATAAGAGCCAAATAATATAACTACCGGATTGCTTAATTCAATTTTTAAGAATTCTACCAACTTCGAGTCATAAACTGATTTTATATTAAATAGTTTTTTTTCTAAAATAAAATTGCTATTTGCTCTATTTCCTGTATAGAACATAACACTTCCCGTTTTAATTATTGTTAGTATGCCTTCTGTTTGCAACTCCCTGCAATATCTTATAACAGAAGGGATGGGGAGTTTTAGCAATTTTTCAATTTCTCTTACCCTTAGCTTGGAGGTAGGATTAATAAAAAAGTGCTCTTTTATTTTTTGCTTGATATTTTTTGTTTTCATTTGATAATTTAAGATATCAAGTGATATTTAAAGTTATCGGTTGATATATCTAGCTATAAAAGGATAAATTATTAATTCCCTCTCCTTAGTTTAATTATGAAAATCAAGGACCTCCCGGACGATTCAAAACCCAGAGAAAGAATGCTGAAACACGGAGCAAGTACACTCTCGGAAGCGGAGCTTTTGGCGATAATTTTACGGACAGGCACAAAGAAGCAGAATGTTATTGATATGTCTGCTGAACTATTGAAAAAATATCCATTAAGCAGTTTGTTTGATTGTTCTTTTGAAGAATTAAAGGAAGTGAAAGGCATAAAGAAGGCAAAGGCATTACAGTTATTAGCAATATCTGAGCTAGGCAAACGCTATTCACAAGCAAAAACTCCAATAAAGAAAATAACCTGCGCAAAAGATGTTTTCGACCTCTTTCACGCCAGACTCAGAGATGAAAAGCAGGAGCATTTCATAGTCCTGATGCTTAATACGAAGAATAATATTATAAGGGAGGAAACCGTTTTTAAAGGCACATTAGATTCTTCAGTTGTTCACCCTAGGGAAATCTTCAAAGCAGCAATAAAAAACTCAGCTGCCAAGATAATCTTAGTTCATAATCATCCGTCTGGGGATCCGACTCCGAGCGAAGATGACTTGTTTATTTCAAATAAGCTCTTAGAAGGAGGCAAGCTACTTAATATTAATATAATCGACCATGTTATAGTTAGTGGATCAAATTACTGGAGCTGGAAAATGCAAGAAATTTGAATATTTCATTCGTAGGTTCCAAGCGGCCTTTCAGTACTTCTAGAAAGTTTGTTATGACTAA
>VGLO01000100.1 GCA_016866675.1 Candidatus Staskawiczbacteria bacterium | reverse complement strand
AATAAAATAAATGATGACATAAGAAATCAAGAGACACTTATAAGTAAAACAAAAGATGACATAAGAAATGAGGAACTCGAAAAAGTAACCCAATCAGTCTTACTGAATAATGCGAATGAGGAATTTACTAATATATTAAAAGAAAAACAAATATCTTTTATTGAAAGACGTGGAAAAGTAAAAGGAAAAGATAAACTTGAAACATTGACTATTTTTATAAAGTCGAATGAAGGGAGGGATGGATTCTTTATAGACAAAGTAAGTGGTGGTTGGAGAGAAAGATTCTATAAAGCTGAATCAATCCCATTAACACCAGACAAATTTTCTATGGAAGGAAAAGTACCCGGCCTCGGCACATTGACCAGAGAGAGAGGGGAAAGCTACGAGAACACAATATTGTTTAAGGATATGATAGAATACTGGTCTAAGACCCATACCAAGAAGGATGTTGGCAATAATACTATTTGGATTTCGAAGTCTGAAGATCCAAATTATAGTTCTAGTCCATGGAAAAATCAATATGATTATAAAGAAAACACAATTATTTCACAGCATTATTGGGTACCAGACTTAGAAAAACAAAGAAGGATCACGTTCGATAGAAACAGACCTGAAGATAATGTAGAACTGAAACAACTGGATAAAGAAATAGAATCGACACAAAAAATTATAGACGACTTAAATAATAAAAGTAAACTGACCGGTAGGACTCTGGATCGGACTGATTCAAAAACCTTAGAAGATAGTAAAGATGTACTGAAGAAAAAGAGAGAAGAGTTTCAAGCCATTAAAAACCAACTTCAAGTCGAAGATAAAAACCTTGAAATCACAGTACCAGAAGCGAAAGGTGTTTCTAGGGGAAGATTTCAGATAATAGATCTCGATGAGCTGGAAAGAGAATCTGAATTCATAAATGCGGCTTTATGGAAAAAGATAACTGGTCCTGGTCCTAGCGGAGGCGCAGGAAATATAGAATTATTACCTGATGTCGGAATTATATCTGTTACGGATAATATTACTAAGAAGGAGATTAATATTGCGCACACAAAAACAAACTCAGCCGGTATTCTTAGGGATGGAAAGTTCTCCATAATTACTGCGAGATCTTTTTCTAATTTAATTGAACAACTTGGGGGTGAAACGAAAATCAATACGAGTTTCAGAAATAAAGACTTGGAAGTAATTGATGACATTGAAAATTACATTAGACACAATGGTTCAGATGATGATTTAAATGAACTCAAAAACAAATTTCCAGACATATATGACACTCTTCTTAGTAAGAAAGTCTTTACGGAGGAAGCAATAGAAGGCACAATTAAATACAAAGTAGATAAAGGGCGTAACGTAGGAGAGGGTCAAATCATTTTAACTAAGCTAAACGATGATGGATCTCCAAGAGAGTTTCTTACATATGAAGATTTTGTAGGAACATATATGAAGATTTCATCAGGAAAATTAAGAAGACAATTATTTAATATTATAAAAGCGACAGAGACTACTCAAAGACGCCAAGGGGCCAAGGGGAAAACAAAGACAGCAAAAGTGGCCGGTCAATTAAATTCTATTTTACGTGTAGTAACTAATATACAAAATAAAGTGGATTCTAAGCTTAACAACAAACTCATAACTGTAAAAATTAAAACACTCGACGAGTTTATTAAAGAACAAGGAATAAATGAAAGAGGCTTTAATATTAATTGGGCTACACGAGGTAAAAACTTCTCTGAAGAGTGGTACAGATACCCTTATTCATCACTTCTTAATATAACTGATGAATTTTCATTACAATTGGACTCAAGGCTACCACATGGTTACTTGGGGGAAACACGTATTGACCTTCAACAATACAAAGGATCATGGAAAATTAACGAAGATGTCTTTCTGCCACACCCAATATTTGGAGACAACCCAATTCCGGGTCGGTTTGAAGAATTCTTGCGGCTGAATTTTGGTGCGAGGCAGCCAGCTTATTTAAAACAA
>VGLO01000099.1 GCA_016866675.1 Candidatus Staskawiczbacteria bacterium | reverse complement strand
AAAAACACCACCAAAGGTATCTATCGGTGGCAAAAACTCTACACCTCCTGAAAAAACGCAAACCAAAATTCGTTCAAAAATTCTTAATAGTATAGGTACTAAAATGTCAAATGAAAATGCTGATAAAAAGCCCACACCTTCCAATAACCAAACCAAAGTATCAATCGGAGGTAGTGACAAAAATCCATCAACTCCTAAAAAAACACCACCAAAAGTATCTATCGGTGGCAAGAAACCTACACCGAATTCATCAAAAGATAATTCAATTGAAATAGGAACTGGCATAATCCCAAAAGACAGGGATGTAAAAAACCCAAATAAAAAGTTAGAAGCTGTTCGACAAAGAGATGAAGAACGTAGGGGTGGTGAAAGAGACATAAGAATTCCAGATTATAAGATAATTGGTAAAATTCCAGAGAAAGCAAAAGATATACCAGAAGTAAAGAAACAAAGAGACGCTATTCTTAATGGCTCTAAAGTTAAATTTAAAGAAGCTGTTTTAAATAATGAAAAATTAAGAACGTATTTTAAACCAGATGATCCAAATAGTTTAACAGAAAAAGAATTACCTTCTCCTGTTGAATTTTATTATGATTATATCAACACTGATAAACATAAAACAGGTGTTCCGCAAGAATTACATAAAATGATAAATGATGTTGATCTTGCAATTAGTAGTTGGTTGCGAGCAGATGGACAAAAGGAATTACGAAAAAAATATAAATTGGAAAAATATTTTACCGAGGAAGCAAGAACAGAGGGAGCAAAGAAACAAAAGAAGTTTAAAGAAAGAGAAGAAATTACTTCTAAGAATATTAAAGGAAAATCACCTGCTGAAATAAAAAAACTAATTCAGTTAAAAGGAGCTGATGGACTAACTCAGAAAGAAAAAGAAGATGTTCTTGCTTTTCTTAGTGGAAACAATAAAGAAAGTAAAGATTATTTCAATATTCATAATCTTCATCCAACACAAAGAGATGCATTAATAGGTGAAATAGAATCAATAAAACCATCCGATAGAATTAGATTAGATGAAAAAATGAGAAAAGAGAAATTAACAGATGATGAATCTAGAAAATTACAAGGATTTCTTCAAGAAAAAAATCCAAAGAAAAAGCCACTGTCATATCAAGAACGAGTTTTACGAAAATTAGAAGAGAGCTTAAGAAAACAAAAAAAATTAGGTAAAAAAGAAAAAATTAGATTACCGAATATTTTGCAGTCACGCTCTGCAAAAATTCCTAAAGATGTTCCTACCAAAGTATCTGCTGCTGACAAGAAACCAGAATCTTTTGTACGTGACATAATTGAAGAAAGGGAAAGACTAAAAAAATCCATTAAAGCCAATATAGCTTTAAATAATTTTGGATTAAACATAATAAAAAGCAACATAAAAAAATACGGATATGGTGATGCTAGTCAGGGAAATGGGCAGATTGAACCACATACGGATTTGTTTATACCAGATATGACGGTAATTCGTACAAAAAAAATCAAGAAACTTATATAGTAGGAGTCGAATATATAAAAACATGAACAAGATAACGAAAACTCGGATTGGAGATGACATACATTATTATGCAAATGGTGTAGAAGGGCATGGAATTGTAGCCAAAATGGGTGGGTCTTTTATAACCATATTTAAAGAAGACGGTAAATTTTACGAAGTTCCAATGAATGATACTTTCTACGTTGCAGATATACTAATCAATAAAGTTTGGAATGAAATGACTATGGAAGAAAGAGCAGTACAACTAGAAGAGATTCGTGCTTATAGTCCTAGATTTTTAGCCAAGACTTGGCAAGAACTTCCACAAGAAATAAGAGATATTATGAAAGACGCAATTAATAAAAAACCGACTACTGGAACACCTAAAGAACTTACCCCAGAGGAACAACTTGAAGAGGAAAATAAAGACAAATTTAGAACAGGTTTTACGGTTATGGGCGTACCAGCAAATCAACTAGAAGCAAATTATGAAAGAAAAATTGGCGGACTTCATGGGAATTCGGAT
>VGLO01000098.1 GCA_016866675.1 Candidatus Staskawiczbacteria bacterium | reverse complement strand
ATTATAAAATCTCAAAATCTTTGATTTTGACTATCTTTTCGTGCTTTTTCCGTCGGGTGGGGGATGGAAATAACTAAAATTAATCTCGCGAAGAGTTTTTTCCCGCAGGAAAAAATTTCGTTGAACTAATCGCGATTTAAAGAAGTTTGCAATAGTATTTTGAGCGAAGCGAACTATCTTGAAAAAATGCAAATTTGAGAAAATCCTGCAAGGATTTTCCTTTAAATCGCTGTTAGTAGACCCGAACGAAGTGAGAGCCTGCAAGGCGTGGCTCAGAGCGTAGCGGAGAGAGTAAAATTTTAATTGTTATGTATAGATAATGCCGAAGGCACTATTTTTTAGAGTGGGGGAGCCCCTACTATTCAAGTAGTAACTCAATAATAGTAAAAATAGATAAATTTATAAAGGAACAAAATATTCTTCTATTGTATGGGAACCGAAAAAGATATATCTGGCAAAGCATTACATTATAGTATGAGCAAGGAAAATAAACTAAAACATGATTTGCCAAAAAGAGATGATTCTCCTAGTTTGGACCATAAGAATTTTAGTGGAAATAGAAGAGATGAGGCAGATTTTGATAGATATGTGAGAAAGGTTTACGAAACCGAAGAAGCTCTTCAAAGAGTAGACTCCTATGAAAAAGAACCATTAAAAGAATTAACTGCCAAAGTAAATGGTTTTTTACAAAAACATGCAGGTATTGACTATCAGGAATTTGTAAGAAGAGCAAACCCTTATGAATTTGAAGAAAATGACTATGGAGCTATGCCGAAAAAAGCCCTGAGAAGAAGACTTTTTGACCATAGGGCTTATCTGTATTTATCTGCTCTTGCAGATAGTGAAAGTGAGGGAGCAGACATCGGACAACTTTTAGAACAGATAAGTTCACATAAAATTCCTTTCATCAAAAAAGAGGAAAGAGAGCCGACGTTCCAAGCTATTCTTGAGATTTATAAAAAAGATTAGTAATTTATTATGTCTGTTTCAACATCATGTTTCTTGCTGTATTTTGCCCCACCGCGAATTTCTTTCCACCCTGATTTTTTTCTAAAATATTCAAATACCTCTTTTGATTGTTTGTCAAAACCGGGCGGATCTCTCCTATCAAAATAATGCCCTGTTCCAGAATTATATTCTTTAACTAAACCATTCTTAATAAAAACTTCTCCTGCACCATATACTTTTCTTTCATTTGCTAAAACCGGGTGAGGCAATTTGTGCCCATATTTTGAAGATTCTGAACTTGTTCTGTCTCCTATAACAAAATTTCCTTCACTATCTACAACCCATACATACCATCCATCTGCAGGTTTATTAAAGTGTTCTATTTTGCCTCTGTTCCACCATCTTTTTATTTTTTCAGTTAATCTGCCAGAATATTTTCCTTTATGGATAACGTGGGAATCAACTTCTATGATTCTCCCTCCTTGAGATTCTCTCTCATGGTGTTCTGAATAGGTGTGTTCTCTATAAGGTTCTTGAATTGTTTTCCCCCCAGTAACACTTCTTTCTATTCTTTCTTGAATAGGAGTCAGTTTTGTTTCTTGTTTTCTTCTTTTTAAGTAACCTTTTTGAACATCTTCAGCCATCATAAAAGGTTTATTAAATTCGTATTTTTTCCAGTGGTGTTCTTCTTCCAGTTTTTCTTCCAAACTTTCTCCGCCAACAAAAAGCATCGCAGAAACTAAAATAAAAACAATTCCAAAAAAAGAACTAAACCCAGAAAAAATATTTGAAATTCCAACAACGGCTCCAGTAATATCTGTTTTTGAATTTAGTAAGAAGAAAATTCCAATAAGGAAAAATGCCAAACTCAAAAACCTAAAGTGTTTTTTCTTCATACTATAATGAATAAAGAAGAAAGTTAAAAAGATATCGTTTTGAGTGAGCGAAGCGAACGCAAGGTGGGGCTCCCCCGCTCGTTTCTAACAATTAAAATTTTATTTCTACTAACATCGGGCTTAAACAACCCGTAGGGCTCGAGTGGAACCTCGAGAGTTTTTTACGGAGTAAAAAATTTGGGAAAATCCTGCAAGGATTTTCTGTTTAAGCCCTGTTAAGTCGTGCGAACTTCATCA
>VGLO01000097.1 GCA_016866675.1 Candidatus Staskawiczbacteria bacterium | reverse complement strand
GCAGTTGGCTTATTTTCAAAAATTTCTAAACCCACTAGAATTACTTGTGACACAGCAACTTTGATAGACAACATATTTAGCAACTACATGGGTAGCTTAACTTGTGGTATATTAATAAGCGATATAAGTGATCATCTACCAATTTTTTCTGTTATTGACTTTACAAATAATAAGAAAATTGATAAGCCTTATTTTTATAAGAAAAGATTAATTACAGAAGAAACTATAACAGCCTTCAAGACTGATTTAGCCCAAAAAGACTGGGTAGAAGTACAGTCGGAATCTGACGCTAATCAGGCATATGATAGATTTCTTGACATTTTCATAAATTTATACAATAAGAACATTCCCATAGTTGATGTAAAAATACACCAAAGAACTCTCAGTGCCCCATGGATGACTGCAGGACTCATAAATGCTTGCAAGAAAAAGAACTTATTATACCAAAGATTTATTGGGCTAAGATCAAAAATTGCCGAGGTAGACTATAAAAAGTATAAAAACAAACTAACCTGCTTAATTAGACTAAGTAAAAAGGAGTACTATGAGAAAAAAATCCAAGAGTCAAATGGTAACTCAAGAATAATATGGAACACATTAAATAGCGTTTTAAGAAAAGAAAACAAAGGAATGAATTACCCAAAATTTTTTATGGTTGAAGAGGAAAAATTTTCTGATCCCTTGGATATAGCAAACAAACTAAATAAATTTTTTGTTGAAACTGGTCCTACTTTGTTAAAAAATATAAATGCACATACCAGTAGCAAGTTCAGTTATACAAGCCTAGTTGCAAAAAATTCTAACTCCATGTTTTTAAAAGATGTGGAAGAAAGTGAAGTTAAAGCAATAATTCTTGACTGTTCTAGTAAGAAATCTGAGGATCTACATGAAATCTCAATGATGACAGTGAAGCAGGTTGCTGATGTCATCGCAAAGCCACTTGCTCACATCTTCAATCTATCGTTTAGGAGTGGAAAGTTTCCTGATAACCTAAAGATCGCTAAAGTTATTCCACTTTATAAGGGAGGGGAAGATTATTTACTGACCAATTATAGGCCTATATCTATACTTCCACAGATATCAAAAATCTTAGAGAAATTGTTCTTTAAAAGATTAGAATCCTTTGTTGCAAAGAATAACTTGATTACAGATAGCCAGTTTGGATTCAGGACTGGAAGGTCTACCTCAATGGCAATAATTGAAACTATTGAGGCCATCACACATGCCCTAGACCAGAAGAAATATGCTGCTGGAGTTTTTTTAGATATAAAAAAGGCATTTGATACAGTAGATCACAAGCTGCTTCTGGATAAATTGGAAAGGATGGGTGTGAGAGGCATAGTTTTGGACTGGATAAAGAGCTATTTGGAAAGGAGAAAGCAATACGTAACCTACAACAAAAAGAACTCTGACCTATTGGATGTTGTCTGTGGAGTCCCGCAGGGATCTGTCTTGGGGCCTCTCCTATTTATCCTCTATATTAATGACATTTCTGCTGTATCTCAAAAGTTAAAACTAGTTCTGTTTGCAGATGATACCAACATCTTCTATTCTGCAAGTAGCCCTGAAAAACTACTTGATGTTTTGCACAGAGAAATGAATAACATTAAGATGTGGTTTGATACTAATAAGTTATCCCTAAACCTAGAAAAAACTAAACTAATGCTTTTTGGAAGTCACAGGAAAAGTGTAGATGTTGCCTTGCATATAAATGAAATACCAATAGGAAGAGTGAAAGAGATTAGGTTTTTGGGTTTAATTGTAGATGAAAAAATTAGCTGGAAGCCTTATATACAACAGCTTATGGCTAAAATTTCAAAAAGTATTGGCATAATTTACAACGCTAAGCCGGTTTTTAATCAATCAACATTGAAACTTCTTTATTCTTCATTAATTTTGCCATATTTCAATTATTGTGCTGAAATATGGGGAAACAATTATCTGTCCAATATAAAACCCCTCATTAACATTCAAAAAAAGGCTATAAGAGCAATACACCATGCTGCATACACTGAGCATACTCATAGTCTATTCATCCAGTCAGGACTATTGAAAATTCAAGACATAGTCCACTTACAAACAGTTATGG
>VGLO01000096.1 GCA_016866675.1 Candidatus Staskawiczbacteria bacterium | reverse complement strand
CTTCTCCCGCTTTTTTTCTTCTCACATCGCATTGCCTTGCAAACCAGGTGAAGTCGTTTGGGTTTTTAAGCAGTCGAATATGGCTGAACATCAAAAATATGCATGGTGGGTAACAAAAGTTGTTGAACCTGGTCATTCAGATGATGTAAATTTTTTACCACCTGAGAGAAATAAAGCGCCTAATACAGGTTTTTACATGTATGGAAACGGCAGAACAAAAAAAGATGGATCTCCCGAACCAAGATCAATGAAGTTTGTTACTGATGATCCACAGCTTATTGAAAAAATTGCACTAAATACTCCTGGAGGTAAGCAAACTTTCAAAGAGGCAGTTCCGCGTTTTAAAAAAAGACCTGGTGATCTCGTCCTTGAAGGCAGTAACAATACTTTAATTGTTCTTGGAACAGATAGATCATCATCTACTTTTAACCAAGAAAAACTAGAAGATTTAAGCCTAAATCTTTGTCAAAATGTTTTTGAAAAAAATATTGAAAGTGCTTCAAAAGTTTTTTATGAAGACAAAATAACTCCTGACGAAGATATTAAAAACTATGCAGGTTCGATAGATCTTGTTGTTGGAAGAAAAACAGGAGAAATAAATCAAGTTGTTTCCACAAGCCCATTTATTTCTTCTCAAAAGTCTACTGGGGAAATATCCCAAGAGACTTCCAAAGAAATTGAAAAATATCTTCCCTCCGAGGGCGATCCTGATTTAATCAATGACAAAAGTAGAATTTTGTTATCACAAAGGACTTTAATAGATAAAAACTCGGGAATAGACCAAATCAATAAAGACTTGGGCATTAATGACACTGCCCAAGGCGATGGAGCCATATTGGCAAAATCAGATAAAATAAGAATAATCGGAAGAAAAGACGTACAGATTTTAATAAAAGACGATGCATCTAAAGATTTAAGTACCATTGTTGCAAAATCAACCGGTGAAATTAACATAAAGGTAAAAAATACCTCATTAACCATTGACAAAGAAGGCAACATCAAATTAGATGCCAAAGGCAACATTGTTTTAAATGCTGATGGCGATGTGAAATTAGGAACAGATTCGGCCAGTAAATTATGCGCAAGAAAAGATGATTCTGTTATTTCGCACTTAGAGTTTATTGCTTGGACCACAGAAATAGCTGCAGCTATTATGTCAAGAATGCCATTGCCCGCAGGCGGAACACCTGCAAAACCATTTTCTGGAAAACTTGGAATTATAAATGAAGGAAGTTCCAAGGTTTTGGTTTCTGATTAATTTTTACGTGTTTATATTTATGCGACATGGGATCATATAGTTTTAAAAGCGTTGGAAAAACACCTGAACAAAGAACAAAAATAGACAAGAAGATAAATATAGAAGCTTATAATAAGTCAAACTCTGATATTGGAATACAGGACTCAACAAGTGGTGATCCGTCCATTCTATTAAAGTCAGACAAAATTAGAGTTGTAGGAAGAAAAGACGTTCAGATCATTGTCAAGGATGACAATGGAGAAGATACAACTTCAGTCTCTGCAAAAAGTGATGGGTCTATTACAGTAAAATCAAAAAATAATTTCACCCTTAAGATAGACAAGGACGGAAAAGTAAATCTTGATGCAAATGGAGATGTTGTTATTAATCCAGGTCCAGGATTAATAAAACTAGGCGGAGAAGGAGCAAACAATGCTGTACTTTGTCAAACGGCAGGAAAACCAATTATTGGATCAATGGGTACTGCATTTGGAGGAGGCGGAACTTTTGGTGTGTTTTCAAGCAAAGTTAGGGTGATATAAATGCCTCCAACAGATTTAATCTTGTCAAAGGCAAACTTACTCTCTTCAAGAGAGAGTCTTCGAAAGTTTTTTATTGACTCAACTTTTTCAACACTTGAAAAAGGAAATAGTTTTGGTCCTTCGTCTTTTCAGTTCTCTCCTGAGAATTCATCAACTGTTTCAACTATGAGACAAGTCATGGAAAACAATCCTAACAATGCATGGCATTCGGTTTTTGTAGACACTTTTGGGAATACAATTGGATCATCACTTAATGTTGCTGGTCAAACACCTCTTGCAGGCATAGGAATTATTGATATAACATCTGTATTGCCTGAACCAAAGTTTCCTTTTCCCACTTCG
>VGLO01000095.1 GCA_016866675.1 Candidatus Staskawiczbacteria bacterium | reverse complement strand
ACACAATAATGGGAATGAGTTCCTATTGACGAAAGAAAATATGTGGGTAAGGAATTTTACCAAAAGTGGAGTGCCTTATATCGATATAAATAAAACCTACAATAAAAATGATTATTTTATATTTCTTAAAAATGAAATACAAAATTCATTGGAAAGATATGCTTGGGTAGACACCGAGAATTTTTATCATGATAAAGTAGTAATTATCTCTGAAGGATATAATTTTTCAGAAAAGCACTTAAATCTAATGAAGATGCTTCCAAAAGATGTCGCCATTATTGGGGTTAATCAATCCTTGAAAATGTGGAAGTCACCTGAGAGAAATATGACATACTATTTGATAAACAATCCTTATGAAGAGTGTATGAAATTTATGCCTCGAAAAAATAGAGGATTGCCCAAGTGCATAGCATCTACCAGAACTAACTACGAATTCTTATTTAACTATAAGGAAAAAGGCAGCATCTATAAATATTGTCCAGTGAGTGAAGAAGATTATAATGGAAAAATTTATGAAAAAACAAATTGTAAAATAGATGATTTTCGCAACCCTGTTTGTGCGGCACTACAACTATGTTATCAATTTGGGGCAGAGAAAATTCTTTTGTTCTGTTGTGATGACAGTTTCGATCAAGAACGACCGGGATCAGAAAAATTGCACAATGGTCTCTGGCAATATCCACAACAAAACATTGCTCATGGGTTAATTGATGCAACAGCATATTGGCTCAAATCTATGAAATACAGCGAAACATACGTAAAAGATCATTCTAGTGGCTCGTTATATGAAAATGCGGCATATATAAATGAGGACGAGATACAGTCCTTTTTCAACTAAGAGGCTTAAATATGGGTAAAAGTGATTATGAAGATAACTTTGTACAATTCAATTTAGATGACTTCAAAAAGTGGATGGATGGTCAACAAGAAGAATCTCCATATCGTAAAAATTTAGTCGGCATGTATGTTGAATCAAAAGTGTCTATCAAGAAACTCATGAGCCGCATGGAAGCAGAAAACGAAGAAGGGATTAAAGAAGTGGCCAAAGACTTCCAAGAAAACGGAGGTGTTATCAAGGAAGTAGATGGTCACTATTTCAAAATAAGCGTTGAAACTGGTGATTTTTTAATCCACCGTATGTTCGTGAAAAGGCCAGATTAAACCTGCCGTCTCACCATGGTCTTTGTTTGAATTAAATTTGAAGTATGAATTTCTGGTGTGAGATTGATATTGTTACTGCCGGTCTCTGGGATAAAAGAAATCGGGATGTTGGAATATCCTCTTTTTTTTATTTTATTTTTGATAACATCAAAAGAATTCGCAGACTCTATCCATGGCTCCCATTCTAATCTTGATTGAAAAATAATTTCGTCTAGTTTTTGAATATTTTCTGTCGGGATACTTAAGTCTGCAATATTTTTGATTCGTGTGGGCGATATTTCCATTTTGCTTCGGAATTGCGATAAAAATCTAACTCCACTTTTGTCACGTCTCGTCAGATAAATCCAAACCTTGATTTGTTCCTGTATTGCCATTTTCTTCCTTTGTAAGTTTTAGTTCTTCTAAAAAAACCTCGAATAAAATACTTTTATAAATATCGTCAGGACCGAATTGATCGGAAAAAATCTGGCCCGCCTCTTTCGCCAATTTAATTTTTTCAGGGTTATTTTCCATGAGTGTTCCTTTAACAACTTATGTATGTCGGCAATTGTAATGAATACTTGATACAATTCAAACTTATAAGACCAAACATTGAGAGAATTTCTCTGGCATAGAAATATATTTGTTGCCCTCGCAGAAATTGGTGAAAATTTATATAAAAGCCTTTACTGCAATTTATATTTTTTCAAAATATAATAACAATACAATAAATAAAGGTAAATATAATAACAATATATTTAACATCCCAAGGAGCAAAGATGAGTGAATTTAAAGTAAAATTGAATAACACAAACCAAGGACTTATGGACTTGAAGGCCGACGGGTCTCAGTTCGCAGAATCAATTCAGCGTACAATTTATGTAGCTGGTCCAAGCAAGAAATACAGAAAATTATTTGACGGCGACACTTTCACGGATTGCAACTACTGGAAGCGTTTTGCCTATCCACAAGTTCCACTCAGCGAAGCCTTCATTGAAGTTGT
>VGLO01000094.1 GCA_016866675.1 Candidatus Staskawiczbacteria bacterium | reverse complement strand
TAGTTGTTGATGGCGAGATTAATAAACTATTTAACCCAAATTCAGATAATTTTCGTATCCGAAATGGTGTAGGTATTATGCCAAACAATGATTTAATTTTTGCTATTTCCATTAACAAGGTGTCATTTTATGATTTTGCACGATACTTTAAAGAAAGGGGATGTTCGAACGCACTTTTCTTAGACGGTTATATTTCAAAGGCATACATGCCTAAACAGGGAATTGAAGAAATTGATGGAGAATTAGGTGTATTAATTGGAATAACAGAGAAATAAATATTACGAAAAATAAAATAAAGGCGATTTGTCTAAGCAAAACCAACATTCTTTCAGTATCTTTTTCAATCTTCCTATTTCTAAAAGATATCAAAGAAGTAATAACTGGTTTTGTTTCCCATATAATTCTGATTGGACTTTCGATTATTGTTTTAATAGGATTGCTAATCATCCACCTGTTCTTAACTAAATCAAAAAAGAATAATATTGAGAATAATTCTAGTGCAAATGTTGAAATAATAAATCAAAAAGAAAATATATCCCAATCAAATAAAAGTCTAAAAAGTAGCACAACTATTTTCGCTAAAATAATTTTTGCTACGATTCTATTCTTTACTTTAATGACAATTGGATCATTGTATTATGTCAAGAATATGGGGGTTTATTATGTAGTTCTTGAAAATAATTTGACAGAAAAAGAAGCAATCGATTTAATGGAACGCATGAATAATTCATCTGTGTTTTCATCAAATGGTCTTTCATCAAGGATTTTAGAACTTCCGAATGATAAGTACGAGTTAATTTTACGAAACGCATATATAAACGAGGATAAAGCTGATTCAGATCTTGAAAAAGTAAAGTCCTTTCAATCGCAATTCAAACCATATAAGGTAGGGCCTCAAAAAGTGGCGAATTATTCCAAAAAGATTAGATATTTACAAAATGATATTTTTAACTGAAAACCACCCCATAACAGCGTGTAAGCAATATTGCCTTGCCGCAGGCGCAACACAAGGTAACATCGCCTACACGCAAACCGTTGGCAGCAAGCATTTAACTAATGAAAGTTCAAAAAGAAAACACATATAGCAAATGAAAAAAAAACATTTAATTTTCGTAGGACTAATGCTATGTTCCTACATATTTTCAAGTTGTAACGGCAATACAAAAAGTAATAACAGTAATTCAAACACAGAAACGAATAACGCAACTGATTTCAATATTTTAGTTCAAGATTGGAATAAAGCACACTCATCAAAAGATGTTAGTGTATTTTCTAATCTTTTTAACAATACTGTTTTATTCTATGGAACTCAAATGGACAAAAACTCTTGTATTGAAAACAAACTATCGATTTTCAAGGAAAATCCTGACCTCTACCAGCAAATTTACGGTGATATTCAAAAAGTCAATATCAACAATACCGAAGTTAAATGCAGTTTCGTTAAGCGAGTAACAGTGAAACAGGCGACAATTGATTATCCATCATACTTAATATTTAGGAAAGTTGATGAAAACTGGAAAATAGTAACAGAAGGTGATTTAGTTACCGATAAAAATCTTTCAAAAACTCAATCAGTAAAGACAAACATACCAAATGATGCAATAAAAGGGGATTTTAACGGTGATGGTATTTTGGATTACATGTGGTTAGTCAAACCGAAAATGGATGATGACGGCAATAGTTGTATTGGTGATTGCATTAGTTATATTAAATTTTCCGACCAAAATATACCTTCCATAAAAGTTGAGGATTGTATTCACGGTACACCCTCAAATGAAGGAGACTTGAATAAAAACGGAGGGGATGAAATTGGGTTATTACCTGGATGGTTTACAAGTTGTTGGCGCGGTTATCTCGTATGGACATTTGTAAATGGTAAATGGGTTAATGCAGTAGAAACATTTTCAACACATTGTAACCAATGGGAAGAAGGCGTAAAACCAATTGAAATTGATTTGAATAGAGAAGGTTATGTCATAATAAGGTATAGTGAACATACAGGAAATGATATAATTACAAAATCAAAATCAGTGCGGATTGCAAAATAATAAGACATAAGTATGCCAGCTGCCAACAGGGGTTTGGCAAAATGGGGGCAGAAGTGCTAAATTTACATTTTGTTCTTCGGCGAAAATCCTTGATAACCGCCTCCGCCTTTTTTGGTTCTTTTTCTTTCATTGTAAGCAATTTATGGTTTTTAAGTATAACTTTGTTTAGTCACACTTATGTCCACTT
>VGLO01000093.1 GCA_016866675.1 Candidatus Staskawiczbacteria bacterium | reverse complement strand
AGGAAAAATCCCTGAAGACTGGGAGGTTGACTATTTAAGCAATCATCTTTACATAAAGGGTAGAATTGGTTGGAAAGGATTACAAAAGTCTGAGTACTTAAAAGATGGAAGTGGTATTCTAATAATAAATGGTACTCAAATACAAGGTGATAGGATGGATTGGTCTAAATGTGAAAGAGTTCCTGAATGGAGATATGAAGAATCTCCTGAAATCCAACTTAAAGTAAACGATATTGTGATGACTAAAGATGGAACAATTGGCAAGGTTGCTTTCGTGGACTATTTGCCTGAGAAAACTAGTGTGGCATCAGGCATTTTTGTTATACGTAGCATTTCTGGAAAAATTGATCAAAAATTCTTGTTTCATTATTTTAAATCCCCTATATTTAGATGGTTAATTGAGACGAGAAAAGAAGGTTCGGTAATACCTCATTTATATCAAAGGGATTTTGAAAACTTTCCAATTGTATTTCCTAAAGACATATCCGAACAACGCTCAATCGCAAAGATTCTTTCAGACCTTGACGCAAAAATAGAACTAAACAGTCAAATGAACAAAACTCTTGAGGCTATTGGGCAGGCGTTATTTAAGAAGTGGTTTGTTGATAATCCTGAACGTGAGGGGTGGGAAGTTAAGACTTTAGCTGATTTTATTTTTGTTGAAAGAGGTTTATCTTACAAAGGTAGCGGACTGAGTGAAAAAGGAATTCCTATGATAAACTTGGGAAATATTGCTAAAAACAATCATTTTAGAGATGAAGGAATAAAATTCTATACAGGAGAATACAAAGAAAAAAATTTGATTAAGCCAGGAGATTTAATAATCGCCAATACAGATATTACTCAAAAAAGAGAAGTTCTTGGTAGTTGTTTAATAGTTCCTTCTCATTTGTGTAATGATAAAATCTTATTCACACACCACATTTATGCTATAAGAAATAAAAATCCTAAAAATACATTGCCTAAATACTTTTTATCTTACTTGCTTCAAACTCCGGAATATAAGGAGAGAACTAAGGGCTTTGCTACTGGGACAACAGTCCTTGCACTTCCTGAAGATGCTATTCTAAATTTTGCATTTTATTGTCCAGATAAAAAGACTTTAGAGACTTTTGAGAAAATGGCTAGCTACTTAATGTTTAAAGTTTCAGAAAATATTATTGAATCTAAGAAATTATCTCAAATCAGAGATTCTCTTCTTCCTAAACTAATGAATGGGGAGATAAGGGTAAAATAAGATGGAATTTTATCAAATAATAATTTTGATGATTATTGGAGCAATAGCAATAAGATTTACATTTAAATTTAACTTGAATAGATACCTTGAGAATCGAAGAAAGATAAAAATAGATCAACTAAAAAATATTTGTCCTCACGGCAGAATTGCTAATATTACTAATGATGGTAAAGTAGCTTTTGAATCATTTTTTGTGTCCCCTGTTGGAACTATGGATTATATCTGTTCTCAATGCAATGTTAAGGTAGGAGAAGAACAAGTAAATAGACTAAATGAAAGATATAGGAATAATTTAGACTTGATTTATAAAAAACAGGAAGAATTTGCAAGGAGGGTTAAAAAGTTATGGCTTGCATAAAACCCAACAACTAAAAACCCTTAAATAAACTCAAAAACCCTTAAATATACGAAAATGTCGAGAATTGTTGAACAAGATATTGAAGATGCAGCATTGGAAATACTCCAAGGAGATTTGGGATATGAATATGTGCATGGAAGTGAAATTGCTCCAGATGGACCTAAACCAGAAAGAAAAAGATGGGATGATGTGGTTCTTGTTGGAAGATTAACTGAGAAATTAAAGAAAATAAATCCAGTTATTCCTCATGAGGCAATAGAACTTGCGGTTAAAGATATTGTTAGAATTGGTGGAAAAGAAATTGTTGCTGGAAACGAGAAATTTCATAAATACCTAACAGAAGGGTTTCCTGTTCAATATAGAACAAAAGAAGGAATTAAGGATGATATATTGTGGATTGTTGATTTTGATAATCCTGAAGAAAATGAGTTTTTGGTAGTTAATCAATATGCAATTATTGAAGGGGAGAAACATAGAAGGCCAGATATTTTGGTTTTCGTTAATGGATTACCTCTTGGACTTATTGAATTAAAGAATCCATTTGCTGGAGAGGAAAATAAAATGGATTCTGCGTTTAAACAAATACAGACATACAAACATGAAATTCCTTCAATCTTTAATTATAATGAAGTGCTTGTGTGTTCTGATGGAACATTTGCTGATGCTGGAACAATTACTGGAACAAGAGAATGG
>VGLO01000092.1 GCA_016866675.1 Candidatus Staskawiczbacteria bacterium | reverse complement strand
CCCTTTGTCACAAGATTATACTTTTTATAGAGTTGATACACTTCTTGTGCTGCAACTGAATATGCAGGGGTGATTTCTCGTACTACCAAATCGCCTGTATCATATACAAGACCGTGTGGATCATAACCGATTAATACATTTTTTTGCATGCTACTTTTCCTAATCTTTTATACAGATGATAGAGTTTTTTCTAATGTAGCAATAGTCTTCTCGTCTAAGATAATTTCGTATCCATTTATCACCGCCTGACATATTTTATCAATGATAGGATTATTACCAGGCAAAAGTTGTTCTATCTTATCTAGATCTAACCCTCCCCAATGGCCTTTAGCAAAATTAATTACAGGCAGCGGAATTTGTCGTTGAAAAAAATATGAATATGCATATTGGCGTGCTAACTCAACTTGCGCAGAAGTTAAAGGTTTAATATCCGCAGCCGTTGCCAATATTTCAAAATACTCTTCTTTAGTAACAGGGTCAAAAGAAAACCCCTTATTTCCAAAATGAGCCATAGCAGCTGTTAATATAGGTTTTCCAAATAATGGAAGCTCTGTTCCTACTGTACCAAATAATGTAATTCCCATAGATATGAGCTGATAAAGATCATAATTATTTATCCGAGTATTCGACCATATCACCTTTATATGAGAAGGTAATTGTGAAAAATATTTTAAAATCATATCATCATCGCTCGTAAAAGATTCTCCATCAATTGTTAATGTTGGATGAATCTTAATAAGCCAATTAACATTGGTAATATCCTTCATTTTTTTAATAGATTCAATAAGCCACTCATTTGCTGACTCAAATAACATATACGAACTATCTATATTTGATTCCCAATTTAAATGTGCAAACAAGCATACTATTGGAAAATTATTATCTATATGTAGAAATTTTTTAAGTGCAGTCAATCCTACACTTTTATTTTTAATAATATCTCGACTTTTATTATCAATACAGCGATCTTGTATAAACTTGTCTAATCTAGCAGTTTCAGATAAAGACAAAGGTGTTTTTTTACGTTCAGACCACGCGCTTTCGCTTATCCATCGATGTCCTAAAAGATTTGATTTTTTCGCTGACGAATAATAATGATAATAATCTCTAAAACCGCTTGTCCATGAAAGCGAATTAATATGTTGATTGTGCGCAACAAACATAATTGGTGCATAATCTACATAAAATCCATGCGAAGTAAAAACCGCAAGCGGCTTCTTTTTTTTTATAACATTATAGGCGGCTTCTGTATTCACCAATGCTGCATAAAAATAACGCCTAAATATATCCATTTGCTCTTTAGTCATGGTCGCTGCTGTTACTACCGCTCTTAATTTAAAAAATCGATTTGTTGAATTCCAAGCTAGTTCGCCAACTGAAACATCATAATATTTATAGACAAGCATTTCATCTATAGAAGGCTTCTTTGAAAGTAGTAAAAACTTATAACGTGAAAGAAAGGAAATAAATATCCCCACTCTATAAAGAGAAATTCCATACCGTGCAGCCATTTTTTCCATAGGTTGCCAACATTTTTTACAGTTCACCTGCGATGCCGCTGTTTTTTGAGTATCTTTTAATTCGCTTCGCATGCAAATGCGGGCAGTTCCGTCACAAATAATAAAACAAGAATCAATACCTCGAAGCTTGAGCGCAAGCGCAATAATCGCATTTTTTTCTAAAATTAAAGGATACCCACCCATTTCCCAAAATATTACTACAGGCATATTCGGGATTGCTTTAGAATAACGTGAAATAAATTCTTGTAAGGATTGATGAAACTCCCGGTTGTTATTTGCTTTTTTCTTTGCGTAGAATATTCCCATATTTTATTCCCTGCATAACATAGTGGGTTCATTGCTATCTTTGTAGAAAAATTTTTTACAACCGCACCTGAATACCATGTTGTTTAAGATGTTTTTTTGCTCCTAAAGGAGTTTGCTCAGTAAAATGAAAGATACTTGCTGCTGCAACCGCACTTGCTTTTCCTTCTTGAATTGCCTGACGCATATGCTCATAATTACCTGCTCCACCTGATGCAATAACCGGTATTGAAACTGCTGAAGTAACCAATTTAATAAGTTCAATATCATATCCCATCATTGAGCCATCATATTCCACAGAAGTGAGCAAAATTTCTCCTGCCCCTAAACGCTCTACTTCCTGCGCCCATTTAACTACATCTCTACCGGTAGCAACTTTTCCACTATGACTTACACATTCATAGGTAGATTGTGAATTTCTTTTAGCATCAATGCTTACAACAATACATTGCACTCCAAAAAATGATGCTCCTTGCTGAA
>VGLO01000091.1 GCA_016866675.1 Candidatus Staskawiczbacteria bacterium | reverse complement strand
CAGCCAAACCACCAAATACAAAAAGCGAAAGTAAAACAATAACACCTAATTTCTTCATGTATTAACTCAAATCATCATCATTTATAAACATTTCTCGAAACAAACATTTATATTAAAAAAGAATTAAATCAATTCATGAAAAGAACCTATTTAATAATTCTGCTTTCAATTATTTTAATCCAAATAGTTGCAGCAGAGGCAAACGATGCGGGAAATAATACCCTAAATATAGATAAACAAATACTAAAAGACCCAACCCCTAAAATAGACGAGAAGTTAGAGAATAATCTCAAGCTTCCTGAAAATGTTCAGATAGTTGCAAGAATAATCTTCGGCATTAAAAATGATATAACAATCTCTGCATTTATTCTTCTTATTGCAATATGGGCATGGGTATTATTGCTTTTAAGCGAGATTCTCAAGACAATGCCTTTTTTTGACAATACGGCAAAAAGATGGTTAGGTGCATTTGCAATAAATATAATAACTGCAATAACTGGGGTATATGTAACAGTTGCAAATTTCTTTGTGGATTTTGGTTCCTATATATCATTCCTAAAAGATTGGTCTGCTGGGCTCCTTTTCCTTTCAATAACCGCAATAATGCTATTTTTCGCCCTATTTCAAAAATTGCTTAAAAAATGGATACAAAATTCAGAAAGAGAAAAATATAAAGAGCTGGGTGTAAAAAGTGGATACGGCATTGGCTACGCCAAAGCACAAGCAGAAGCAGCGGCAGAAGCTGAAAGAACAGCCAAAAAATAAATGATTAATAGCAAGAACTTTTATATCAAACCAATCTATCAATATAAACGAACTAAAAAAATAAAGATGAATTCTAAAAAGGATAGAATTAAACTATTCTTTACCTTCTCCCTCTATTAATCCTTCCTGAAAAGCCTCTACTTTCTGAACCTTAAGATCCTTTTCAAGCTGCAAATTCTTCTCCCTAATCTGCTCAAGTTTCTTGCTAATAACCTTATTAATCATAAAATATAATACGATTAACCCAGTACAAACAATAAAAGTCAGGGACCTCCACCATAAACTGCTTTTATAAAGCAAAATTTTATTTAATCCAAAAGAAATATAATAAAAAACACGTACTTGTGCCAGAATAATAACTCCTGCAAAACAAGAAAGCCAGCGAATTAAATTAGACTTAAAAAATGAAAAATAACCATACAAAGAAATCAAAGTAAAGACCCACAACATAAAAACAAAAAACATTTCAAGAGAAATACTCCAGTCACGAGCAAAAAGCACAACAAAAACAATATTTATCTTTGTAAAGAAAGCATCAATGCCGGCAATCATTTTATTCTTAAGTAAAAATTCTTTCCATTGTAATCCTATAAATTCCCACTTGTCTTTTTCAGTAAACTCTTTTATCTTCGTAACATTGTTTTCTAAGCCCTCAACAGCTCCTTCAATCTGACCTTCAATATTAGATTGCGCAGATGCAACAGAAATAAAAAACAATAATATCCATGATATTGCAAGCAAACCAAATACTCCTTTACCCATAATATTCTAAGTCAAAAACAATTTAAAAGCATTTGTAAAAATCTTTAAAAGAATAGAAACAAGCAAACATCATGGTAAGAGAGTTAAGATGGTTAAAAAAGAATGACCCTAGAGCCTATAAATCTTATCACGGAACAAATGCAAAAACCAACGAAATCAATGCAAAATTTCACGAAGCAACATCAGGAGTTCTTGGTTAAAATAAAGATGGGGCAAATATGTTTACAGAAGCAGCAAGAGACTATCTTGCAGCGAGAGATATAAAAGACGCAATAAAGAGCTATCAATCCGCAGTAAAGATTTATGATACACTCAGTAAAGTAGAAGATATTCCAGAAAAAGAAGCAACAAAATATAGGAATGAGTCTAACAATTGCAGAAGACAAATAGACAGGCTAAGAAAACTTAGTAAAGGAAAGTGGCACGGTCTTGAAGGCAAAGCAGCAGCAGTTCTAGCTGTAGGGAGCCTATCTTTAAGCTTTCTATTCTCATCTCCCAACATTACAGGAAATGCAATAGCAAATATACCTAAGATCTCATCAATTTTAGGAGAAATATTGTTTATAATAGGGTTGATTGCAAGCCTTATTTGGATCAATAATAAACTATAATACTGGACAAGCATAGACAAATTAGCAATTAGAAAAAGGCCCTATATTTATTCTAAAAAATTCATAAACTTAAAAAGATACTTTGATAAAGTAAATTGAGAGAAAAGATTGAGAAAAATAGATTAAATCAATAAATCACTTATAGATAATTCTGACTAACTACTTTGACTTACGACTAGATAACCTTTTTTTCGCTAAATCTT
>VGLO01000090.1 GCA_016866675.1 Candidatus Staskawiczbacteria bacterium | reverse complement strand
TGTGGGGGAAAGTATTTCGCAAAATTCGCTTCGCGTGCTTCTTGATTTTTTGGCGAGATTTTGGCGGGGCGGGCTTAAAATCTAAAAGAGGTTATTAAATCTCTATTTGCTTCGCTAAAAATTGTTTATTAGGGTTGTGGTTTTCTAACACATTGATATATTCTGAGCGAGACATAACTTTTAGAGATTTAATATCAATTTCTTTTGTTTGGTCGTCAAACGTTTTTTGTATTTGATCTGAAGTAATTTTTAATAAAACCTCAAAATAAAAACCAACATTTGTATTGCCATTGATATAAACCATTTTTAAAACAGAACCAGCAATATCCGTTTCGAAAATAAATGCTTCTTCTTCCAATTCTTTGTATAACGAGTTAAAAATATCGTTACCAGATTTTATTGCTGGTTCTGTTTCCATTATACCTCCCAAAAAATCAGTTGGGTTTTTATTCATTGATTTTCCAGAAAGCTCAACCATTAAATATTTTCCGTCAGATGTTTTAACTGTGGCGAGAGTATGACATCCCTTGCGCCAAAATTCTTCGGTAGTTTCGTAATAATTTTGTGTTTCAGGCAAGCACTCTCTAGTTTTGAAATCAAAAATTCCAAAATCTAAAATCAATTTATTATTTTCAATTTTTAAACTGTTTAACCGATAAGAAAGTCCGTTGTAAATAAGTTTCCCTTTTTCCTTTGCATTTCTCTCTTTTTCTATCCAAAGAGCGTCCAGCTGATTTTCTCTAGTCGGGTCAATTCTTCTATTAGATTCGCTAACTGTTGTTATTAAATCTTTTGGTTGGAAATTTCCTTTTGCAAGAATGATGGGTTTAATCATAAAATTATTTTTTGTATTCTGTGTATTCTTTTGGTAATTTTATTTGGAATTTCTCACACAACATAGATACTGCTGGCAAATATTTATCTGGCCATTTGCTAATCCAAGGAGCAAGAAATTCAACCATGTCTTTTGGTGATATGCAATTTACTGATTGACTTTCTATAACACCATGACCACTAAGTGATTCAGTAGGATACATAATTCCGTCTACAACTTTTCCATTCTGATCATAAACAAAAGCATGGACATCAATTTCATGTCCTTTTTCATCACCTAAAACAAAGTTCCATTGACTATCTTCTTTAATTTGCTTATATCCTTGTTTTGATAAAATTTCTTTTAAACTTGAAACGTCTTTCCATTGAATTGCAATATCTAAATCATTATGCGGTCTTAATTGTTTTTCTAATAGCGCATCAACACAAAAGCCACCGTCTATCCAAATTTTAATTCCAGCATTATCTAATTCTCTATATAGATCAATAACGTCTTTTTGTGTCATAAAATTATTTTTTAAAGAAAAATATTATTATTAAAATCAGAATATCCCTCAATAACCTTAACGCTCTCATTGTTAAAATATTCTATTGTTTTAGAACCCACTGCTTTTTCAAATAATATTTTTGAATAAAGAGGAGGAGCATTTTCATCACGAGATAGAGTTATATGTGGATATTTATTTTTTGATTTAACATTTTCGACTAAAAGGTCATCTCCAAATTCGTCGGAGGCACGACCTATAATCCTTATCTCTTGTTCTTTGCCAATTTCCAAACCATCTAAGTTTTGTGGCTTAAATTCAATCGTTGAATGATGACCAAAAACCTTTTTATGTTTAGGGGGAAATTTATTTAATAATTCCTGTGTGTCTTTAACAAATAAAGCTGTGAATTTTATAGCTTGTTTCATAAATTATTTTAGTTGAGATTTTAACTCTAAAGCCCTTTCCATTATCCTGTCTCCAATCTTTCCCCAATCAAAATATTTTTTATAATCCTTTGGGTCAATAAGTTTTATTTCAGTTATCGCATCAGCAGGATCAGAAACGAAAGGGCCGAAAGGTTTTACAATGGCAACATAACGGAGCTGGTATATAAAACTATTATCTCTAGTGTCGATAACTTTTTGATAGCCAATCGGCATAAAAGATAATATTTCCATGTTCGATTCTTCTTTTATTTCTCGTCGCAATGTTTGCTCAAGAGTTTCTCCTTTTTCGATAGTTCCTCCGATTAACCCCCAAGATTTTTTTGCTCCACCATATCCAATAACCATTTGGTTATCATAAAAACAAACAGCATATGTCTGTTTGCATCTACCAGTAGTTTCTATTTCAGAAAACGAGTCCGCGTCCGAATATTCAAAAATATATTCTACACCAGCATGACCTTTGTATGGCTCTGTAAGATTCATAAAATGATTTTATCATTTTATGAGGTATTTTTCTAGTTACCCGCCCCGCCAAAATCCCGCCAAAAAATCAGGAAGCACGCGAAGCGAATTTTGCGAAATACTTTCCCCCACAC
>VGLO01000089.1 GCA_016866675.1 Candidatus Staskawiczbacteria bacterium | reverse complement strand
CGTAAGCGATATTGTTTATGTCGAATAATGTCATTAGAAACTATACTGAATTGAAGCGTAAAAATTTGTTGGTGCTTGTACAAAATACATGTTACTACCGTCAAAATCCACATATCCTTGGTTAAAATATTTGGCATTAGTGATGTTGTTCAAAAATACTGAACATTGAAATCCGTGTAAGTTGTAGCTCACTCTACTATTCAATAGAAAATAACTATTTACTTTTTCTTCATTGGCAAAGTCAATAAATGACTGATGTTGGTATCTCCCAGACAATGCTATTGTAAAATTATTTTTCGAAAAAACGGCCTCCTGATTAATTATGATTGGTGGCGTAAGTATTGGACTAAATGTTTCAGTTTGTTCAGTTATACTACTGTAATTGAATGATGAATTGTTTATAAGCGAAAAATGCTTTGTAATCTTGTAATTAATGCTTAATTCAAGTCCTGCTCTATAACTCTGTTCAACATTGTTTGTAAGAGCTAAACCATTTGGTCCAAATTTTCCGTCCAATACAATTTCGTTTTGGAAATCCATATAGTAAAGGTTCACATTAACATTCAATTTTTCTTTTTGAAACCTGAAACCTAATTCGTGATTAAGAACTGATTCAGGTTTTGTATTGAATAAAATGGCATTGCCTAAACTGTCGGCTAATAAATCGTCATTTCCGCCAAACATATCGTTTCTTGTTGGCTCACGTCCTGTGTAGCCTACGCTGTAATAAACTATTGAATTATTATTTATCGTTGCACTAAAACCTGCTTTGGGATTGATAAAATGCCAATCCAATTTTTGTAAAGCAACAGAACCTTTATAATCAAAATTTACATAACGATATTGTAAATCAGCAAAAAACGTAAACCTTTTGAACGTGTAATTTGCTTTTGAAAAAGCACTTATTTCGCTCTTATATCCATCGTTTTGGTAAAGTTGTCCTAATGTTTTTTCACTTCCTGTGTGCTGGCGGTTATATGTATTTCCGTGAAGTCCTGATATTAAATGAAATTGCTTTTTAGAAAAAGTATAATTACTGAAAAAACCAACAAGATTGGATTCAAAGTCGTAATTGTATAATTCTTCAGTTGATGGTAAACCTAAGAAATTATTAAAGTCAAAGCCGTAGTTGCCTATTAGGAAAGTATGATATATGCTTGTTTCAAGTGATGATGAATTGCCTATTTGCCAAGAATTTTTTAATTGTGTTAGTGTTTGAAAAAACCTGTCTTTTTCTTGTTGGCTATTGGCGTTTGTTCTTCTGTCAATAGCAATTAAAGAATCTGAAACACCAAGCCAAGCCATATCATTCTGCTGATGACCTAACAAAAAATTGAGCTTCCAAATTGATTTCTTGCGAAAAAGTCCACCGCTTAAAAAAATGGATTGTGAATTATTGGAAGAATTATATTTATACCCGTCCGAGTAAATTTGTGATGCTCTAACATAAAGTGCTTTTTTGTTTTTTACACCGCTGTTGTACTCGCCAAAAACTCGAAAGCTGTTGAACGAACCATAACCTAAACCAAAAGTTGATTTAGTTGAGTCAGCAAGATTTGGAGAAAATAATTGAACGCTACCACCATAACTTGCCACTCCGTTTTTTGATGTTCCTACGCCACGCTGGATTTGAATTTTGCTTACCGAATTAAGAATGTCGGGGTAATTTGAGAAATAAGCCCCTTGGTCTTCAGGTTCGTTTAGTGGAACTCCGTCAAGTGTCATATTAATTCTCGTTTGATCAATTCCCCTTAACCTTAAATAAGAGTAACCTTGCGAATTTCCTGCATCAGAATAGTTCGTTATTGATGGTGTTTCCGAAAGTAAAAATGATGGTTCTTGCCCCGTTGATTTTGCATCTATATCCTTTGAGTAAATGTTTTGAAAGGTTATGGGAGTCAGTTTGTCGGCTTGATAAGTTATAATAATTTCCTTTAACGTCTTCAAACTATCAGTCTGAATAGAATCTTGAGCAAAACTGTAATTGCTAACAAAAGCCGAAATGCCTATTAGGAGTTTAATGCATTTCATAATAATTTTATTTGTGAAATAGTTCTAGAACATTCAGATCCTGAATAGTATTTATTAATCACTTGAGAAAAAATTTCTGATTCAGTTTGTATAGCTTTAAAAAGCGTCATACAAGATTTCATTTTAAGGCAATCAGGGTCACCAAGTATTTCATAAGCAGATTTATTTTCTATTTTAAAAAAAGCATTTGTGATTTCGATAAGTCTTCTTCCTAAAATAGGATGTTTGTAATACATTGAAGCCTCTTCAACACCAGTAATTGCATATTTTTGTGCTGTTGAGCTATATCCTAATCCTTTATATTGTGGAAAAATATACCACATCCAATGACTTGATTT
>VGLO01000088.1 GCA_016866675.1 Candidatus Staskawiczbacteria bacterium | reverse complement strand
CCACGAAATATAAAAGAAATTAACACGATTGATGGGGAATTGACACCCTGGTTTGACGCTAAAGAAAATAAATTATATTTCTCCTCCTCTTGGCACAATGGCTTTGGCGGAACAGATATTTTTTACACCTCCCTTGAAGCTAAAAATAATGAGCTTATCTTTAAATCTCCTGTAAACATAGGACTTCCAATTAATAGTTCGGCAAATGATCAGTATTTTTTCAAGCATAATGATACTGCATATATTTCTTCAAACAGGGTAGGTTCTTATTTTTCAAAAATCCCCACTTGTTGTAGCGACATATTTGTTTCTTATCCTAAACCAATTACTGATACCACAACAACTGGCGATAAAATAAGTAAAAAACTTCCAGTAACATTATATTTTCAAAACGACGAACCAGATGCCAAAACAACTGCAACTACAACAAAATTGAATTATTTAAATTCCTATTCAATATACAAATCTAACTTTCCACTCTACAAAAAAGAAGTTTCCAAAGGTTTAACCGGTGCAATTGCTGACAATAGAATAAACGAACTGGATGATTTTTTCATCAATTATGTTGATAAGGGAATGCGTGATTTAGAGGAATTTAAAGCTTTAGTTTTGAAAGAATTAAAATTAGGTCATAAAATAACGCTCAGGATAAATGGACTCGCGAGTCCTCTAGCAAAAACTGAATACAATGTCAATTTAACGAAGCGGAGAATATCATCACTAATTAATTATTTCAAAGAGACGGATGGTGGTGAATTTTTACCTTATATCAATAACGTTGCAAAAAATGGGGGTAAATTGAGTTTTATTAATGCTCCCTTTGGAGAATTTTTGGCAAATCAAAAAACAAGTGATGATTACTACGATCAAAAAAATTCAGTGTTTTCGAGGGCCGCAGCTGTTGAGCGAAAAATACATATTGAAGAGGTTATTTATGATTATGTTAATACTGAGTTCCCAATATCAGCAGAGGAAAGCGTTTATTCGGTAGGAGTAAAAAAACAGGGCGAATTAATTAAAGGTAGTCAAAAAATTAAAAATAATTCCTCTCGCAAGGTCAACTTCAAAATTAATAACCCAAACAACTTCTTAAACATTCATACCAATAAAACTTTCCTTGCAGCCGGAGAAGAATCAACCCTTACTTTTGAATTGAATAGCTCATTGCTGAATGGATTTCAGTGTATTGAATATAGTATTATTGTGGAGGATTTTATAACTCAATTAGATTTATTTTTAACGGTTGAAATTAAATAATTGATAAATATTTCAAGAAAACTTTCTGATTTACGTCAAAAAAAATGGCGAATCCCAGGACTTATCCTTATTTCTTTCATTGCACTATTCATCTTTTGGATTTTAGTTTTTGATATACAACGCATTGTGTTCATCCTCTTGAATCCCGATGTTTTTGATAAATTTCCAGAACTTTTAGGCGTATTTATTTATTCTTTTCGATTGGATTTAGCTACGGCTGCGTTTTTAACTGTGATCCCAACATTAATTTTTTCTGCACTTTGCATATTTCCATCATCCTATATAAAATGGATTTTCTACAGTATTGTCTTAATAGAGTTAGCGATCTCGTGTTCAATTCATGCCGGAGAGATTATTGCCTATATTGAGTGGAAACACAAACTAACTTCAAAAGTATTCATACACTTATTTAATGGGAATGAAGTTGTTCGAACGGTCGATAATTTATCCACTTTCTGGTTTTTATTACTGTCATTATCAGAATTTACAATTGGGTTTATCTTTTTTAGGTATTTGTTTGTCAAACGGATTCTGGTGATGGAATTTCTCAAAAAAAAATGGGATTCACTCTTTTCTATTTTTCTGAGTATTTTTTTAGTGGGATTATCATTCTTATTTGCAAGAGGTGGCTGGCAACAGATACCCATTAACATTGATTCAGCATATTACAGCGAGGACTTTAAGTTAAATGATATTAGTATTAATTCTACTTATTTCTTTGCAAACAGTTACCTGCTCTACATAAATTCCGATTTGGAAGATTTAGTGCCAAACATTGATCCTCAAGAAGCTGACTCAATAAGTAAAAACTTATACCAAAAAAATCACCTTGACTCAACAAACATTTTGCTGAACTCGAAACCTAATGTTGTTTTAATTATTTTGGAGGGATGGAGTGCAAATGCAATCGGATGCATGAGCGATACAAAAGGGGCAACACCAAATTTTGACCGTTTGGTAAAAGATGGTCTTCTTTTTTCAAATATTTATGCCACAAATACAACATCAGAGATTGGACATACCTCAATTTTATCAGGTTTTCCGGCCCTACCTGAAGTTGCTATTTCCTCTTATCCAGAGAAACATAGAAAACTCACTACGCTGAATCACTCACTAAA
>VGLO01000087.1 GCA_016866675.1 Candidatus Staskawiczbacteria bacterium | reverse complement strand
TATGTGCTCATTATAGTAAAGGTTGCTACCTCTATCATCACCTATTGTCATAATGTAATTTGAAGTCTTTACCGTTGATAATGATTCAGGGAAAAGAAAGTCTATTTTCTCAAAACTAGGGAGGCGAAAACAAAAATGCGGATAGGCCACATCTTCATATAAGTCAAAAGCAGTTACAATTAAAAGTTCTCCACATGAAGAAAAATGCAATTTTTGAAACCCAAAATCTTCTTTTCCACTTGGATGTGATGGCATTTTTAATGCCATTATAAAACCAAGTGTTTCAGAATTAAATATTAAAATGCTATTCTCATCTTTTTTAAATGTCGCTATTCTTTTATACTTACTGTTGTAATCGAAGGAAGAATTTGATATGGAAACAGTGTATACATTTCCAATTAGATTTGGAAAATCTAATTCAAAAATTGAGTCGCTGAATTCTCCGATTTCAATTTTATTCTTAGTTTTAGTTTTATGATTATATTTAATTAATTCAATTATTCCATTTTCATTTTTAGTAAAACCAAATAAAGAATTTTGAAATTGGTCATAGGCAATTATATTATCAATCCCTGATTCTCGATTTACATGAGAAACTGAAATATCACCTAAAGAATCAATTATTATGATGTCGTTTGGTTTGACAGAAACATTTCCTAATGTATCAACTAATATGAAATCGTTGGGTAAATTAGATAAAATATTAACGCAATTATTTTGACCTACAAATCTCGCATTTTCAAATAATTCTTCCTTTAAGACACCTCTTGAAATTATGGATTTGTTATTATTATCAATTAATATATAATGAGTTCCTTTATATTTACTATCACCGTTTCTGTTGTCTATTAAATCTATTGAAATAAATATTATATCGCTATCAACTAAATAAAAACACCTTCCCTTTCTTGTAGATATTTGCTCTGCATTATCAAAATTAAATATGTTTTTCTTAAGCAATTCAATTCCTCTTCTATCAATATCCCACAATATAATAAAAACCTCTGAATTAAACCAACTATCACTATAAAATGCTTCACAAAGCATGACTAAATGACTATCTTTAATAATTGTTTGTTCAATTATTTTATAATCAGTTTTATATTTATATTCTACAAACATTTAATAGAGTTTACTATCTTAATCAATTATGCTTATTAATTAGAAAATCTAAAGCTGTAGCATGAGTTGGTTCTCCAAATTCCCTATGATAAGATATTGGTTTATATTTTAATTTCCCTAAGTATAGTTGTTCTTTAATCCATTGCCTTCGTTCTGGTTCTATTGTGGCATATTTATCACTAGTAAGCCATTCGATATAAGCCAATACAGAATCCTTAATTGATACATCTGCAATAAACGGATTGCCAAAGTGTTTATTAGAATTAAATTTCCGAAGAACATTTATTGTTGATTCGTTTTCCATTAAATTATTTTATGAGATGTATAATTTCAATTTCTCCATTTACGTGCTGTAAATACTCAGCTAATAATCTTCTGTGGCACTTTTCAGGTGTATGTTCACTGCATAATAAACAATGTTCGTGTAGTTTTTCAATATCTGTTTTTTGTGCCACCTTTCTCATATCAAGCAAATTCAGATATTCATTTTCGTATTCTATCCACGTCATTTTTTTATCCCGATACCTTGATAATAATTCTTTTGTCGGGGCAAAATCTATATTATGCTCGTAAGACATATTTCCGATTTCCTTTGCAAAGAATTTGAGGTCTGAGCCTTTTGCAAAACCAGCTAATTGTGACACATTATTTATTCGTGTATCCACAATTTTTTTTACACCTGCGTCTCTTAAAAGGTTAAAGAATTTTTCTGCGGCTTTACCTGTAAACCCAATTGTATAAAGTTTAATCATAATTTTCTTCTTGTGGTTGTTTTGAATATGGTGAAAATCCTATTTCCTTATTTTTTAGTCGGTATGCTTCCTTCAATTGGTCGTCCAATGATACGTTTGGATTAAACATATCAGGCTTTGGTAATTTTTTGTCATACTTCTTTAGCAATTGGCTTTCAAGTTCAGCATTTGTCTTAATGGATTTGTCTTTCATAATATGTTTAACTTCAAATCCATCTTTGTCAAGTGCAATTGAAACCATTGAAAACCTATGGCAGTCTAAAGGTTCACTTTCAGAACACATTAATGATATTATAAAACCTTTGTCTAGTCCTTGCCAAATTCTTTCTACTCCATTTTTAAATGCCCAGGACTTTCTAACTTTTGTAAAATCAACTTTTCCTTCATCGTCAAGTAAGTCAGGGTCAGTGTGTCTTGCACCAAATTCTTCAGCAAAATGCAAATAAGTTATCCCGCTACTTTTCAGAAAGTTTTTTAAAGGTTCCTGATTATATTGAGGGTTGTATGAACTTGCTG
>VGLO01000086.1 GCA_016866675.1 Candidatus Staskawiczbacteria bacterium | reverse complement strand
CCGATGTGCAGTCTCCGGAAATACACTGAGCATGCAGATTTACTGCAGTAACACAGCCCAACCATAAAAACATCCACCGCAAAATCATACAGACAAAGCTACATAAATTATACCGTTATGGCTTTACCAATTCTTGATAGAGATATTCTGCCAATAAAGCCATGGGAATGTATGCCAGCAAAAGATCTGCTGCTGTAAACCACCAGGGTGTGGGAATCATAAAGCAGCAGCAATGCCGCCCAGAAAAAAATTATTCCGATGATTAATGCATACCTGCGAGTGACTTACTCCACCGTAAGAGATTATCCCAAACAAACCAACTTTCTTACCCCCTTTTACTTTGGGGAGTATTCACGATTAGTTCTATAGAAGGAGGATAGTTTACTCTTATACCACCTTCCACCATTGATGGGTATTAATCTGTTCTTATTTAGAAAATCACAAGTTTGTTGTAATGACATCCCTTTCTCTTCAATACAACTCACTATTGATTTTATTATTTCTTCCCTCTCTTTCGACACCTTCACGGAGAGAAAAGAGAATACTCCCGGTTTAGCAATTCGGGTAATGGATTTAGAATTGACCACATCTTTGTTAGTTCAGGATTAAAAAAACATATAAAAGACTGTTATTACACACATTCTCACAGAGAAGATAAGTTTAGTGACCACTCAATGATGACTATTGAACTGGAGTAACACTTGAGAGTGTCAAATCCCATTTAATCAGAACACTTTATATAGATTATGAAATTGATTACCTTTGCAATGTAATCCTCCAGGGAAGACCCAGAGAACTCAACTAAAACATGAAATCATAATGAAAACAATTGGACAACTTGAACGAGATAGTCTAAAGACAACCTTTTATGAGTTTATTGATAACAATAAATCTAAGTTCACCAACCCCACTAATGATGGTCATACTACAACCTACAAAAGTTTAGGGGGGAGTATATTATTATCGATTGATGATACTCATCCTTCTCATAGTAATGGAATGAGTGGATACCGTCAAAAAGCTACGATAAAGAATACAGTTAGAATAAAAATACTTAATTCTATTTTTAAATCGAGTTTCTTGGGGTTTAAAAAGTACGAGGTTGTAGAGACAACTTATAAAATCAATAACATTATTGATGAAAATCTTTTGATACACTCTTCAGATATTGAGTTGTACAAAAATTTATGTACTTTAAAAAGTAGGTATTCTGAACTATTTGCAAAGCTGAAAAATCAAAATGAGAATGACCTTAAAGAACTCAGAGACAATCAATCAAAGGTTTACATGACCAAAAAATTAAGAGAGGAAAAACGATTAGACGAATTAAAAAAGAAGAAAGAAACACTCTTCAATAAATTAGATAAAGACACTAATGGGATTATAGATGTAATTCAATCTGATGATTTCGATGTACTTTTAAAAAAACTGGAAAAAGGTATTCTTGAAATAGACAAAGATTATCTTCAGAAGTTTGTGAAGTTATCAAACTATCTCAAATCAAAAAAAACCAATCTTCAGGAGACTTTTGAAATTATTAACAAAATTCAGACGGTTAAGGAACTTGTTTTATATACTAAAATCCTAAATAACAACATTCATACCTATAATTCATTAGTATTTCATTCCATTTCGATGGTAGTCTCTTTAACTAAAAACGAAATGATTGTATTTTTTGAAATCTATGAGAAATTTGATGAGTTAAATGTGTTTGATTCCAAACATGAAAGAGATATGGTAAAGGGAATTACAAATGTGAATTTACAACTTAATGTTGTAAGTTCCGAATTAGCAAATATTGGTCAACAACTTTCTAAAATAAGTGAACAACTGTACAAATTAATGTACCAATTGAAAGAGTCCAATGAACGAATACTAGACTCGATAGACCATCTCACTTATACTACCTCTTCTTCAATTGGAGAATTAGGGGATACAATACAAAATGAATTAAATTCTATTGGTTCCTCAATAAGTTTCAACAACCTCCTTACGGGAATTCAGAGTTATCAGATGTATAAGATTAACATGAATACTAAATCATTACGTAAATAGGGTTTCTTGTAACTGGGGGAAATCTTTTTTGAGAATCCCCAATCGGACCCCTTTTCATATCGGAGTCAATTTTTTACCCATATAGAAAAACCCCCACCCGTTTAAGGTGGGGGTTTCGTTTACCCCCTTTGGTGTATAAAAATCCTTGGAGTGATTTGTTGTTTCACTGTTGTGACCTTTCGGATGGGGATTGGTTCACAATTCCCACATTGACAGTATTCCATTGAATGGAACTCGGAGATGAGTTTCTTCAGTTCGTAGTTCATTGTGTTGATTTAAATGTTCCCCACAAATGAAACACGAGTGAAACCAATTAGTCGGTTTAAACGGATAAAATCTCTATTTACTTCAAATTCAACAACTTATTCAAGTACTCTTCTTTAG
>VGLO01000085.1 GCA_016866675.1 Candidatus Staskawiczbacteria bacterium | reverse complement strand
TGGAAACATACCAACAAAAGCATATATCTTCTGTATTGCACCAGTTTTACCATATTGTATAACAGTTGCGTTCTCGGTATAGCTTGTAGCAGATCCAAAAGAAGAATTTCTTTGGTTAAATACGTGACTATTCAAACCGTTCATCCATCTTTCAAATCCGTTACGAACTTCAAAGTCTTCATCATTGATAACTGTAATCGACCAGTCTGCGAATGTTCTGTTACCAGCAAGTTTGACTTCGCGGCCAAAATATTGCAATGGTACGATACCCATTGTAGAACCAGGTAACTGTGCAGTTTTTGCCATAAATGTTAATTTTCTTGATGCGGCGCCTGGGCTAACAATAGCAGGAATATTCATCCGAACTTCAAACAAATTTGGTCTTGCGCCATCTTTTCCTAACTGCGATCTAAATTCTCCGATATTAAATGCCATTTTTTTTCTCCTTTTAATGAAACCGGCTTATCGTTTCATTTATTTTTATTTATAACTTGTTTTTTACCACGTTTTCATATATACTAATAAAAATATTTATCTAAACGAAAAATATTTATGGAGTAAATAATATCATGATCATGAATAAATCTGTTAATATTCGTATTTGTCCAGCTAATATTACATATTGGAAAAATCTAGGTTATAATAATGTTTTATTGAATGTTACATCGGAAGTTAAACCAAAGGACTTGCCTCCAAATTCAAATGTTGTTTTGGATTGTACATGTGAACGCTGTGGAATGGAATATAAACAAAGAATTTCTAGAAATACATCAATATGTGGTAAATGTTTATCGAGCGAAAGAATGAAAAATAACACGTTAGGTAAAAAAAACGGATTTTCCAATATTATCGATTCAAAATTGCTTGAATCATATATAACAGCAAAAAAAACAAAAAGTAACATAGCAAAAAAACATAAAGTTTCAATAAGTGTAGTTAATCGATGGTTACGTCAAAACAAAATTGAAATTGAACCATATTACGGCCGTAAATATTTTAAGACAAAAAAAGAAGAAGAAAACGCAATTACCAAATGTAATGATTATCTTAAGAATAATTCTACCGCTAACATGGCAGAAGTATCGCGACACACTAATATTCCTAAACACATTATTTCTATATTCCGCAAAAAAAAGAAAATAAACATAAACACACAATTTGATTTATGGAAAAAAACATATAACGATGTAATCCAAAATCTGGATTTTTATGTTTCTGAAAATCGCAAAAAATCCCTAAAACAGATTTCTCAAGAGTATAATATATCGATAGAACAATTAAAAAAAGCCTTTTCTACAAATAATATTCCAATAAAACTACACTCATATAACAAATCCAGAGGTGAATTGAATTTAAAAGAATTTATATTGAATTTTAATGTAGATTGTTTTTCGGTAAACTTGAACAAAACTTATGAGATAGATTGTTATGTACCAAGTTTAAAATTTGGTATAGAATATTGTGGTGAATATTGGCACCGTTATCAACCATCCAAAAACAACAAATATTATCATAAGAACAAATATCTGTTGTGTGAAAAAAACGGCATTGAGTTAATGACGATTTTTGCACATGAATGGGAAATAAAACGACCATTATTGGAATCAATGATCAAATCGCGCTTGGGACTAAATGAAAAAATATTTGCAAGAAAATGTGTGATTAAAGAAGTTACCAGCGATGTATCAAACAACTTTCATCGTCAGAATCATATGTCAGAAAACATTAATAGTCCTATTAATATTGGATTGTATATGAAAGACGAACTGGTTTCTGTTTTATCTTTGATTAAATCACGATTCGATAAAACTTATGAGTACGAAATAGGTAGATTTTCTTCAAAAAAGAATATAAATGTGATAGGTGGATTAAGTAAATTATTTACATATTTTGTCAGAACATATAAACCAAAATCTGTCATGACATACGCGGACTTAAGATTTGGTTCAGGAAAAGCTTATAGTAAGATAGGATTTAAGTATGCAGGAATGACTGTTCCTAATTATTTTTATTTCAAGAAAAATGGAGATGAATTGGAAACCAGATTAAGATATCAAAAAGAAAAATTGAAGAAATTCAGTAATTATGACTCTACAAAAACTGAATTTCAAATAATGACTGAAAATGATTATTACAGATTATATGATTGTGGTAATAAAAAGTATGTTTGGAAGAAAAATTAATATTTCCAAAATAATAAAAAAATAGGAAGAACTTTTAGATTCTTCCTATTTTATCGTTTATCTTATTTTATTGATTAGAATTTACCTACGATTTCACTAAACTCCACACCAGTTCTGACAGCCACAAAATTCAACTGAATGAAGTTTATGCTTCTTGCTGGTTTGATGTAAATATCACCGATAAATTCGTTTCTATCGATGACTTCTGGTGTATTGTTTGATTCATCGCAAACAACTCGGAAATCAAAAATACCTCTACGGCCCTGT
>VGLO01000084.1 GCA_016866675.1 Candidatus Staskawiczbacteria bacterium | reverse complement strand
ATATATTTTTAATTAAGAGAAATCGAATCTTGATCCCTAGTGTAGGATGGATATGGTTTATTTGGTGCATATATGCCTTTTCGAATACATTAATCCAAGGTTTGACATTTAAAATGTTGCCTTGGCAGTTTTTTAACCATCTTATTACCCCGTTAGTTTCCCTAATATTAGCTTACAGACTAATAGTTTCTAGTTTGGCTAAAAGAGTTTTTAGAGTTTTTATTTATGCTACAATAGTCAATTTAATTGTTTATGGATTTTTTACGACTTTTACTTACTTTGATGGCGAAGGTGAAAGGCTGGGTAATGAATTAATTAATTCAAACACGATTAGTCAAGAATTACTTATGGGCCTAATTATTTTCCTAATAGCGTATTTATCGCTTAACATTAAATATTCCATTTATGTAATTCTTAGTTTATTTATTTTATATGTAATTTTACAAACAGGTTCTAGGACAGGTGCTGTTATTGGTGGTGGCTTATTTCTTCTAGGTTTATTGTCAAATCGGGAATTTAAAATGAGGAGTATTCTGCCTTTTTTATTACTTTTAGGTATTATGATTTACGGTTCATCGAATATTTTATCAAAAAATTTCTTAGTCTTTGATCGTTTAAGCACAACAAAGGAAGAAGGTGAAATTGTTGCTCAGACCGGCACCTTTTTGGATAATTTAGGTAGTCGGGCAATTTACTATGTTTATGGTTATGATATTTTCTTGAAGAATTCAATTTTTGGAGTAGGCCTGAATAATTATCGGTTGTATAATCCGATTTCTGACCAACCAAATCATGTTGAAGTAATGGTTCAATTATCTGAGCTTGGTATTATTGGTTTTTTACTATTTATAATGTTTTTTTTCACCTTTATTAAATTAGTTGTTCGTTTTGATAAGAAGAGTAGAATGAAATATTTTTTAGTCATTTTGGCATTTTTGATTTTTGCAAATTGCTTTTCATTTTGGATTTATAATCAGCAGTTGGTTTTTGCGACGATTGGGCTAATTTGCGGTTTAGTTGTTACGGACAAAAGTAAAGTCAATTATCTTTTATTGAGGAAATGATTACTTGATTTAATATTGATGTTGATATTCTAAATTTTAGAAAAAATATGAGAATTTTATATGTTTTGCCCCAAATTTATCCATATGTCACGGGCGGCGCTGAAATATTTCATTATCACCTTCTTTTGCAGATGTCCAAAAATAATAAAGTTGGTTATATCGGTTATGAGAATATAAATAATATTGCAGTTAATTTTTATGGGCTGTATAAGCTAAGACCTTGGAGGTTGACGAATCCAATACAGACTATCATTTTAATCTACAGGAGGCGAATGGATTATGATATAATTCATTTGAATTATTGTCAGGGAAGTTGGCTTCATTGGTTTTATTTACCTATATTAAAGAAATTTATCAAAATAAACTACGGTTTAACTATACACGACCCAAGTCTGTATGAGTGGAAGCATAAGGGAATATTTAAGTATGTATTTGATAAGGCTGACTTCATTGTAGCTGTTTCAGAAAGACTTAAAGATGGTTACCAGAAAAGGTGCAATAAATCAATTATATATCTTCCACCATTAGTTCCGCTTAAAAAATATTTACACCTTGACACAACTTTATTTGATGAATTAGGTATTAGAAAGGACTCCAAAATAGTTTTGTTTGCTGGTAGCCTTAAAGAATCTAAAAGGCCTTTAATCTTAGCAAAAGCCTTATATTTACTAGGACATAAATGGCTTAGATCAAACAATTTAGTCGTTCTTTTTGCTGGTGATGGGGAACAAAGGGAAGAATTGAGTGATAATATCACCAACTCTACCTTAAAAGAGCATTGTATACTCCTGGGCAGAATTCCACAAGAGGAACTTGCAAAATATTATGCTATTGCAAACTTGTATGTTATTTCTTCTATACACGAAGGAAAAAGTATGTCATTGATTGAGGCGATGTTTAATTCTTTGCCTATTATTGCCAGTAATGCACCTGGCATTAATGATATCATTTTTGACAATCATAATGGATTGTTGTTCGAAATAGATGATCCTGACGGGTTGGCACATTGCATTAAGATTCTGATTGAAGATTGTCAATTTGCAATGAATCTCGCTCATAATGCGTTTCGCGACTACGAGGGTCAGTTCCGATATGAAGATATGTTTAAGTGTTATATGAACCTATATGAAAATACTTGTAGTTCTTAATGATTTGGATATCGGTGGAGCACAAAATTATACAATTGCCCTTGTTAATGAATTTGTGAAATTAGGGCATGATGTTAATTTAGTAGTGCTGTCAGAAAACTTACTGCTGAAGGATCGGCTATCTTCCGATGTGGATGTTCGGGTTTGGAAAAGAAGATTCAAAATAGATATCGCTGTACTTGGTAAATTGAGGTCTGAAATTGTAAAGGGTAATTATGATGGAGTTATATCCTCGTACATCCTTTACCAGAAAATTGCAACTTTTGGTCTGTCACTTCCGC
>VGLO01000083.1 GCA_016866675.1 Candidatus Staskawiczbacteria bacterium | reverse complement strand
TATAAATACACCAAGACAAAACTTTTCGGCTTTTTGAGAGCCAGATCGTGGGCGGCGCACAGCGCCGCCCACAATTCCGTCTCCGAAAAACCGCTAAGTTCTATTCTGGTGTCTTTATTGTACCAAGTTAGAACCTATTTTCAAAATCGCTGAAATCTGAAAATGGACGAATTTTTGCGAAACATATTTTCTGGGGAAAAGGATTCGCAAAAATTCGGCTAATGTTTTTTGAAATGCGGACTCGCCCGCGGCGGAGGAGGGGTCTGGGGAGGAATCCGCGCGGGCTTCGGCTTTCTGTTTTTTTGGCAGGGCGGGCTTAAAATCCAAAAGAGGTTATTAAATCTCTATTTGAGTCGCTAAAAATTGTTTATTGGGGTTATGGTTTTCTAACACATTGATATATTCTGGGCGAGACATAATTTTTAGAGATTTAATATCAATTTCTTTTGCTTGACTATCAAATCTTTCTTTCATTTCCTCGGAAGTAATTTTTAATAAAATCTCAAAATAAAAACCGACATTTGTATTTCCATTGATATAAACCATTTTTAAAGCAGAACCAGCAATATCCGTTTCAAGAATAAATGCTTCTTCCTCCAATTCTTTGTATAACGACTTAAAAATATCATTGCCAGATTTTATTGCTGGTTCTGTTTCCATTATGCCTCCTAAAAAATCAGTTGGGTTTTTATTCATTGACTTTCCAGAAAGTTCCACCATTAAGTATTTTTCGTCAGAAGTTTTGACAGTGGCGAGTGTGTGGCATCCTTTACGCCAATATTCCTCGGTGGTTTCGTAGTAATTCTGTGTTTCTGGCAAACATTCTCTAGTTTTGAAATCAAAAATTCCAAAATCCAAAAAGAGCTTGTCATTCTGGGCTTTTAAGCTATTTAAGCGATAAGAAAGTCCATTGTAAATAAGTTTCCCTTTTTCTTTTGCATTTCTCTCTTTTTCTATCCAAAGAGTTTCTAACTGATTTTCTCTAGTTGGGTCAATTTTTCTGTTAGATTCACTAACTGTTGTTATTAAATCTTTTGGTTGAAAATTTCCTTTTGTGAGGATTATCGGTTTAATCATAAAATTATTTTTTCCTTAGTTCTAAAATTGATATTGGCGTAAAAATTGTAAAAGTTGGAAACGCAAATATATCTAATCTATTGCTAATTTTTAATTCCATTTTTACTAACAAATTTTCAACTTCACTTACGGAATAAAATTTTTCAAAATGATATGGTTCTGGGCATTTGATATGTTTTAAGAAAAAATTTGAAAGTTTATTTTTTGCGATAACATCAACTAAATAAATTACGCCATTATCTTTTAGCACTCGCCTCATTTCCTTGATTGAAATTTCGGGATTAGCCATATGGTGCAAAGTTAGAGAGCTAATCACCACATCAAATGTTTTATTAGGAAATGGAAGCGAAACATTGTCTGTAATTTCAAAACTACCTTTTGGAATTAAACTTTTAGCTTTCTCGATATCTCCTTTGCTTATATCAACTCCACAGACTTTCAAATTTTTATTGTTATTGTTTTTGGCGAGAATATCCAAAAATCCGCCGTCTTGGCAGGAAGTGTCAAGAACCGAAGCGTTTGCAGGAATTTCTAACTTTCTAGCAATTATTTTATGGCGGATTTTTCTAAAAAATGATTTCATAAAATTATTTCCTCGCAACAAGGAGTATCAACTGATAACCCAAAACAGCCACAAGAATATGCCAAAGAAAATGCGTTCCAAAAGAAATTGATGGGCAAATTAAAATATCTATTGATCTAAAAATTATTGCAAGTCCAAATATTGCGACAGTCGTTAATAAAAGTGTTTTTGAATCGCCAAACTTTTTGCCGTAAAAAATACCTCCAACTATCAACGCAATAAGCAAAACGACATAAGGTAAGGAACCATTAAGATAATCTAATTGTTCGGCAAAAAGTGTAATTCCAAGAAGTGCAAAAAACGATAATAAAATCGCCGTCCAAGAATGCAATAATTTTCTGAAAAACAATAGACTTACAACCGAAGCAAAAATCAAAATGAAAAAGGTGTCTGCAATGTCTCCAAGATGAGTATGAGAAAAATGCCATAAACTACTTCCAACCCCAACCAAAATCAGAAGTGTTGGCAAAACAAATTTTAAGACACCTTTTTCATTTTTAAGTTTGTAAAATGCAAATATGCCAGCAATGACAAAAGCTAGATTTGAAATAGTGTTAATCGGCTCCCAGCCGATTTGAAGTAATTGTTCGCAATACTCTGTAGGAATATCAAACATATTTGCATTTTATCATTTTATAAGCATTTTTTCTATTTGCCCGCCCTGCCAAAAAAACAGAAAGCCGAAGCCCGCGCGGATTCCTCCCCAGACCCCTCCTCCGCGCGGGCGAGTCCGCATTTCAAAAAACATTAGCCGAATTTTTGCGAATCCTTTTCCCCAGAAAATATGTTTCGCAAAAATTCGTCCATTTTCAGATTTCAGCGATTTTGAAAATAGGTTCTAACTTGGTACAATAAAGACACCAATACAGAACGAATCGGCTTT
>VGLO01000082.1 GCA_016866675.1 Candidatus Staskawiczbacteria bacterium | reverse complement strand
AAAAAGACAGACTTTACAACAACTATCTTAAAAGAAGATAAGTTGGAGTTTTTAAAGAAGGCTGCTGGCGAAAAACAGTATATCCAGTACCGTAAAGAATGGGAATTAAGTGAGGCTATGGACTACATACCTGACTATCCAATTCAGCTCGATTTCGAGCTTAATTATTCATGTAATTTTAGTTGTTCCAACTGCACATGGAATATTGAATCAACTGGAGGCAAGGGGAAGTCAACTTGGTTTCCCTTTGAGGAGTTCAAAAAAATAATTGACAATGGGGTCCTGCGAGGTTTAAAGGCAATACGCTTAAACTATATAAATGAACCACTTATTAGAAAAGATCTTTTTGAGTTCATTAAATATGCTAAAAATGCTGGAATTCTAGATATTTACTTCAGTACAAATGGATCGTTACTGACCAATAAAATTGCAAAGTCATTAATTGAGTCAGGTTTGACTCGGCTTCAGATTTCCCTTGATGCTTATACTGAGGAAACATTTAATAGAATGCGGCAAGGAGGAAATTTTTCGCAGGTGAAAGAGAATATATTTAAATTTCTTAAACTAAGAGAGTCCATGGGAAGCAAGTTGCCGCTCCTCAGAGTTAACTTTGTTCGTACTGCTCAGAATAAACATGAGTTGGAGGATTTTAAATCTTTTTGGACAGAGCATGCAGATGGAATAGGTATACAGGATCTTGTTGGAATTATGAAAGATTTTGAGGGAAAATCGGTTGAATCAAATATTTCCACTTCAAAGAGCATGGCATTCAAATGCAGTCAACCATTCAATCATTTGACTATACGGTACGACGGGTTAATTTTGCCATGTTGTTCTTTTTTTGGAGCCCAACTACCAATAGGTAAATTAAAAACCAATTCTAAACTTTCAAAAATAAATAACATAAATAATGAAATAATAGACATTAAACCAGTTAATCAAATAGAGTTGTCTATTGAAGATGCATGGAAATCACCTGACATACAGTTTTTGAGGGAGATACATAGTAAGGGAGAATATTACAAACATCCAGTATGCAAACGGTGTGTAGAAACATCCTCTCATAATGACAATACAAAAGATTAGTTTTTAATCAATATTGAATTCTTCGAGGGTTACTTATTTAGTCAATTATAAAAATATATATATCGAGAACCTTTTTGCGCAACCTTAGTATATTTATCAAGAGAGTTGATTAATGTTAATTATTAAGAAATATCATTATATATGAAACAGTTTAACAATCAAATTATTAATTAAATTCCTTTTAAATATGCTGCTTTATTTTGATACATATCTAACTGATATACCAAGATCGGCTAATCGAAAATTGGAATATCTTCTTGCGAATGTCAGAAGAGTCAATACATCCTACTGCTTACAAAGAAAAGTTGATATTTTCAAATATACTTTGGCAAGTTTTGCGCCACTTAGTTGGAGTAACGTCATTATCAATGTCGATGGCATTAACCAATCAGAAGTTACTGATTCATTAAACTTTGCAAAGCTTTTATTCCCTGCTGCGCAGCTAACACCTAGTCGAAGCGATACAGGTTTTAAGTATAGTAATGTGCTATCAAAATACACACTAAAAAATCCCTGGGTATTCTTCTTACCTCATAACGACCATCCTTTTATTGGTTCCGAAGTTAATGCCTTTGAAAAATTAGTTACTTTGGCAGAAGAAGTTGAGGCTAGGTTTAATTTGCCTGTACTGATCTTATATTCACATTTTACTGAGTCGGTCAACTCTGTAACTTCCGATCGATTTCTTTATGGATTCACAGGTGAGTATCCCAAAGTTATGCTAGAAACAGATGATGCTTTTGTAGTTCTTCGAGAAGAAATACCATTGCTATCAACACACATAATAAGAGCTAGGCAGTTACATGATTTAATGTTTGATGCTGGTGAAAATCGGGTCATTACAACTGAATGTTTGGGTAAATATCTGAATATAAAATATAAATGCATTCAGATTGTTCCAAAAGCAGAATATTGTCGTCACTATGATGGATATATGCATACATATTCTGTGATAAATGATTATGTTTCAGCAGATAGAGTGCCGCCATTGTTTATACCCAATGGTTTTTTTGAAAATAATATACGAATAAAATACGGGTATGATACATATTTTTTTAATTATACCAATATTAATCCTCAAAGCGAGAACTATATATTTAGCAATAATTGTGGTACCGATCTTGGAGTTTTGCTTTCAAACATACCTTTCTTTTGGAAAGATAGAATTTCATATATTGACATCAACCCACTATTTATAGAGCCAAAATTTGAAACTATATATTTGGCTAAAAAGATAATAAATCCTTGGGAAAAGTACTCGAATTTGAGATTAAAAATCCATATCTATTTACGGAGGTGTCATATTTTATTTCAAAGAAGTGCACTTGGAATTTTTATTTCAAGAATCAAATTTGCTTGCCAAAAAAATATAGCTTATCTTTTCTTAAGATCTTTTTATAGAAAAATTATTCAATATCGTAGTCACTAATATTTGGTACTTATGAAATTTAAATTCATATTGGTGCGTTTGAACTGGTTTGTTGCAGAACAGTTAGGGATCAATCT
>VGLO01000081.1 GCA_016866675.1 Candidatus Staskawiczbacteria bacterium | reverse complement strand
AATTCCGCACGACCTGACAGCAGCGTTTGAAAAATACATTGACGAATTGAAAACTCAAGCAGAGAGAGAGTTTTTCAACAGAGGCATCAGAAAATTTTCGTCCAATCGGAAGGAAGATAATGTTCAACTCTTCGAGAGAAAAGTAAGCAACAAAGGAACATTGCTGGAAGTGAACAGCAGTTTTCCATTACTAAAATCACTTATGAGTGAATTAAAAAAAGAGCAACTCACAAAATTGAATCTGGTGATTCGGATGATAAATACCCGGATTAATGAAATCAGACAAACACATGAGAAGAAAGCATTTGTAGGAATTGAAGAGAAAGATGGTTTGTCTTTGAAAGATTTGATTACATGTGTAAACGAACTTATTGAAAGTGGACTCTCATCTGAGCTCATAAAAAATGACATACTACCCAATCTTGGATTTACTGAAAGTTCATTACCACAAGAAGTAATTCAACTTTTAAAATAAATCTCATGGAGAATAAATACATTGACATTATTGTTAAAATCATGGCTGGAAAAGCAAAAGAATATTCAAAGATAAATTCCTTATCACCTGATTATTTTCTAAACCTATTACCAGAAATTAAAGATTCAATAAACATTGTCATTAAGCACTTGAATTATTCCGAGGTTGATGATGAGACTTTGAAAAATTATTACGAGACTGCAAGGAAGCAATATCTGTCTGTAAACTCAATTGATATTGAGCCTGACAATGCTTTAACAAAAGAGGGCTTTAAAACATGGTTGACTTCCGAGAGAAAAGAGCAAATGAAAAGTTCTTGGAAATATACCGACCGATATTTTAAATTATTGGAGAGTAAGGGAAGGCCTGAAAAAATTATTGAAGACACGAGAATTTCGAGTCTTGATATTTTAGAAAAAATAGACGACCCCCAATCACCAAATGCTTTTTATGTCAAAGGATTAGTTGTTGGTAGTGTCCAGTCAGGAAAGACAGAAAACTTTAACGCAGTAATTAACAGAGCTATTGATGCAGGGTACAAATTGATTATTGTGCTTGCTGGATTGATGGAAGACCTAAGAGGTCAAACTCAAGATAGAATAAACAGTGATATTGTTGGCGAAGGAGAAGAGGTTGGTACAGGTAGAATAAAAGACATAGGTGTTGGCCAGATACACAAATTTGGAACCATGGGTGATGATACTGTACAGCAAATTATTTCTGTAACATCTCTAAAAACTGATTTCAGAAGTCCAATACTTGATCAGGGATTCTCACTCAATCACATTAATATTTTAGTTTGTAAGAATAATGTTAGTATCCTGAGAAATCTTATCGTTGCTTTTCATGATTATTTAGAAGAAAATAAAGACCAACATAATATTCCTTTACTAATACTGGATGACGAAGCTGACAATGCATCACTGAATAACGAAGGAAAAAGAGGAAGAGAATACGCCTCAAAAACCAATTGGCTAATCAGAATTTTACTTGGCCTCTTCAAGAAAAAGACATATTTAGGTTATACTGCAACTCCTTTTGCCAATATCCTTGCCGATAGAAATGAGGCCCCAGATAACACCCAGATTTTAAAGTATAAGGTAAGAGGAGAAATAAAAGAGATCAATGTTACTTTGGTTGATAATTTATTCCCGGAAAATTTTATTGTTTTACTTAATCCTCCAACGAATTATGTGGGGCCAAAACAAATATTTGAAACAATAAAGCCAATAGAAAACAAAGCAGAATTAAAAATCCCTCTTGTTGAAATTGTTGATGATAACATCGAACACTTTCCTGAAAAAGTTTACTTGCCTGCAAACAGAGAATTAACGGGTGTTCTTAAAATCAACAATCAAGACGATTGGAACGAAAAAATAGGGCAATTTAATTCTTATCTTGATTTTGCTGATATTAAAGAATACAGAAAGCGGACCTGGTCTTCCAGACCCGGTGATGGATTCCCCAAGAAACTTCCAGATTCAATAAAGGAAAGTATACTCTGTTTTATTCTTTCTATTGCTATCCGTGAAAGCAGGAAACCAGCAATGATAAATTCCACAATGTTTAATCCGCATAATTCTATGTTGATTCACATTTCGAGATATACTCTATGGCAAAATAGACTCAAAGATTTAATTGATATGTATGTTAAAGAGTTGCAAAGCAATTTGCAACTTGACGACCCAGGAAATCCTACTTCAATCTTCGCAACTTTTGAAAGAATATGGTATAAATACTATTCGAACATTATTGAACATGTTTCTGACTATTTGCCAAAAGGTTATGATGACGAGTTCCTTATACCAATCAGTTTTGAGACAATTAAGAATAATTTTCTCTGTGATGCAATTAAAGGTATTGAAGTAAAAGCAATAAATAGTGTAACAGGAGATAAATTAATTTATCCGAAAAACACTCCTAAAAAATACATTGCCATTGGCGGAAACAGATTGTCCCGTGGATTTACTCTTGAAGGGCTTAGCATAAATTACTTTATCCGCTCAACAGATTATTCTGATGCTCTTCTTCAAATGGGAAGATGGTTTGGTTACAGACCTGGCTATCTTGATTGCTGTAAGCTATTCATAACTCGTGATTCAATGGAGAAATATGATCTAGTTACACGAACCATTGAGG
>VGLO01000080.1 GCA_016866675.1 Candidatus Staskawiczbacteria bacterium | reverse complement strand
TTCCTATCCATTCCTCCCGGAAGGCTTGGGAAAGGACCAGATGGCCGATGAACTCCGTGTTCAGCAAGCCAGAAACACAGATGGCATTCCAGGAAGAGGTTTAGTTTTGATGGGGAGAGTTTGATTGTCATGTTATTTTTTCTTTAAATGAATCTCTCCTTTTTTAGCAGTAGCATCTAATTCATCACCTTCTTTTATTTGAGCTTCATTAATTATTTCTTCAGGAATATTTATTCTATATCTATAATATTCTTTACCATTATATTCTCGGGATTTTTCTTTAAGAACTTTCATGAATATAGTTACCACTAATACTTTATAAATTTTAGGGGTCGAAAGGTTTAAATAGTTTAGGGGTCTAAAATTATAAGAGATAAAAAGCTAAAAAGCTTAAAAACATACAAAAATGAATAAAATTATTAAAAAGGAGAGAAAAAAGAACATGAAGGTTATATCATTATTTGCTGGAGCTGGAGGTATGGATCTTGGTTTTATTAAAGCTGGACATGAAATTATCTGGGTTAATGACAATGATTTAGACTCTTGTAATACTTATGAAAAGAATCTTAAACATAAGCCAGTTTGTATGGACATAGAAAAAGTCCCTTCTTCTGAAATCCCTTCAGGAGATATAGTTATAGGGGGGTTTCCATGTCAGGGTTTTTCTATAGCTAACCCTTATAGAAATACTGGAGATAAAAGAAACAAGTTATATTTGGAATTACTTAGAGTAATTAAAGATAAAAAACCAAAGTATTTTGTTGCAGAAAATGTTACTGGACTTTGTTCCATTGGAGGATATGACACCAAAGAAGATAGAAAAAATCATCTTGGAAAAGTTCTAAAAGTTATATTAGAAGAATTAAGAAATGCTATTCCCATAGGTTATCATGTTGAATTTAAAATCTTAAACTCGGCAAATTTTGGAGTTCCACAAATAAGAAGGAGAGTAATTATTTTAGGAACAAGAAAAGACATAAAAAATATACTAAAACATCCAAATCCAACTCATTCAAAAGATGAGGGGGGGCATCTACCAAAATGGAAAAGTGTTAGAAATGCAATTTCTGATCTTCCTGAAGAACCTACTGATAAAATACCTAACCATCTTGGAACAAGTCATCAAGTTAAGATAAATGGTCATATTGGCAATAGAGCAACACAATGGGATAAAGCATCTCCCACTATTGTCGGCAGAGGTGGAGGAACGGGTGGTCCTGTGATAATCCCACATCCAAATTTAAAAAGAAGAATGACTGTCAGAGAAACGGCAAGAATACAATGTTTTCCAGATGATTTTATCTTTGAAGGATCTGTCTCATCACAATATAGGCAGATTGGTAATGCAGTCCCATGGCCATTAGCTTATCACATTGCTAAAAGCATACCTATAGAAAATTCTTAAATTATATCTTTTCTAAATCTTGAAGAAGATTTTTTATTTGAGAATATAATACTTTTTCAGTATTACTTAGATCTTTTTTTCCATAGTCCTCAAGAACTGTTTGTTCTATTTTTTCGATGTGACCAGTAATTTTTCTAAGGTTAACAAAATGTTGCGTATCAAATTCTATTCTGATCTTATTGCCTTTACTAATAATTTTATCTCTTTCTACACGAATAGAATTTCCTTCATATCTATTTATTACAGATATTGCTTTTGAAGGTCCTCCCTTAATAGCTTCTACTAAGACTTCTCTTAAAATTTTACCATCAACAGTATAGACCTCAAAATAATTTCCACCCTTTATCACAAAAATCACATCATCAACATAAACATAGTTTATCATAAATTCAAATCGTTTACAAAATTGTTTCCATAAACCTTTTTTCTTGATTTGCTTAAATTTTTCTTCTATTTGAGGTTTAGAACCTAATCCTCCTTTTCTTTCTCCACCATATTCAGAGGGCGTTAAAAAACCTCTAAATAATGCTTCTCTTGCAAAAGAGCCCATATTAATTTCAGCATTATCTGGCACAGATGTTTTAAGAGAAACCCCATAATTTGAAGGAAATATAATATCCATCTTTTCTCTTCTATTACTTGAAAGATAAGTGGCTACAACAGGATCTACTCCTACAATGGTCGTAATTGGAATATTCTTTCTACTTCCATTATCCATTACTTTTCCAGACATTGAATATCCTAAAAAATCTTCAAACTCCGTTGCAGAGGATTTTCTTTTTCTTACTTTATCAGAAGCTATATTCTTGTACAAATACTCTCCAATTATTAAAGAACAAGGTTCTCCTTTATCTATACCTTCCTTTAGCTTTTCAAAAAACTTCTTAATATCTTCGAGTCTATCTGGATTTTTAAGAGAGTTCTGATTCTTAAACAAATCACAAAACTTCTGTATGTCCATACTAAACTAATAAAAGTCGCATATAAAAATCTATTCTAAACCATTACCAATTCTACTTCTGAAATATTCTTCAGTATCTTTGTCCATAAAATAAACATATACTCCTTTATGTGCTCGACTAAGAAGAACCCTATATATATTCTTGAGATGTTTTAGATAATGGGGATTGTTTCTTTTTGCTTCTTTAAAGGTCTTTACTGCTCTTGAAGCATCAACTTTGACTTTCTTGACTTGAATGTCAAACTTTACTTCTCCGTGCTCTTTGACTTCTACTGGAATGTAGAAGATGAGATACGCAAAGCC
>VGLO01000079.1 GCA_016866675.1 Candidatus Staskawiczbacteria bacterium | reverse complement strand
TTTTTGAGTCAATAACTTCACGAGCAAAGTAAAGAAAATTTCATTTGACCGAAAATCAATAAGTTTGTATGATTTACTACCATAAATAGTTTTAACAATGTGGTAATCCTTAAAAAAAACTTCACTAAGCTAGTCAATTTCGCAAATAATAAACTTTTCATTGTATATAATTTTCATTAACTTTTCAACTAATATTTCTCTCCCCCTTTCATTTAAATGTTACGTCGTTGAGTTTTCATGAAAAAAACAATCTGACGATAACTCAAATGAAAAATCAATTAATTCAACGGATATAATTCGATTTAACAATTTTCTGATTATGTTAATATTAGAACAAACTACCTTATAAAATGAATCGCCAAAATATTTAAAAGCAGCCTAATGATATATAGGATAGATATAAAAAACTACATCCCGCAGGGGAAAAGAATCAAAACTATTTAAATGATTCAACGAGGGATTATTTTTGTTTAATTCATAGAAGTAATGATAGGCAAATAACATTTTTTTACGCAAATGATACTCGCTAAGATTTGTAGCTGGTTTTATATTATCAATATAATCTTTAATTAAAACAGCACTTTTAACTCAAGTAAAGGAAATTCATTTTTCGCAAAGTTGATATCAAAGTCATAATCATCAAATTTTTAGCTTACAAAAAAGTGTAAATAATCTGCATAATGCCATGAACTATTATGAAACCATTGAGGTGAAAAACTTCTAAGATTTATCGGAATAAGAGTCTTAGCTTTAATCTTATTTTTTTAAATAAAAATTCATACGTTGCATAATAATATCTGAGATTGAAGGCAGAGTGCGCAAACACTAAATTTTTTACCGAAGGATTTACAGAGTAATTTGAGAAATATTTTTTTAGCGATTGATTATTGAAATCATTCTTAGAAGTTCTTAAAAATACAGGATCCCCAAAAAATACAAAATTTGTTTTTTTCGATTAAGAAACAACCAAAATCGTATTAAATTTAATTTTATAAAATATTTATATAATGATTTTGCAAACATGTTAATTTATCTTGAGATTCGATAAGACGGCTTTTTGCAATAATAAAGAATAAACTTATTTAGATTTGAATAAACGATCAGAAAGTTTATTTAATAATTTTAAGTAAACGATAGGCGAAATATTGTTTTATCTTATCAGCGCAAGTTGTTTAAACTAACTTTTCTAATTCGAAATTTTTACGCCTTATACAAGGCCTTTGACCATATAAAACACTTTAAAAAAGCAGGAAAAAAATATTATAGCCTTACAAGCTGAGAATTTAAATTCTGACTAAATATGATATAGCTTTTAATTCTGAGTAAACCTCTAATGCCTCTACCCCTGGCTCACGAGTTCCGTTTCCAGAATCCCCAAAACCACCAAATGGAATATGGGGCTCACTACCAAATGTTCCAATATTTATATTTACTACACCAGCCTTTATCTGATGGGCAAAGAACATAGCTTGATCAATATTATTAGTATGAATGGCAGCTGTTAATCCATAATTAGAATTATTTGCAAAGCTAATTGCTTCTTCTAAATTTTTTACTTTGTGAATAGTCGCAACAGGACCAAATAATTCGCTATAGCAAATTTCATCTTCAGGATTTATATTATCAATAAGCGTGGGCGCATAATAAAATCCTTTAAGGGTTAAATCATTAGGCATATATCCCCCGCAAAGTATTCTTGAACCCCTTACAGCTGCTTCACTTACTAACTTGTCGATTCTAAGTTGTTGCTTTTTTGTGATTAAAGGGCCAAGATCAGCAGTATCATGAATACCTAGCTGTAATTTTTTAGTATGTGCAATGATTTTGCTTACAAATTCATCATAAATATTTTCAAATACAATAATGCGACTACCAGCTGCACAACGTTGCCCTGCATTACTAAAAGCTGATAAAGATGCCCAATAAACAGCTTGATCAAGGTTCACATTATCACTGACCACAAATGGGTTTTTCCCACCCAATTCGAGTGAAACGCGAGCAAGCCTTTTGCCTGCAGTTTCTGCAATCCAGCGCCCTACTTCAGTAGAACCAGTAAAACTCAGTACTTTGACTTCGGGATGCCTTACAACTGCAGCGCCAGCATCAATACCTGTTCCCTGAATAACATTAAAAACACCATCTGAAATACCAGCTTTCTTACATATTTCTGCAAAAAATATTGCAGTTTCAGGTGCATCCTCTGAAGCCTTAAGTACAACTGTGTTGCCGCAAATCAAAGCTGGGAATGCTTTCCATGCAATATTTGCAATCGGGGTATTCGCAGGCACAATTAATCCTGCAACACCTATTGCTTGCCTTATCAAAAAACTCTGTTTTCCATACATGCTAGAACCAAGTGTTCTGCCATGTAACCTCATTCCTTCTCCAGCAAAATATTCTCCCTGCATTATTGCCCCATTCACTTCTCCGATAGCATCTTTTAGTGGTTTCCCAGTTTCTTGCGAGATACAAGAAGCTAGTTCAGTCTTTGAATGTTTCATTTGATCCACTATCGACATCAACTTCTGCCCCCTAGAAACTGAAGTAAGATAACTCCAATTGTAAAATGCTTTTTTCGCAGCCTCAACTGCTGCTCTAACATCTGCTTCTTTTGATGCGGTTACATGTGCAGCAATCTCCCCAGTGTGAGGATTGTATTTATTTATTAACATACCATCTGCTG
>VGLO01000078.1 GCA_016866675.1 Candidatus Staskawiczbacteria bacterium | reverse complement strand
CATTCTTTCTACACCTTTCTTTTTAGCATTTTTAATAGCTTTATCTGCTGGTACACCTTCATCAATTAGTTTGTCTAGGTGACAATGAACATCTATGAACATGTTTTATTTTGGTTAGGCGGGTATAAAAGATTGGTGTTTTGGATAAAAAGCGCGGTGTCATACATTTACAAATTAAAATTTATTATCTACTTCTCTGAAAAACAGACTAGTGCAGAATCTATTAACTTGTTCTGTGCTCTTCTTACATCAAATTTATGGAATTTAGGACTCCATTTATCCCCTAATACATCACTTACTACAAAAGCCGAAGCTATCTTAACTTTTCTATATTTTGCTACGGTAAAGAGTGCCGAAGCTTCCATTTCCACGGTTGCAACCCCTTCTTTTGTGTATTTAGCTACTTCTGCTTTAGTTTCCCTATATGGTGCATCAATTGTCCATGTTGTTCCTCTTTTAAAATCTAAATTATTATTTTGGATAGCTTTTCCTAACTTTTCAGTTAATTCTTTATCAGGATAAGCAAAATCTCCGTGAGGCATATAGTGATGACTTGTACCTTCATCTCTTATTGCCTTTTCACAAAGAAATATCCCTTCATTATACAAACCACCTGCTGTACCTATATTAAGAAACTCCTTTCCCCCTAATGCTATAAGTTCTTCTAAAACTGTTACTGCGTTAGGAGATCCTATTACAGTCATCTTTACAAAACCTATATTTTTGTAAGAATAAATTGTTAGTAGTCGATAAATAGTGATTTTCTTAGGCTTGTATTTTCTAATGAAATAATTTTTTACTTTTTCTTGATAGGTTAAGATATACTTCTTTGGAAATTTGCCTTTTACTTTTTTATCTTTAAGAAAATCACTTGGGTGAAATAACGCTTCTTCTAAATGTTTGTTTAAAAAGTTTGGATAATTCATATATATTTTAAATAAATGATTTATAAAAACCTAATGATTATGCTCTCATAACCTTTAAAGTATGATTAGAGCGTTTTATTATGTGTTCAAAAATTATACGATTTAAGAACATTTATAAACTTCTTAAAGTTAAAAAATTAATGAGGTCTCTTACACTAGCAGTAATTATTCTGTTTGCTTTTCAGTTTGTTGCATTAGCGAGTTCTCAAGGAATTCCTACACAGCAAAAGACTGTTTCTGAAGAACAACAAGCCGAATCAAACCGTTTATGGCAGGAAAGAGAGTTTAGATACACATTATTTAACTTTGCTTTATATGCATGTATCATTATAACCATTCTTATTGGAATATGGATCACCCGGCTTATGTTAAGAAATAATAATATTCCTACTAATTGGATTATCCATATAATGTTTGCTCTTGGAGGTCTTGCAATATTCGTTCCTATGATTATAGATACTATTAGTTGTTTTAATAGCATTTATTGTGGTTTTACACCGATCCATTGGTTATTTCTAGGTTCTTCACTACCGCTTGTTATTGTTTCACTCTTGATAATAAAGAATCTTAAGAAATATGGTAGAAACATAAAATATCAGACTAATTTATCAGCAAGCTTGCTTTTTTGGTGGTTAATTCTTACAGCACTATTAATTGTTGCAGAGTTGATAATAAAGCCTATATATGACTTTCCAGCATACATAATCATTCCGATTTTTTGGTCACCTTTCATGTTCTTATTGTATATAATTTTGGGTATAGTTGGAATGAAGCTTGATAAAAAATCTCAAAAATAAAATCCCCTCACCAAGTTTTTCAAATACCCTCTGTTTTGGGACAAGCTACAATATCACTAATAAAGGGGGTAAAGGGTTGGTTCCAGTTTTAGGCTCAATATTAATATAAGTAGGTATTGGGAAGGTTTAAAAAGGAACATTTAGTATAAAAAATATGGAATCAACAGATAAACCTGTTTTTAAGCACAAACCAAAAAATGGAACTATAGAAACCGCTAGAAGAGTATATACTGAAGTTCCTGTTGGTCTTGAAAAAATTTACCAATTAAGAGCCGCAGATTATGGGAAAGGTTTTAGACAAGCTACTTTTGGAGAATCCTTAGATTTAGTTCATGCATCTTATCTTAATCAAGGAAATGTTGGTGCTGACGATGTTGTTGGAGCAATAATGGACTATTTTTTATCTGGAAATACTTCTATTCTTTACACTCCAGAATTAGTTATTGTCCAAGATATGCCTGAGGTAAGAGATGGAAGAATTGTTATGAGTGAAAAAGACTTAACTTCTAAATTAAGTAGAAATGCAATGAAAGGGGTTAGATTTAGCGATGATGGAACTATTAGGTCTTTACCTTATGGTTTTGAAACTGGATTACATAATCAGGATAAAATGAGAAATAACCCTTTTCCAATAGCCTTAACTGGAGATCTGGAAGCAGGTCAAAAATTAGCTCAAATCCAACAGAAAATTGGGGATATGCAAGAGAATTATGATTCAACTAATTCTGAAAATGCAGTTGTTTCCAGTTTAGGTAGGGGTACAAATAATGTAATCAGAGTCCCTGGTCTTTGGGCTAATGAGATCGGATTACTAATTGGCGGCAACTGGGGCGACTTGAGCGAAAGGATCTCGTTTGGGGTACGTCAGTAGTTTGCACTTTTTTCTTAATTTCTACTTCTTTCGCTTTATTGGTAAAATACGAACTAAGTCAAAACCACCCAAAAATAAAATCCCCTCACCAAGAGTCGAACTTGGGTAACGCGGGTACTACATATTTACCAATGATTTCTAGCGAAACCATTCTGATTGTGTTTCATCTTTTTTTCCCGAGGAAGGGAAAAATCCA
>VGLO01000077.1 GCA_016866675.1 Candidatus Staskawiczbacteria bacterium | reverse complement strand
CAATAGAATTGTTTGGAATCTTTTTCATTTCTGAAATGCATTCCCCTAAAATTATTTCGTTTAACTTCATAACTTGTTTGAAGCTTTTAATTTTATAAAAAATCAGGGACTAACCAGTCGACTACTTAGTCTACTAATTAGTCGACCATTTAGTCGACCAAATGGTCTCCGATTGGCTATAAACAATTTAGATCACAGCAAACGCATGAAGTTATGCATTATATGCGAAACAGAAACCAAGGAAGATGATTTCTGCGAGAATTGTTTGACTTTCATAAAATGGAAGCATGATAAAGATTACGAAAAGCAATTAGAAAGATTCCGTAAGGTGAAAGCCTACCTCTTAGAGTGGCGCGAACAATCAACTGAAAAGGAGGTGAAAGAATGAAGGTACAAAAGCTTGCCAGCCTTTTGCTTATTGCTTATATCTTTGCTATTCAGGTTGTTAGTGCTCAGTTTAATGGAACTATAACGCAAGAAGAGCAACAAACATTTAATACAATACTTGAGCCAGTTATCCGTATCTATAATTTGATCAAGTATGCTGCAACTTTCATTGCAGTAATAATGCTTGTAATTGCCGGAGTTAGTTACATTACTTCTGGTAGTGATCCTGGAAAGCGTGAAAGCTCAAAGAATACTATAATGTACGTGTTCATAGGGCTAGCAATAATCTGGGCAGCACCTTGGTTTGTGCAGTTTATGATTTAGCATGAATAAACTAATCAAAACAGTTAGTATACTTGCAATAGGGATATTTATTTTATTATTTCCTTTGCAGGTAGCTACTGCTTGTCCAAATAATCTAAGGTGTAGTAATTTTACTAATTCAGATAAAAGAGCAGACTGTAATTACATTTGGAGTCAAACTTCTGGACCGGAAAGAAGAGAAGCAGTTTGTATACTTTGGAATCAAGAATATAGATTTGAAGGACAACAAAACCCAAATTATCCGCAAGCTCAGGCAAATTTTGCCTTTTCGCTTAGTGAAATAGATGTAAGCAGATTTATTTTATTTTTTAAGGTAGTTATTCTTCTTTTGTTTAATTATATACTATTTTCATTTCTAACTAAGACTTCATTTTTTAGAAAATGCCTTGTGGATTAGTTAACCTGGGAGCTTGTCTTCCGGAGATGTTCTTTAACTTTTTATTTAATATAATCAATGCTCCAGTTCAGCCTTTCTTACAAATAGTTCTTAATTTACTATCCGCCGATGTTCATACTCAAATTTTCCTTAGTCTTTGGGCAATAATAGTATACATGCTTTCTATGTTCTATGCTCTACTGATAGTCGGAGCAGGAGTAAGCTTTCTAATTTCTGGATATGACTCAGAAAAAAGAGAGTCTGCAAAAGAATGGCTAAGAAACATCATAATAATGATCATTTTAGTCCAATCCTCTTTCTTTCTATACCAATTAGCTTTAGATTTAGCATCTTCTATGACTTCTGCTACATTAAACATAGTTGATGAGAATTTCTTTAGTTTACAGGTAAGCAGCACAATAGGATTGGGTTTAGCTCTATCTTTAGGAATGGTTTATGTTGTAGTCTTAATCCTAACAGCTCTTGTTTTGACATTAAGGTATGCAATAGTTGCAATAGGCATAGTATTATTTCCAATTGGGATCTTCTTCTATTTTATCCCTAAATTAAGAGGCTTTGGTTCTTTAATATTCAATGTATTAGGAATCTCAATTTTTATTACTTTCTTCGATGCAATATTATTGATAGGATTTTCTGCATTAATGAATGTTGGAGTCTTTAACAACTTACAAATTATTATCTTAATTTCAGCCTTTCTTCTTATCGATATTTTGATGGTTATCTTGCTATTTTTCGCTATTACCAGGGCAGCATTTAGCATTTACAGTAAAGTTGGAAGGTGGAATAAATAATGGGCTATGAAATCCCCCAATCATTAGAATATAAAGAAAAAATAATGTTTGGGTTAAACTTCAAACAGTTAGTATACCTGTTTATCTTTGCCCCTATTGTATCAGTCATTTTCTTTAAAACAAATTTACATATTGCAATAAAGATCCCTATTATCTCAACTTTAAGTGGATTAGCAATAGGCTTTATTTTTCTTAACCTTGATAAGCATGTAAAGAATTGGTATTATTGGTACAGATCAAAAATAATCCAATTACCTCATAAGTTAGAAGAATTTATTCCAATTAAAAAGATAGAAGAAGATCTTGTATTTACCAAAGATAATAGAAAACTAGCCATTTTAAGGATAATTCCAATTAATTTTTCAATTAAACCTGAAGAATCAAAACAAGCTATTGCAATAGCATTTCAGAAGTTTCTCAATAGCTTAGACTTTCCAATACAAATTATTATGAGTACTGAAAAATTAAACTTACAAGATTATTTTAATGAATTCAAACAAAGAATCAGAAATTCAGAACGTTTCAATATACTTTTTGAAAGTTATAAAAAACATCTAGAGTCTCTTACTAAAGAAAATGAGGTTATGAATCGAGTATTCTATCTTGTTATTCAAGAAAGGTCAGATATCAATATACAGTTACAAATATGTCAAGCAAAATTGACTAATGTAGGGCTTAAAAGTGTAAGGCTCAAAAAGGATGAACTTAACCAACTCCTCAAAAATTTCTTTATTGCTCAACCGAAAACAAAGGAGGTGAAAGATGTTTCTAAAAAGGAAAAAACAAAAAACTGAAAAACAAATTATCGAAGAGCAAGAGAGAGTTAATTTTTTCCCTTCCAAAATAGAAAATAATTCCTCTTTTATTAAATTGATTAACGAAAAAGAGGTAGAGAAAGAAGAAAAAGAAGGAAACTAATAAAATAAAAAAAGTA
>VGLO01000076.1 GCA_016866675.1 Candidatus Staskawiczbacteria bacterium | reverse complement strand
CCACATCGTGGCCCAGGTCCAACAAAACCGGCAACAAACGCTGCGCGATATAGCCCGTAACGCCGGTGAGGAGGATTTTCATGGGGGGTTCATGATGGGGGGTTCATGACGGGATGATCATGGAGCGTAAAGATAGGAAAATCCAAAAAGGCCTAAGCCGGCACAGGTCCAATCATATAATTCTAAAAATCAATAATGGCTGCTTTTTAAGGGAGCTTGCACTAGCCGTATTGCACAAAAAGTTTTGGCTCTTGGCGCAGTGGCGAAATTCAGAGCGCAAACCAGCCAATGCAAACAAAATTTGTTGGGAGGTAGAATGTTCAATTAACGACGTCACACGCCATTAAGCTAAGCGCCTGTTAACTGCCTTGTCTTTCATTTCGAAATAGAGCTATCAACATTAGTAACCAAAAGATTATTAATCATCTTTGAGTATGTGTTTTTTACCCATGAATTCCCTAAACTATCATTCCATCTTTCTCTGTAACGTCCTTTTACAAATTGAAGTTTATTATTTACGTACTTCAAACTATCCCAACGTTCTTCTGAATACCCAGCTCTATAATGAAACACAATAAATTGGTTAGCGGCATCTATTTCTAATCCTGAAACTTTAGACAATTCTTTGTTAAAAATAAATTTATTAGTCGTCGGTGAATAATTCCAAATCCAATATGCACAACCTCCAGAACCGCAATTGTAAAGCACGGTAATATCTTTTGCACCATCAAAATTCCAATCTATAATCTCAAATTCTTTGCTTTCAAAATACTTATTCGCAGTAATTTTTTGAATTAAAATATTATCGGAGTAGACATTTATTGTTTTAAGTAAAGAGCCAGAACTATCTATATTAAATTTAAAACTTAACGATTTATCGCCAACAATTTTCGTAGGTGGAATAGAATCCTGGTTCAATTTGCTTAATGAATTATTCTCAATAGAAATGTTTTGGGCCGAACCTATTGATACTTGTATATTATTACTAGATTTACTATTCTCTGTGGTACAAGAATAGCAAAACGCAATCGTCATCATTAAAATTACAGTCTCTTTCATATTTTTACCCTTGGGGCTAACGGTTCGCAAATAGGCACTGGCAGGGAGTTTAACCACTGAACTTGCCTCGAAGTACTCAACTTCAAATTTAGCACTTTCCTGTCTAACGAAGCACGAAAACACTGCTTGAGCTTATTTGCTGTTACAAGCTGGCCTTCTTTCGTTTCAAGCGACATACCTTATTTATTATCAATCAGTTCTGTCATTCTGCTTTCGTCTGCCGGGTTGCGTTCCGGCAAAGTTATATTTTTCTTTAAGGTGGCAAATTTTTTGTTTTCTCTCAGGGTCGGGAAAAGCAAACTCTTTTGCAAGCTTTGGTATGTGTCAGGGCTTGTGTGGCTTGCAAATGTGAATGCTTTTAGGGTTGGCTGTTTAGAATGCTTCATTTTTTGAACTTGGTTTAGTGTTAAAATTTCCTTGTTGTTGAAGAATAAGTTCATAAGTAATTATCTGACCAGAGAGATTAATGTAATTGTCCTTTGTAACACTCTCATTTGATACGAAACCTCCTTTTAAATAACTGCACGAAGATGATGGCATATGTTTGTTAGGATTCCATCCAGTTCCCGAGTAAAAGAAGACTTGGTAACTGCCGTCAGGAACATTAAACGTGAATGAGTTTCCACCTTTAATATATGCGTGTCTTACTACTTTGCCATAAGAATTTTTTATAGTTACTAATACATCTCCACTGCCACCAGTAATTACTTTAATTTTAGAACAACTCCAATCACTGCAATAGTTACTTGAACCATAACATGAAGAATAAGGCATACTACCAGTTCCTAAAGAGTTATATTTCCATTGTTCTTCAAAAGCGTCATCTGCTACTCTTTGAAAAGCCAGTTTATCGAAAATCGTTTTTGTAACGTTGTAGGTTATTATTCCAAGTGTCGGTGAGTTGAATGTTTTACTCTCTATTTCAGTTGAAAGAATTTGAGATTTATTATTTGAGAGACGTGTTTCAAAGTAATTTATGACACCACTTTTAAGACTTCCTTTTGTTGATGAAACACTATTTGAGAATTGTGTTTCTGCTTGTTTCCTTTGAGTTTCTGCTGCTTTTGTTTCACTATTGTAAGTGATCAAAAATTTTTCAAACTCACTCCAAGCGTCCTTGCTATAAGAAATTTCGTATAAGTCAGAATAAAAATCTGAACAGTTTCCAATTCTACTTGTCTTTTGCAATAGTTTTTCATCTTTTAATTTTGGATGCCAAGATGTAAATGTGCTACCAAATTTCTTTTCAAGCTCTTTTTCTTTGTTTTCAATTAGAATTTGTGCTGTTTCATTTTGCTTTTCCACAATACATTTTTCATACAGACAATCAAGGTATTTAAATTGTCCAGTATTAAATTTCACACTACCACTTAAATACAAAAAAGAAAATACTGTGTCCTTTTCATAAATATATTTTGATTCTTCAAAATACTGATTAAAATAATCTAATAAGCCTTCGTTCGAAAACTGTACAATTCTCTTTTCTTTTTCTATTTTGAAATCCTCTAACTGCTCAGTTTCATATTTTTTTATCGATACTTCAAATTCGGATAGACGATTCTTAAAAATAAATCTTACAGATATCACGAGTAAGATTAGTAATATTGCAACTCCTATTAGTATTTTATTTCTCATTTATAAACTTGTTTTTAATGAAAATTGAAAGCAGCAAATCCACACCAACAATAACATCAACAATGTTCCAAATTTCTCTACCTAGTGATATCTTGAAAAATGGTTGAAACAACAATGCAAGACCAACGAAAATAATCAGTTCTATATGCTTATTATGTTCATATGCTTTATATGCTAAAATTGAAAAGCCAA
>VGLO01000075.1 GCA_016866675.1 Candidatus Staskawiczbacteria bacterium | reverse complement strand
AAACCAAATTTCATCAGCAATCGTTAAAAGGGACATCGCAGCATTTCTCATTGCAACAACAGAAAACACAGTAGAATCCTTCGAGAATTTTATTTTAAAATACCCCAAAGCAAACCAAATTTCAGAAGCTATCTCTAAAAGAAACGCCCTCGCCTATTCCAGGGCCATGATTACGAACACCATTTCATCATACAAAGCATTCATACATAAATATTCGGATGCCTCTGAAGTAAAAGAAGCTTGGGAGAAAATCTATAACTTGGCTTATGAGGAGGCTCAAAAAACTAATTCAATTGCAGCCTATGAAGATTTTATATCTAATTACCCTAAAGCAAGACAAGTTGAATACGCTCACGAAAAAATTCATGTATTAGCATTTCAATTAGCTAAATCCGAAAACACATCTAACGCATACAGAACTTTTATTGATAAATATCCAAAGAGCAAACAATTTGATTTAGCCAAAGATTTGTTCTATGGCCGTGAATTTGAAGAGAATACTTCGGAAGGAATGTGGGAAAGCTATAAGATTTTTTTCAATTCGTTTGATAGCCCTTATGAAAACAATGCAATAGATTCAATTTATAATATTGCTGCAGAAGGAAATTATATGGCACTTGAGTTTATTTTGAAAAACAATCATAAAAACTCAAACAGAAATGATCTAATATCATCATACTTCAATGTAATTAAAAATCGAGGTGAATACTCTGAAATTATGAAATTTTACAACGAATTTCATGGGATAATTGATGAAAGCATTTTGCCGGAAATAAACTCAATTTTGAGTATAGCCAAAGAAGCTGAAGATTTAAAATTAGATCTACCATATAAGGTGAAAAATAGAGATCGCTATATAGATTTTATTAAACGAAGTGGAGACATAGATTTAAACTTTGTAATTCTACAACGAGTTATTTCGAATGATATTTCTGAAAAAAAATATGAAAATGCCATAAAAACCCTTAATAGTCTAGAACATCTATTTGTCAAAAATTCAAATCTTGTAATATCATTAAAAAACCTATTAAAGAATAGCTACGATAATTCTATTAAACCAATACCTTTATTAGACATCAACACTAATGGCAATGAATATTCTCCCGTAATTAGTGCAGATAACAAATGTTTGTTTTTTTGTGGCAAGGAACGTGAAATTGATATTAAGAATGAACAAATTTATTGTTCTAACTTAAGTAAAGATAGTTGGACCCCATCCACTATAATTGGAACTGGCTCTTTAAATGGTGCAAACAACGCCCCATTGGCAAATAGCTCGGACGGGAATACATTATTTATATTCTCTGAGGGTCAAATTTATGAATCAAATAAAACAGAATACGGATGGAGTAATTTAAATTTATTAGATGATCAAATTAACACAAATTCATGGGAGGGCGATCTAACTATTTCTTCAGATAACAATACTCTGATTTTTGCCAGAGGTAATGCCATGCCAGAGAAAAATATCGAGATAGTTTTCCTGGTCGATGCATCTGGTTCTATGCAACCCTGTATATCTGGCGTACAGGACAATATTTATAATTTTATTGATGGTATTCAAATGGGCGATGCTATTGTTAAGTGGCGAGCCAAGGTAATTTATTATCGAGATTTCCAAAGTGATGGAGCAGTTTCATTCATAAATAATTCGTTTACAAATAAAATAGAAGAATTGCAAACACAACTGAATCATTACGCCTCAGGTGGTGGTGATAATCCGGAATCTACATTTGAATCAATTTACAAGACTATAAAAGAAACTAATTGGAATAATAGTGAGTACACATCACGTGTTATCATAAATTTTACTGATGCCTCAAATAAAGAATGGATCTCACCGCAAAGTGTTAAAAAGTACGGAAAAATTGATGGAAACGAAATTTTAAAAAGTTTGAAATCGAATAAGATAAAATTAATATTATTCGGTCAAAATGAGTACCAATATTATGCATTAAATAGTGAATATGCAGATGTAACATTATATGATAATGCAGTAGCCGAATTACAAAATGCTGATTATGGTGTAATCATGAATGAATTATCGCAAAAAGTATCTTTATTGGCATCAAACACGCTTTTATATCATGGAGATCGATTACCTCTGTCTGACTTATACATTTGTCATAAAAATCAAAATGGTAAATGGGGCAAGATTCTCAAAATGCCTTCTGTAATAAACACGCCATATACAGAACGATCGCCCTTTCTTCATCCAGATATGAAAACACTTTATTTTTCAAGTGATGGACATGGTGGTTTAGGGAAATTAGATGTTTTCATGACAAAAAGACTTGCAGATTCTTGTTGGAATTGTTGGAGTGAACCTATTAATCTTGGTAAAGAAATTAACGGTTCTAATTCGGATTGGGGGTATAAAATTTCGACAGATGGTCAAACGGCTTATTTCTCCAAAGACAGCAAATCAAAATCACGAGAGGATATATACAAAATCACTCTTCCTCCCCATTTAAGACCGGATGTTGTTGCACGTGTTGAAGGACATTTAAAAAACACAGACAACAAGGCTATTTCTACTTCAATTCATTGGGAGGATCTGGAAAATAATAAAATCATTGGTACAGCTAAAACTGATCCAAAAGACGGGACCTATTTTATTGTTTTACCAATGGGAAAAAACTATGGTTACTTTATCGAAGACTCAAGCTATTTTCCTATTTCTCAAAATATTGACTTACGTGATTCGACTAAAGCCATAGAGATAAAAAAGGATGTTCAAGTCGTTACCTTTGAAGAAATGATAGAAAAAGGAATTTCGGTCCCCATGAACAATTTGTTTTTTGCCTTTTCTAAGCATGACTTGTTATCCGCTTCGATTCCCGAATTAAAGCGTATTGCAAAGGTTATTAATCGATATAATTTAAAAGTAGTAATC
>VGLO01000074.1 GCA_016866675.1 Candidatus Staskawiczbacteria bacterium | reverse complement strand
TGCCTGCATAAAGATTATCTAAATCTTTGTTATCTAAATTCTTAAGACCTTCACTTAAATATTTTTCATTTATATTAGAAAGCAATTCTAATATCATATCTTCCTCTACTTCTCGGCTTATTTTTCTTCCACACCTCTGTTGTTCTTTTGTTAACCAAGAATCTTGCTGAATCCCAACTATCTTTTTCTGTGCTGGATCGTATTGAAGTTCAAACCCCGCACATTGAGTCAATAAATCACAAGATTTATTTGTGTTTCCCTCGTATAGAGCATCAGCTTTTTTATCTATGTAGGAAGAATCACTTAATTTAACCCCTTCTACTAGCCTTGCAACGGTGGCTACTGCATGCCTATGGTGAGTGTCTATAGCTTCAGTTAAAAAAGCGGTATGATATTTTCCATCATAGGCCTTATAAACGATTGCTTTAGCCCCTTTAATATTTTCCCCATACTTATGTTCAAGAGGTGTTTGAAATATTTGAAGGATATTTTTTTCAGTTATTTTAGCATATAAAGGACTATGAGATTCATGTTTAGTTATTGGATTGATGCCCTTTACATATCCAACCAAATCCTCTAAACTTTCTCCACCAACAAAAAGCATTGCAGAAACTAAAATAAAAACAATTCCAAAAATAGAACTAAATCCAGAAGAAATATTTGAAACTCCAACAACTGCTCCAGTAATATCTGTTTTTGAGTTCAATAAGAAGAAAATTCCAATAAGGAAAAATGTTAAACTCAAAAACCTAAAGTGTTTTTTCTTCATAATATAATAAATAAAGAAGAAAGTTAAAAAGATATCGTTTTGAGTGAGCGAAGCGAACGCAAGGTGGGGCTCCCCCGCTCGTTTCTAACAATTAAAATTTTATTTCTACTAACATTGGAATTTAACGAAGTTGAATTTTGAGAGCTGGAGCGAGACAGGCAACCCAGCCGAGCGACCTCCAAAATTCAATTTGGGGAAAATGCGAGCCGAGCATTTTTCCGTTAAATTCCTGTTATACGCCCCGACGAGCAAAGCGAGGAGAACGCAGTGGGGTCGAGCATTTTTTCCGTAGGAAAAAAGCGGAGAAGTTAAATTTAATTTTCATATCAATTCTGCGAAGCAGACTATATTTTAAGGGAATTCTCTCTCAAGCTCGAAGAGCCATTAAGCAAATACATAAAGGGCAATTTCGTTTTTAGTATGGAGTACTTTTCAGTAAATATTAAAGCGGTCACTTTTTATTTTGATATTGAAACAATTATTTCAAGTGAAAAACTAAGAAAGACTCTCATAGGTAGGAAGTTGTTTTAGAGTATTTACCAAGATATTGAAATTATTTTGATCTGCTTCCGAAGTTTTAACTAAGGAACCTGGATTTATGCGAACTACATCACCATTGCTTTTTATCTCAAAATCTGCGTAAGCTAATTGATTCCCATTTACATTTAATCCTGTCATTGAATAATAATAGTGTAACCTATATTTACAGACCGGAATTTTCGACTCCATGTATCCTGTGGCTCTTAATGTACCTGTCCAATGTTCGCCTGCGTGGTCAACAGCCCACCTATAAAAAGAAGGAAACATACCATTAAATGTTTGGATTCCAATCTTATTCAAACATGATTTATCAAGAGCTTCAATTCTATGCATTATCCAAACTGGCTCAAATCCTTTTTGTTCATAAGAATATACTACATTTTGATTATCATAAAATAACGTTTTTGATTTTATAGGAAATATTAATTTGCCGTAATTTATTCCATTTTTTTTAGCAAATTCTGACTCAATTAATTCTTTCTTATATATGTAGATATTTGAATAATTAACCCTCATAAATTGATCATAAACATTTTCATTTTCTAAATAAAACTTGGTTGTATATGCAGGGTCAACAAAAGATTTAGACACATTCTGAATATAAGCTCCTCCTTTCCCAAAAGTTGCATCAACCTGTATCCATTGCCCGTCTATGAATACTTCATTAAATTCATGGAATGCTAAAGTATGGTCAACCGACCTTGCAGGGATTCCTGCTGTTCTTAGCATGGCTGTTAATAAAATTGAAGCATCTAAACAAATCCCAGTGTTTGAATTGAAAATATCGATAACGGTTTTAAACTCGTTTGCCGGAGTTGGATTTCCATAAGTTTTTGATTGTTTAACCCAGTTCGCTATTGCAACTAATTTATCATAATCGTTATTTTTACCTTGGATTAAATCATCAGCCTTGTTTATAAGAGGTTTATAATTTCTCCAATCTGAATATGATTCAAAGGCTATTATATCCCCTAGATAGTTATTGGGATTATTTGAAGCAGTCATATCATATATCTTGGGATTATGATCACAAAGAGGAAATTGACAATAGTCTTCTCCTAGAACAAAATTATTTGCACTACTCCAACTACTGTCTTTAACAGCATAATAAAAATTTTTAGAAGGATTAATTGCAAAACTCATATCATAACTGAATGAATTAGAATAAGTTTTTGCCCACAAATAACCGCCATCTTGTCCAATATTTGTATCTCCTCTAATGTTAATCCAAAATGGCGGAGTTCCTTGATAAGATAAAGTTACCTTATCACCATCAACTGAATGCTGAACATTTGATATAGCAGAAACAGATTGAATTAATAATAAAAATGCTACAACTAAAATAATTACCTCTTTTATTCTACTCATATTTTACTTTAAATAACCCTTTTATTTAAATGCATCGATAGGCCACCTCTTTCTATTTTTAAGAAATTGCCCTTTCAAATTAAAGAGAGAATTCCCGTTTTCTAGTCGAGAAAATTAAATTTAATTGAGTATAACACAATGGTATCATAAGTTTATTTATGATACCCTGCCATAAAATAGATTTTACAGGATTATTTAAATCAAAATCATACTTTTTAATT
>VGLO01000073.1 GCA_016866675.1 Candidatus Staskawiczbacteria bacterium | reverse complement strand
TGCATTTAACTTTTTTCGATATTTCTGTCAAGCTAATTCCTTTTCTATTATTTGATTTAATACACACATAATATGTTCTTGGTTTAAGTTTTACTGAATAATTGCCACTGCCGTCAACAACAGTTTATATAACATCTTTAGAATAATTTATTTTAAGAATATTTGTTGCTGAACTTATATCAAGTGAATCAAAAGCTATATTATCTTCAATTTTATACTTTTTTTACATGCTCCATTATATCATCTGGAACTTTGCCCATAGATTTATATACCAAATAAATATTTTTATAAATACTTGCATAATAAAATGAATCAACAACAGCTAAATTAAAGTCAGGTATTTTAGTGCTGACTGCAATATAAACTTCAGCACCAACGTCTGGTTTGTCTCCATAATTTTTATTGAAATAATAAGTAACAACACCAAAAATACTTCCTTTAACAACTGAGATTATTTGATTATTTTTTGCTGTGTTGTTTAAATCAAGTGGTGCTATTTTCTCATCAAAATAAATTAAAGTAACATCGGATGTCTTAAATTTAAGTTTGTTTCCTTGAATTTTAAAAATGATTGTATCATTTTTGAATTCTTCTAATTTACCATTCATTTTATCACCGTTTTTAAGGAATAAAACATTTTGGCTAAAGCTCAAATTTGATAAAATTAGAGATAAAGCAAGTAGTAAGATTGTTTTTTTCACATTGTTTATTTTAAAGATTAATTTGTTCATGATGCTATTTTATGCATTCCGCTAACGTTCTGCCCATAGGCCACGGCTGACTGAATCACCTTCCAAGGACTATGCGCGATGTCTAAAATTAATCAATTTTAGTTACAATTTGCTAGTTAATTTTTCTTATAAATCCATAATTTATAGTGACTAATTATTACAAAGATTCTATTTTATTAATCATATCTATAGTCCAAGAAATTTCTTCACGAAAAAAATCAAGATAATCAAAGTTTATGGACTGTTTTGAATCGGGCAATTCTCCTTTTAGGGATTCGTGGTAACGATTTAAACAAGACACAGATTTAACTTTTTCATTTAATCGCAATTGGATTAAAGCCTCATCCTTTTCCAGCCAAAACGACGGTTCAGTCATTAATTGCCTTGACCTATTTAATAAATCCAATGCCTCAACGTTTGATTCACGGGTGTCACCTAGTCTCCTAATTAACCTAGATTTAATTAGAAAATCATTTGCAGAGCCCGTTTTTGCTGTGATATTTCGATTTATTAAATTTAAAGCTGCCATAAAATCGGACTTTATATAAAAAAGATTTGCCGCGTTATAAGTATTCACAAATGAAATTTCAGCGTCATACTTTATTGATGAAACTGTGTCAGAATAATAACCACCTAAAGCAGAAATTCTATTTTCAATGCTAGGATGTGATTCGCCTCCAACTATGGATGAATAATCGCCACTTAAATAATTGTGTTTTTTTAATAATTGAAGAGCACCAGCCATAGCATATTCCTCGAGACTTAATGAATTTAAGACATTCTTACCTAACATATCAGCTGAAAATTCTTGATCATGACTATAATTTATTCCCATTCTTTTTACAACAGCTTCAGAAATAAGAGTAGCGGCAACGATAGCTGTATTTGATAGAACACCAAATGAATAGTCACGGTTATTTGAAGCTAAATAGGCATCGGTTGCGACAGCAAGCCCCGCAACAACGCCCGTCCAAAACTCAGCCCGCTTTTGTCTAGCTTGTTCTTTTAAATAGCATAGAATATGATGGTCATTGACAAAATGAGCAACCTCATGGGCAATAACTCCAATTAGTTGGGATTCGGAGTTCATGCAAGAAATTAACCCAGTTGTTAAAATAATGCACCCATTTGGTAATGCCATTGCATTGGGTGTAGCATCTTTAATTACCCTTATTGAAATATTGCCTGGTCGACCATCCGTTAAGTAGCCTTTATGTATTTTATTCAGAATTCGATACAGATAATCTTCTAAGTATGCGTCATTAAAGAATTGATCTCTTTCGCTCAATAATTTAATGAAACTTGTGGCCTCTTGGTTTAACTCCTTTCTTATATCAAAACGGTACCCATTAAGGAGAAGTTCTTCATAGACTTTATTTTTGATTAAACCAATTTCCCAAACCTGATCGACTGTTGGATTTAAAGGATATATTGCATTTTTAACTAGGCTTTCTTTTAGATAATATTCTGCGCCTAAACTATCAACTCCGATATAACTAAACGAAATAAATCCATTTATATCTTTTAGTCGAACAATTCTTGAAATAACTATTTTTGAGCCTTCTTTAAGTTCATTTGAATAATTTTTACTTAAAACGATTTCAATAGGGTTTTTAAAAGTAATTTGATTTTGACCCAATATGTCAAAAACATTAAGGCACAAAGCAAACAAAACAAGGATAGTGGACCGCATAAAATATATTATTTTTTTAAAAAACCGTATTCTATTTTAGGCACAACTCAAATTTAGTCTGCCGATTTGGAAAAAGTAGAACTGTTTGTACAATATTAAAGTTACAGGCTGCAATTTTTGGCTTTACCCCCCAAGTCCCGGAGGCCAAATTTGAAAGGAAAAGTACCAGCCCCCGTTAAAATCAAATCGTTTGGGACTCCCAGGCCTAGCAATCGGCAGTGGCTTGAATGGTGGCTCTGCAACCTTAATTTACCCAAAAGAATCCCAAGGAACAGGTTGGATGAACCAAGCCTTTAGGGGTAGTTTTAGTGCAAATTTAGTGCAAATAATTCAGAAGAGGGATTAGAAGATCCGTAAGTCACTGATTTTCAGTGGGCCCTGTTGGGTTCGAACCAACGACCACCTGATTATGAGTCAGACGCTCTAACCGGCTGAGCTAAGGGCCCGTCTGCAGATGGCTCATCCCATCAGCAGAAGTGGAGCGAAGTTAAGAACATGAGCCTAGCCTTCGTCAACAGGGCGAATGAATTTGAGGGGGACGGTGACTACCACCGACCTTTGGAGGATGTCAAAGTCTACCCGGACACTTTGGTTGCCACTTTGTTTGATTAG
>VGLO01000072.1 GCA_016866675.1 Candidatus Staskawiczbacteria bacterium | reverse complement strand
GCCTTACCCAAAAGCCGTCCCCAATTATTCCTCTCCAAAACTAAGCCCCATCCCCAAAACCTCACAAAAAGAAAATCTCTTAAACCTTGCCTATAACGGTTTGCGTATAGGCGCATACCCGGCGGGTTGCGCTTACACGCTGTTATGAATTGGTTAAAGAATAAATTTTCAATCGAAAAGAAATTTCAAATTTTAATATTTTTTAGTACTACCATATACCCCGTCATTATATCCCATTTCATAGACATAATAATCTGCACTCGAAAAATTATAACCACGTGACATATAAAATTCGTAAGCAGAAGCTCTGTCCGATGCGGGTAAACCATATCCTGTTTGCCCGTCAGAATAACCTTGTCTGTATACTTTTTTTGAGGTCTCCTCGCTTGCATTATTGTTTGTTTTAGTATTTGTTTCGGTATTTGTTTCGAAATCAGAAGTAGAACCGTTATCGTCTGATGTAGTCCCGTTATCTTCTAAAGAGCCATTGTCACTGTTTTCTGAGTTATTTTCAGCTGGTGCCTCAGTTCCAGATTGTTTTTTGTTATTAGCGTTTCCGCCTCCACAGCTCGTTAATAAAATGGATGCAACTAAAAATGCTCCTAAAAATGTCATTACTTTTTTCATTTTGTTATATTTAAATTTATCTTACTCTTTGGCTGTTCAGATTCCGCCCCGTTTATTAAAGTGGGTTCTGGTCTCCACTTTTTTATTTTCTATTCTGTCACCGTGGGTGGTCAGCCCGTTGGCTCTCGCAGACCTTCTTGATTTTTTAAACTTTCCCATAACGGTTTGCAGCTTGGCTTAGTGGCGGTATTTTAGCACTAAAGTTCAATAGAATTACTACGGTTGATCCTTGCACAAATGTTTCATAGAAGCACTTCAGCCGCCATATTGCCAAACCGATGTTAGCGGTTCGGCTTTTCTGTCCATAAAGATTCTGCTATCAATTTCCATATCCCCTCTCGTTTATCTCTTGCGAATAACTTCCATCTTCTGAATAAGTTCTGACATTACCCTCTTCTCTAATACTTGCATACATTACATTTTTAGAAAAATCAAATACAATAATAAATTCTGTATAGCCACAAGCATGTGCTTGACAGGCAGAGGCAACAAAAATATTATTTTTAAATTCCATTGGTGTTTCAACATCCCAATTTTCTTTTAGAAAATTATATCTACTGTTACCAAGAAGTTTTATAAGTCGTTTGGCTAATGCAGAATTGTCAAGCAACTTTACATGATATGGATATTTTCCATTTAGTCTCTTTAAAAAGTCAAGATTGTCTAAAATTGAATTTTCGGATTGTTTTTCAATAGAGTTGTCTGTTGTTACATCAATCGTCTTTTGATTTAATTCTTGCTCTTTCTTCAAAAGTTCATTTTCCTTTTTTAATAAATCGTTTTCCTTTTCAATTAGCGCTTTTTCCTTCTCGTCTGATTTACTTGTCTGGTTGCAAGAAACTAAAGAGAAATTTAATGCTAAGCTTGTAATTAATATTGCAATGTTAAAGTATCGCATAATTTTAAATTTTTCGTTTGTGCTTACTCTTTTTGGTTTTCAGCGTCCCTTTTCTTTGTACGTTTTACCAAGTCAGTTTGTTGTTAGATTTCTTTTCATAGCATGACCGCTAACGGTTTGGGGCTTTGCAAAGTTGGGGCATTCATGGCACGATGTTCATTAGAATTCCAAGACTTAAGTTTCACACTTTTACCCCAATTTTGCAAAGCCCTTGTTATAAGCAGAATGAGAATTAGATCAAAATATTTTCACTTTAATTTAAATAAATAAATTAATTTGTCGGGATTAATATACTCACTCGATTCCATGTAAGAATCTTTATTCCTTGATAAATATATTTCATTCCCTGTAGTAGTTCCTCCATAATATCCAAAATCATCATTAATAACAGTAACACCGTTTCGAAAATATTCTAATTTACCAGCTGTTTGCAGCTGTAAACCAATTCTATTTAACTGATTACGATTTAATGCTAGATAGCACTCGTTACCAATAACAAAAAACCTCCAAACCATATCCTTAGCAGTATTGTTGGTGCCATCTTCCTTTACCTCCTCATTTGCTAACTCTATCTGCAATATTCCGCGCTGATTATTTTTATCATCTGATCCAGTGTGTTTTACGTTAAATAAAAAAGATTCTTCTGCTCCATTCATATATTTAAGTGTAAATAATTTGTTTTTTAAGATTTCTATTTTTGGTAATTTTGAATCTAGATAGTAAGTATTATTGGCAAATATTAAATCATTAAAATTTTTGTTTTTTGTATCTACATTATCGTTAACTCCCCAGAATGTAAAAGAACTGGGATCTAATATTTCTGGAACTTGCATTACTCCACCTTTGTTGTCATCATCGTAATAGCGATTATTAGTTTCCAAATTACCGTAAATAAGCTTAGTCAAAACCAGTGAAAATGAATTATTCGGCAAAGGAATTTGATCAAAATAATATTTGTTTAAAAAATCATTATTGTTAAATGACGTAGAAGTCGTAACAACATTAGATGAAGAATGAACATTTGAAATCGAGTCTTTTAATGTTAAAATTGTTTCATTTAGTTGTGCTATTATAGTTTCATTTTCTAAGTCTATTCGCTTTCTTTCGTTTTCATTTTTTAGAATTAATTCATTTAGTCTTATAATTTCAATCTCATTCGCTTTATTTTTTTGTTCGAATAATGCTGAATTTTTAGATAGTTTACTTATTGACTCTTTTAAACTGATATTTTCATTTTTTATAGAGTCTATTTTAGTTGTTAAAATTGCAATGTGCTCTCTAAGTTCAGATTTATTCATCTTTTCAATGTCCTGGGCTGATAAAGCCGAATTAAATAAAAGATAAATTGTCAATAAGGGGATAAGTTTTTGTCTCATATTTTTTTGTTTTTTTGCTTATAACGGTTTGGCGCTTTGCAAAGGCGGGAATTTTCAGCACTAAACTTCATTAGATACACTAAGTTTGAATTCAGTACTTCACTGTCATTGAAGCACGAAACCCCCGCTTTTGCAAAACGGCT
>VGLO01000071.1 GCA_016866675.1 Candidatus Staskawiczbacteria bacterium | reverse complement strand
TTAAAAATGAAGATGGTGGATATTCAGTATCAGAAAAAAACAAGGACGACTTTTTTAAAGAAATCCAAGAACTTCTTGAAGTTGAAATTGAGTTGCCAAAAATTAAAATTGCGGATCTTGGAGACAAGCTTCAAATAAGCGTCCAAGATTTAGTTTTGTTAGAAGGATTACTAGAAGAATAAAGTTCCCATGCAAGTAAGTAGTCTCCCTGAACAACACGGACGCGGTAGGATTAAAAATCTTGCCGCGTTTTTTATTTTTTAAAAAATTTAATTTTACTTGGGTGTTTATAGCATGCGCCAGTAAAGTACCAGCCAACTTTAGGATAGTCTAAATTAGCTTCAATAGGAAGAATATAATCCCATTCTTGTTTTTTGATTGTATTAAAATCGTTATCTTCACGTTTTAAAATATGCTGGACAATCTTGTTTTTAATAAATACATATTTAAATTCTTTTTGAGACAAAATAACCCCTTATTTTAATTAAGTTATTTTAAATAGATTAAGATTTACCTACGTTTTTTGGATGATTTTCTTCTTAGACTGGGTACAAATTTTTTCTGCAAATATCCCACTACTTTTAATTTTGCTCCAGGTGTCTTAATAATTAAAAACCCCTCATTATTATCATCAGCCAAGTTGTCACCAAATATCCAGTTAGCTAAATACCAAGCGTTTTTTGTTTCGGCAAATAAAATACCAATAGCTTTAAATTCCATACCCCCTTCGTTAAGAGCATTTGGTTTATCCATACAATGATCTACTGCGGTTATTACTACTATAGGTAATTTTTCATGAAACTTTTTAGACACTTATTCTCCTTATTAAACACTTTCATAGGGCATTACAACCTTCCAAAAAATTGTCGGACAAGATAATTATAGGGTTGTAATGTCCTATTTAACAATCATTATAAAGCTAAACGATTACATAAGTCAATATTTTTTATTCATTAATAATATTAAATAGTTATGTTTTTAATTGACGTTTTGGCATTAAAGGTGTATAAATACTTATTTATGGACAAGAATAAAGAACAGTTTGGAAAAGTATTAAAGTTTCCTTATAGCAAGTTCAGATTTTTAAATTTATATTTAAGGCAGGCCAGAGCAAGAAAAAAAGCTCTTTTTATATCATCCATTGTCATTTTGGTTTTTAATATTGCTTTGTTAATAGCAGCTTTTACGTCAATATTTTGTGTTGTTAATTAAATAATTAGATGATAAGATGTGTAAATTAATACATCAAAGGATGGTCAATGAAAATTAAAACTAAAAATCTAAAAGAATTTATGGAATATATAGAAGATGAAAACCCAGAAGAACTTGATATAGTTACGATAGAAAATGGATTTGCAGTTAGTTTTGCTTTTTTTGATAAAGAAAATAGAGAGTGCAAAGTTGTTATATATGAATCAAGCATATCTGACAGTCAACCAGTAGAATTAATTAAAAAAATGAAACTTAGAACAAGATTACCTAAAGAGCAAGACGGGGATAAATAAAATGGGCAGACAAGCTAGAATTAAAAAATACCGTAATCAAATTGTTAAAAAACTAGAAGAATCGGGTTTAAAAAACGAACTTAAAAAAGTTCCTACGGGCAAAACCGCACCCATGGTTAAATTTGAAACCGATGAAAAAGGTAATCAAATTTTTGATGAACTTAATAACCCCAAATACAGCCTTGTTATGGTTGAGCAAACTAGATTGTCAAATCCATTTAAATCTACCCTAAGAAGACTTTTAAGAGAAGAAGAGGCCGTAATTAAGCAGTTTCTAAAACAGTAGGATTAATTTATGGATACAAATCAAAATTTAAAAGAAGTTGAAGCGATAGAGGTATATGAAGGTAACGATGACCTTTTTACTTTTACTGTTGACTTTATATACCCATCTATCGAAAGAACCGTATCTTACCCTATTTATATGGAAGACAGCGATAGTTTGGTAGGGTTTTTCTCTTACAAGGAGCTAAACTCTATCAGGTGCGTAGTTAATGCTAAAAGCAAGCCTTTGTCGCTTTTTGTTAGCTCTAACCAAAGCCTATTTTTTACCATGATGAAAGATCATAAAAATAACGATAGTTTTTGCGGCGTTTTATCAGAAGCGCCTATTAATGTTACTAGCATTAAAGTATCATTTTAATTTACTTAATTAAAACAATTACTTATATTAAGGTGCTATTGTCTTAATCTTATATTGGGGTATTATATGAAATTAGCCTTAATAGCTTTAAAAAATTACAGTAACATCAATAGTTTTCAAGAAGTTACGGAAATAAGCCTTCAGCAAGGAAATCCGAGCACTTTATACTTCAGAATAGTTGATTTGGATCAAAGTCCTGGAGACGGTAATTATTTTAGATTTGTACCGTCTAGTAACGCAACAATGACAGTAATTTTAACCGATCTTGATATAAATAACACGGTTATTAAAGCGGCTTCAATGCCAGCATCTCTTGATGATAGATCAGTCTGGAGTATTCCAATTCTATCTACAGATAGAATCACTAAAAATAGCTTAATAGCAACTCTCACTACTAGCGGCGTAACTTACACTATTTATTTTGAATCTGAAGTTTCACAAGATCCTTCAGGCGCAGATAAGTTCTTTTGTTAATAGGAATATAAAATGTCAAAAGATTTAAAAAAAGCCAAAAAAGGTACTGCGTCAGTTTTCCCTGATGGGGCATATGATGCAGCTAGCGGTCAGGATAGGGTTGAGGCGTTCTTAACACCTGAATTATTTGTATCTAGATTTCTATGGGGCATTCCATTAGTTTCTCCAATTACTAAGCAAAAGCTAACTAACGAAGATATTAAAGATTATATTAATAGGGGTGCTAACCAATTAGAGTTTGACGCACAAGTAGATATTTTTCCAGTTATTAGAAGACACAGGCTCCCATTTGATCCAAACCTATACTACCAATGGATCAACTTAGAAGTACCTAATAAGCCTATACAGAAAGTAGTAAGGGCGGCCATTTGCTCAGCTTCCTATCTAGACACGGGCACAGAGAATGAAAATTTAAAATACCCAAGCGGAGCCAATATTTACCAATTGCCTAATGACTGGATTGAAATGGGTA
>VGLO01000070.1 GCA_016866675.1 Candidatus Staskawiczbacteria bacterium | reverse complement strand
CAAACCCAATGTCAACACCAGCTCATATTGTACCTGAATGGTATTTCTTATGGGTTTACGCTATTTTACGTAGTATTCCTAATAAACTTGGAGGAGTTGCAGCAATTGCTCTTGTATTTATTTCATTATTAGCACTTCCATTCCTTAATACATCTCAAGTACGAAGTTCAAGTTTCCGTCCACTACATAAAAAAGCATTCTGGCTATTGGTGGCAGATTGTATTATCCTTGTATGGATTGGTCAAGAACCCGTCGAGGATCCTTATATTCTTATTGGACAGCTTGCTTCTGTATACTTCTTTGTATATTTCTTAATTTTTATTCCATTATTAGGAAAACTTGAAGCTTTCTTAATTCATTATAAAGCGGATGAAGGGCCAAAGCAATGGGGTTCAGTTACGACCCAAGCTTTAGCCTTTACAAAATAAAAGGTTTTGTGGATTTTGTGTCAACAAAGCATAAAGAGGTCTGCCTTTTTTTATGGGGGCCTCTTTATACTCAAAATAATTCTTTTGCATTCATTTATTTGGAGAGGACGTAGCTCAGTTGGTTAGAGTATTGGCCTGTCACGCCAAAAGTCGCGGGTTCAAGTCCCGTCGCTCTCGTCTTGATCACTTGTTTAAAGGTCACTTAAAATATTTGATTGTCATCTTACTTTGTTTGATTTAAGAATTACCAATTTAAAAAATATAAATACTATGGTTGAATACATTGGTGTTTTAGTCTATTTTATAATAGCTTCTATTTTAGCGCTCGCGCTTTTAATTCTTCCATTCATAACTGCAACACGCCGCGTTGACCCAGAGAAAATTTCTGCATATGAGTGTGGATTCGATCCTTTTGATGATGCACGTGGTCGCTTTGATATTCAGTTTTATTTAGTAGCCATTCTCTTTATTATTTTTGATTTAGAAGTTACTTTTTTATTTCCTTGGGCTGTCGTTTTAAACAAAGTGGGTTTATTTGGTTTTTGGACAATGATGGTCTTTTTAATTATTTTAACCATAGGATTTGTGTACGAATGGCGTAAAGGAGCTTTAGATTGGAGTTAAATTTCTTCGATTTAAAATTTATGAAACTTTTGTGATGATGTTAGTTTATTTCTAGCACATCAATGATGACTATTTTTATAACAAAAGACATTTACTATGTTTGAAGGAGCAAAACTTATTGGTGCTGGGTGTGCAACTATCGCCTTAGCCGGAGCTGGAGCTGGGATTGGAATCGTTTTTGGTTCTTTAATTAACTCTGTAGCTCGTAACCCATCATTAACTAAACAATTATTTGGTTATGCTATTTTAGGATTCGCTTTAACTGAAGCGATTGCCTTATTCGCATTAATGATGGCATTCTTAATTTTATTCGTATTTTAAGAATCTGGAAGACAAGGTAAATTTGTCTTTTTTCCGGGAACAAAATACCGGATGGTAAAACTTAACTCGTTTTTTGGGAATTCTAGTTTAAAAACATAATTGAATTCCCAAAAAATAAAGTAAAGTATCTTACCGCCTTTTTAGAATTTGTATTATATATGACAAAACAAAATATTTCAACTAAAAAATTATTCCAGAAAAAACGAGAAAAATCAGTAACAAATTCTGTGCAGAAACTTGAATTATATCATCGATTCCAGAGAATGATGAAATGGAAAACTCATTTAGGGCATAAATCATTTCAACACTCGCGTGGCCGCCTATGGTATCCTGAATTAGCACCCTCTTTTTTAGGGTTTCGACATGGAATGCCAGTTATCAACCCTCAAGAAACTTTAAAAGCTACCGTAAAAGCATTATATTTTGCTGCTTTAGTTTTGCGAAAAAATGGTCGTTTACTTTTAGTGGATACTCGTCACGAATTTTCTCCTTTTAGTCATATTGCTATGAAAATGCCCGAAGTATTGAATGCTTCGATTGCGATGGCAGGAAAGCGTTGGATTGGCGGTACATTGACTAATTGGTCGTCATTATCGCCTCATGTGTCTCAGTTTGGGCACGCAATTTCTACTTTTCAGCCCGCAGTATCAAGGTTTAAATTATCGACTCCTCGTTTTAAAAAAATGAAAGAGGCATTTCCTGGATTTTTAGTTGTAAACAGGGATTCTAATGAATTTATTTCATTAAAATTTCGTGAACGTCCTGATCTTTTAATTATTTGTCAACCTAATGAGAATCAGATGCTTCTTCGTGAGGCATTTAGTCTTCAAATTCCTGTTTTGGCTTTTGTAGATTCAAATACTTGCCCTGATTATATCACTTATCCTATTCCGTTAAATACGGAGAATCACGAATGGATGTATTACTGTTTAGATTTATTATCTCGATTTGCCAATTGTTTTAGTTTGGTAAAACACTCATAAGGATACTAAAAACATTTTAATTTTATGAAAATTGCTTTACCATATCCAGCATCTCGATTTTCTTCTTATTATGAAGAAATTGTATATCCAGATTTATTATTAAAACTTCCCATTCAGAATATTCATGAGCTTCCGAAGCTTAATAAACTTGTACTTCATTCAAGTTCTTCTGATATTGTTCAAGATAAAAAGCGAATTCTTCCTATTCTTACGGCTTTTGAATATTTGACTGGACAGAAAGCAATTACAACATGGTCTAAAAAATCTGTTGCAGCTTTTCGTTTACGTAAAAATATGCTTTTGGGGTGTCGTGTAACACTTCGTAAGAATGTTTTATTTCGATTCTTTGAAAAATATACCGTATGTTATCTACCTCGTCTTTATGATTGGCAAATTCTTTCTGGAAAACATAAACGTCGGGTAGTTGAACCCAATCGGGGGCACCGAGATGCTTTTCTATTTTTTGAATTAGAGCCTTTCGTGGACCTTTTTCAAGGATTCCGGGGGTTTCAATTAAATTGGCATACTATGCCTTCAAAATCTTCTAAAGTATCGCAAAAGCAAGTTCGCCATCTCATCTTTAGTGCATTTCAAGGTATTTAAATCTTTAAAAATGACGCACATATTTTAGAAAATTCCATTTCTATTATTATAGTTTTGGATTAAAAGTCTTAAGTTTATTCGTTATGACGTGGCTGTTTTATTTATTTTCAAGTTTCGCAATCGCATCAGGGATTATGGTTATTCAATCGCGAAACCCTGTTCATTCTGTGTTATTTTTAATTTTAGTCTTTTTTAATGGGGCTGGTCTTTTAATTCTTTTA
>VGLO01000069.1 GCA_016866675.1 Candidatus Staskawiczbacteria bacterium | reverse complement strand
AAGGTCTTTTGGACCAGAAGAATATGGACTTTTTTCTCTTGCAACAATGGTGGTAATACTTTTTGTTTCTCTTGCATCCTTAGGAATACCTGAAGGATTGGTAAGGACAATTGCATTTTATAGGGGGAGAAATAAAAGAACAGAGATTGGAGTGATTGTCTCGCGCTCATTAACTTTGCTTTTCACTATTAGTATTATTGGAGGAATTCTTCTTTTTCTCACAGCAGAGATAATTTCCAGAAATATTTTTCACTCTGAGGCTCTCATACCGTTCCTTAAGATTTCAGCAATCTCAATTCCATTTTTTATTCTAGGTAACACTTATTTAGCTATTTTAAGAGCATATGAAAAAATTGTTGCATATTCAATTATTATGAATATAGTTCAGAACGGGGTAAAAGTTGGAACTTTATTTCTTTTTATTATTTTGGGTATGCGTGAGAACACAGTCATGTTATCATATCTTTTCGGTTTGATTGCCATGTTTCTATGCGCATATTCCGCATCAAAATCTCTTAATATTATGAGCAAGGAAAAAATAGATTTGAAAAGACAAAAAGTCATATTTTCAAAAATGTTTTCTTATGCTTGGCCACTTTCTCTGCTAAGTTTGGCTTCTTTTTTTCTTTACTGGATCGATAGTTTTGTCATAGGATATTTCATGAACTCAGAAGCAGTAGGATTTTACAATGCGGCGGTGCCCATAGCCGCATTGATTATGATAGCCCCAGATATAATAGTCCAACTTTTTTTCCCAATAGTTACAAAAGAGTATTCTAAGAAAAATATAAGCGTCATAGAAGGTGCGAGTAAACAGACTACAAAATGGATTTTTATAGCTAATCTTCCTCTTACAGCAATTCTTTTTATTTTCCCAGGTGCAGTAATTAATCTTCTTTTTGGTCCTGAATATCTTATTGCTGAAAATGCTTTGCGATTGCTCGCAATAGGTTCTCTTTTTGGTTCTTTAAGCATTATTCCGGCGCATCTTATATCTATGACTGGAAGGTCAAAGTTGATGTTCTTTAACATTTTAGCGATGCTCATTTTGAATCTTTTCCTGACAATAGTTCTTGTACCTAAATATGGGATCAATGGCGCAGCATTTTCAACAATGATTATATTTATTGCAGTATCTATAATATATTTTCTTCAGACAAGACACATTCTTTCTTTCTTTCCACTAAGGAGAAGAATGTTGAGAGTAGGATTAGCAACAATTCTCCCAGTTGTGTTGCTTTCATATTTGAAGTTATTTTTCTCCCTTACATGGCTTGTCGTATTATTTTTTGGAGTTCTGTTTTTCATATTATACCTGGGTGCAATCATTCTTCTCAAGTGTTTAGACGAACATGATATTAGCTTAATAAATGAAATTAAAAATAAGATATTGCAAAAGCTAAATATACAGAAAAGCACTATTCTTCAAGAAGTTTAAGTACAAATGTTCTTCTCTGAGCTTTTCTACCCGGAACAAAAAATTCACCATTAGGAATATATGTATTCATGTATAAGGGTCTAGGACGACTTGAAACATTCTCATAAGACCCATGGAGACAATTTCCATGAAGAACAAGTGTATCTCCTTTCTTGAATGTCACATCTACTTTTGCGTATTTGGGAGGAATCTCTTTAATATTGTTTCCAGGACTCCTTCCAGAAGAACGGTCAAATGTTTTAACTTCCTCAAAAGGAAGAATTGGTTCTTTATGTGATCCTGGATAAAGATACATGGTTCCATTTTCATTATCTGCATCAGCAAGAAAAGTATTAGTTGTTATATAATGTCCATTTGGATTCATAGTATAGGCATTATCCTGGTGCACATTCCATCCTTTTTGGTCTCCTGTCCCAGGATACTTGAATATCATCTGAGACATCACACCCATAAGGTCGCGCGTCTTTTCCATATTCCCTTCATAACTCATCTCATAAAGAGCATTTCTCTTCAACTTTTCAAGAATAGAAACTGCTCGAGTATCCCTCATGAAACTATATAAGAACTCAGAAGTTTGTCTTATTTCCTCCTCGACTTCAGGCGTTTTATCTCTTGGATCATATGCCTTAAGGAATTTATATCGATGCGGTTGCATGATTAAATCATGCTTTGCATTGGCGTGCCTTTCAAGCATAGAATTGATAAAATCACATTCATCATGGCTGTAAAGGTTTCTTACTACTAAGAATCCATTATCATCAAATGATAAAAACTCATCAAGGGTTAATGGATAAGGTTCACTCTTTCTTTCTCCAATCATCATACGCTCTTTTGTTTAAGATGCTATTTAAACATTGTGAAAATGAATTATATATTTTAGTGTATTAAGTAAAGTATGATAAAATTTTTAAACTGTATCTTGTCTTGCTCATTATGGAAAGATTAATTTCAAGAAGTAAATCACTTATTAAATATTTCAAATATAAAAAAATAATATTTGCACCATGGCGAGCAGATGATGTAAACGATTCTCCTTACCATGCATGGTATCTGCCATTGAGGAAATATTGTAGCAATATTATCTTTTTTGATCCCGCAAAGAATTATTTTAAGTATGGAAAAAGACAAATGAATGATATGCTTTTAAGTCTTGTTAAGAAAGAGAAGCCTGATTATATAATATTCAGTCTGTTATATGACGAGTTTAATTTAAGGATATTTGATGAAATAAGGAAAATTTCTCCAGATACATTATTAATCAATTTTTTCAATGATGACGACTGGAGATTTAATGATTTCACATTATTTTATGTTACCTTCTTCGACTATGTTATTACCAGCGTTACAAGCGAGGATGTGAAATCATTTTATAAAGGAATAAGCAATGTTTTATTTTATTCTGCAGTTAATTGCGAGCTCTTTCGGCCTCTTTCTTTAAATAAGAAATATGATGTTACTTTTGTAGGCAGGCCAAATAAAAGCAGGGTTGACTATTTAATATTTCTTGCAGAAAATGGCGTAGACATAAAAATATGGGGGGATGGTTGGGCATCCTATCCTAAACTATTAAGATATTACAAAGGTTATCTTTCTGCAGAAGATTTTCCTAAGGTTATAAATGAAAGCAGGATTAATCTTTCTTTCTCACAAGGAGGGTATGGGAAGCCGCAAAGAAAAGGAAGATATTATGAGGCAAGTGCATGTAGGTCTTTTTCTCTAGTAGAGGAATATGATGCGTATAGAAAATACTTTAG
>VGLO01000068.1 GCA_016866675.1 Candidatus Staskawiczbacteria bacterium | reverse complement strand
AACAAAGCTGGGCACGCTGGGATCAAGAGATGCCACAACTTCTGTAACTTGGTCAAGTGTCATTAGGGCAGTTACATTCAGCTTGACTTTTTTAGCCACTAATCTTTGCACTAACTTATAGCAAGTCTCTTGCTTCGTATTAGTTATTGGGATTTTTACATACACATTTTCTCCCCAACTAGCAATCTCCAGGGCTTGCCGTTCCATCTCAGAAAAATCATCAGAGAAAACCTCAAAAGATAAAGGTTTATCCTTTATAGAAAAAAGGATATCTTTACAAAAAGACGGATAGTCTGTAATGCCAGCTTTTTTCATTAACGTCGGATTTGTTGTAAGGCCTTTGACAAATGGTTTCTGATACATCTCAAGCATGCCCGACTTATCGGCACCATCAGCAAATATTTTAACTTTTAATTGTTCTAAGTTTTTCATTTTAACCCATTAAGAATTATTTCAGCCGCCTGAGCTAAGGATGCAACAATATAATCTGGGCGATCGGGCTGTTTTTCGTGATACCCATAATTGATGAAAAAAGTTTTACAACCCGCAGATTGACCAGCCGCAATATCCCGCCAACGATCACCAATCATAAAACTTTTACTCAAGTCAATTTGGTGCTTATGGGCAGCATCATATAAACATCCGGGTAGCGGCTTCCTGCATAAACAACGATCTTTATCTTGATGATAACAAGTACGAATTTCATCAATTGGCAAAGAATCATGAAGAAATTTATTAATTTGATCAACCACTAATTTGGGAGTTTTTCCAGTAGCAACATCTGGCTGATTAGTGACTACGATAAGGATATAACCAGCTGCCTTTAAATTATTAAGGGCAACCTCGACTTGAGGGAGAACTTCGACCTCGCTAAGCGATGCAGGGGGGTAAGGCTTTCCCATCATCACGATTGCGCGAATAAGTACGCCATCCCGATCCAAAAATACAGCCCTCGTCATAGGATTCTTATCTAAGAGATTGATCTACCTAGAAGTAGATTCCCATTTTGTTTGATTTGCCTTCAACTTCGGGTGAGATACCAAAAGATGCCAAATCACAGCTTGAAATGCTTCAGAATGAGGGGTAACAGTTTCTGGATTTACAGTAGGAATAACGACACAAGCATCAGCGACTCTAGCTGTATAACCACCATCACGGCCAACAATACCTACTATTTTTGTACCAATAGATTTCGCAAGTTTGAGAGCCTCAACCAAATTAGGACTAATATTCTTCTCCAAATTCCCTCCGCCTACGGAAAATATAACTAAACAATCGTTCGCATTCAGTTTGCTAACCTTAAGCCACTCAACAAAAACAGAAGACCAACCTTCATCATTCGTTCGTGCCGTTAATTCAGATACGTTATCCGTTGGAGCATAAGACTCTATGCCTACGATCTTTCGGAAATCATTAACAGCATGAGAACAATTTCCAGCGCTTCCACCAACTCCGAGAAAAAAGAGACGCCCAGTTTTTATCTTAATATCTGCAATTACTCCAGCGATCGCTTCAATAGCTTCGTTATTTAATTGCTGAAGGATTTCAATAGCTTCACCAAGATGCTTTTCTGAGTAATTCATATATGTACACCAATTGTGGTCTGTAGTTTATAAGAAAATCTAATGAATTATAGAATTGTCTGAATTCATTCTATCTCGAAGCAATTTATTGAAAAGGACTCAGCGACAGCCCGCGAGCCAATCTAAATAATGTCACTATATATCTACATCTTTTTAGGATTTCATATTTGCGACAAAGACTAGTCATGAATATTTCTAATTGTAATTATTTTGTTTATTAATTAATCTAATTTAATCGGATGTCGATTCTAAATAGCGGAGAGTGGCTAAGTTAAAAAATAAACCTTTCGCGCTATTCCCCATATAATTTGTTTTATTAGAATGGCCGATTAAAGTTCGAAGCGCAACGCGCTTGAGTAATTGATGAAACACCACTGCGGGTGTTTTGAATCCCAATCTTTTTCTTGGTCTTTTATTCAATCTATTTTGAATTACGAGTGTTATCCAAATCAGGGAAATGCCATGCTGCTTTTACTTGGAAAATCAGAGTTTATCTAATAAAGGCAAACTTCATCACTTTTAATATGGTTATAGTCGACACCTTGCGTTCTTTTTGAATAATATATCTCTTTTTAAAAATCTTAGGAAGTTCTAAAAAAGCATGGAATTTTGATTTACAAATTATTCGCCCCTTACCCTTAAAGATAAACCAAATAATTGTAATAATATTTAGAATAATATGAGGAATCAAGAAAAAGTAAAACAAACAACCAGGCATATTTTTTACAAAAGTCCAAACCATATTTCTGTGACCGTAGTACAGAGAAAAATCAGTCCGTCTACCCCCAGCGGAAGCACCACCAACATGCTTTACAACAGCATTTGGTACAAATAATGAAGTCCACCCAGCCAACCTCAGACGAAAGCCCAAATCAACATCTTCAAAATAACAAAAATAATTATCGTCAAATCCTCCAACCTGATTGAATGCATTTCGCCGATATAGAGCCGCAGCCGCACAAGGTGAAAATATTTCCTTTACATAAAGATTGCCATGTAACTGTTTTCGATCGTGCCCTTCTCGCCAAGCCAAGCCAGTAAAGTGATAGACATCACCTATCCCATCAAGAGTATCGATCCTGTTCTCGATCAACTGTAAAGAACCGAAAGAAGCAGCATGCGGGTTAATATTGGCCGTGAAGACTAAATTAGCAAGCCAATCAGTGCTAGGATAAGCATCAGGATTTAATAGCGCCACAAACTCTGTATTACAAAATTGAACTGCCAAATTATTGGCAGCTGCAAATCCAATATTTGTGTTTAATTTTATATATTTAATATTTATACTTGAGAACTGATCTAATATATTATCAATATTATCCAAGCCATAATTATCAATAACAATTACATTATTGGGTTCTATTGTTTGTTGTGATACAGCACGCAAGCATTTGTGCAAGGTAGGACTTGATTTATATGCCACTATAATTACAGAAACCGATATTGATGGCATATTAATATTATTAATCACTGCGAGTATATTCGCTATAAATTTATTTTATTAAAATAACCTACAGAAAAATTAGATGTTGAAAAATACGCATTTGAGTTACTGTCACGATATGAAGATATTTTATGGTTAACAAGAGATTGTTCCAATGAAATTTCAAACTTATTATTAATAAAAGTTAACATTTCA
>VGLO01000067.1 GCA_016866675.1 Candidatus Staskawiczbacteria bacterium | reverse complement strand
GGCCGTCTACGCGGCGCGCCTGAATGCGCTCGCGCATTCAGGCGCAAGGGGATCGAGTACAGTTGGTAGCGATGGACTCTAAATCAGACTGCTACTGAAATAGGGGTCACGTCGAAGGAAATAAACTATGGAACAAATAATGGAACTTGGAAGTTTAAAAAATACATCTTTTGACTATGAGAAATTAAGACATTCCCTAAGAAATTCTGGCTATGCTATTCTAAATTATTGTCTGAGTAAAGAAATATGTCAGGATATCATGGCCTTTATTGATGCTTACCCAGTGTCATCTGCGGAAGTTAATTATGGGGGCACTGAAAAACGCATTTGGCAGTCTGAGCATATTCATAGTGGAATATGCTCTTTCGGAAACTTTGCGGACAAGGTAATGAAAAATGTGTTTAGTGTCGAAGTGAAACTTAAAACTGTATTATCGTACAGCAACTTCCCAATTAATGACGCTGAGAGTTTTACTAATGGTCGTTGGCACCTCGATTCACTTCGAAATCAATACAAATTATTCTGTTTTCTTACAGAAACAAAAGATACGACGGGGCCATTAGAGATTATTCCAGGAAGTCACAAATTTATTTTTAAGCTACGTGCTTTGATGAAAGGTAAATACTTATCACATTCAGACTTAGGTAGACCAGTTCGTAAATATCAAAGATTAGACGATGCTTGGGTTCAGCAAGAAATTTCGAATTTGGGGGGGAGTCTTCCGTTCTTGTGCGAAGCAGGGACCTTAGTATTGGTAAATACGTCTGCTATTCATAGAGCCCGCCCATGTTCAGAGGAATCTAGATACGCATTATGTGCATACTATGATCATTTCTAAAATACATGGTGAATGGGCATATATCCTAGGGCGATTGGTTGCTTTATCATCGCGCCCAATTATTCTACTTGTTCTTAAGCATTGGGGAAATGAGGAGTTGGCTGTAGTTGTAGCGGTTTTTTTTCTGATATCGATTTTAGCTGTGGCAATTTCTGGATTTGATACTCACCGTAGTTTTTACAAATTATATTTTGGTGCAGGTAGACGTTGTAGAATTAAAGACACTTATAAAACTTATTGCAACTCTATCCTTTTTCAAATTGGGCTAGTATCTCCTTTGCTTGTAGGCTTTGTTTTTTTTCGATTCGATGACCTATTGTTGTCTGTATTATTAATTATATTTTTTGCCTCAGAACGCTTGGCCGACGAAGCGCAGCGTTTCCTTATCTTTAATAGAAAAAGGAAAGAATGGGGCGTTCGTATTTTCGCGAAAGCGATATTTCAAATAATTTTTATCAGTATTTTATTATATTTTTTCGACTTAATTAAACCTCATTTTATTGTTTTTGTATTATCGATCGGAAATCTAATTGCGTATGGCACAAAATTTTCAGTGAGATATTTAAAAAAAATTGAACCTTGCTGGTCAAAACTAATTATACAATTACGAGATCAAAGATTATTTTGGTTGTTATCATCCATGACAACTATTATTTCGCATTTGGATAGGGTAATAGTTATGATTTTTCAGCAGTCAGATTTGGCTGTATATACAATATTGGTGTCGTCAATGTCAATAATACAAAACTTAATAGATTATTTTTATATTAGCCTAAGGCGACTGGAAATTTTACAAGGAAAGATTGGTCTGCGAGATGTACTATATAGCCGACGTTTTCAGTATACACTAGCCATTGCAATATTTATCGGATGTTGCGCTAGTTTTATTGTACTTAATATTTATTACGATATGAAAGCTTATGATTTTGAATTAGTTCCTATCGTACTCGTCGGTCAAATATCACTTGCAGTCACATTATTGGTTCGTGAGATTATTTATTGGAATCAAAATATACTTCGACTTATCATCGCTGAGGGGTGTTTTATAGTAGTAGTAACATTGGGGATTTTCTTATTATCTAACTATGAATCCGGATACAAAACAATTCTTGGGTTGTTTTCATTGTTGCTGATTTTGCGGCTTGTGATAATGACTCGTTTTGTTTGCGTTGTAACACTTGGAAAAAATTCAAATGAGTAATATCTGGTTGATTACTGTGGGCGAGCCCCTACCTATTTTAGATAATGAAGATAGACTCTGGCGTACCGGGTTGCTCTCGAAAATTTTATCTGATCGAGGGCATGAGGTATTGTGGTGGGCATCGACGGTTGATCATTTACGTAAGCTGTATATCATGGAGAATGAAGATCGATTTCAAACATCTGATAATATTTCAATACAATTGTTACATGGACGTCTATACAAAAAAAATATTTCATTTAACCGACTTATTAATCATGCTGAAATTGCACGAAGATTTTCTTATTTATCGCGATTGGAGTCAAAGCCTGATCTTATATTGTGTTCATTTCCTACAATTGAGCTGAGCTATGAAGCTGTGAAGTATGGTCAAGAATTCGGCGTTCCAGTTGTTTTGGATGTAAGAGATTTATGGCCCGACATATTTCTTAGTGTATTGCCTAAATGGATTAATTGGTTTGGTAGAATGTTATTGTATATATATTTTTTTAAAACTAGATATGCATTTAATACTTGTCATTCGATTTTGGGTATTTCTGAAAATTACTTAAATTGGGCTCTGAGTCTTGGTGGGCGTATCCGATGCTCTAACAATCTTGTTTATCCATTAGGTTATTCGGTTGGTGATTGGACGGATTCGGATGAATTATCTGTTAAATCAAGATTTGAACGTTGCGGGCTTTCACTTTATAAACCAACAGTATGTTTTGTTGGTTCATTCGGTCGTACATACGACCTTGAAACAGTAATCAATGCGGCGAAGCTATTGCAGAAACGTGAGGGCTGGATGGGGCAAATAGCGATTTGCGGAGGTGGCGAGCGCGAAAAGGAGTGGCGTGATATGGCAGAAGGGGTCTCGGATGTTGGATTTATGGGTTGGTTGTCTGCTCGTGAGCTTAGTTGCATGCTATCTAAGTCTGTGATGGGTTTGGCAGCTTATGCTTCACAAGCGCCGCAGGGCATTCCCAACAAAATTATTGAATATCTTGCAACTGGACTTCCAATGTTTTTTAGTTTGGGTGGTGAGGCGCGAGACTTATTGCAAACTGCACAGTGCGGGATTTATTATCGTCCAGGTGACTGTAGTTCACTTGCTGAATCTATGTTTGCAATTATTAAAGATAAGTCCACTCTAGATGCAATGTCCGAATCAGCATTGAAATTATATAATCAGAATTTTTCTGCTCATGTGGTTTACGGGGCGCTTGCTAATCATCTGGAAAATATTATTGAGCAATGACCTGCCCAGGTTCTTTGGACCAATCGTAACTTGAGAGAATGGCTCCCGCCAACCAGCGAGGAGCCGATGAAGAAGAGCCGTTTCACTGAAGAGCA
>VGLO01000066.1 GCA_016866675.1 Candidatus Staskawiczbacteria bacterium | reverse complement strand
TTTCATTAATATGCCTATATTCCTTTCCCTTCATTGGTTTCTTAATCTTTCTTTTCTTTTCAATTTTTATAAATCCAATTTGGAAAGCATCATATCCTTCTTTTTCTTTTGTTTTTTTCTGTAAAACAACACAGGGTCCAGCCTCAACCAAAGTTACTGGGGTAATATTACCCTTATCATCAAACAGTTGAGACATCTCTATTTTTTTTCCTATTAAAAACTTCATGATTTTATGTAGCAAAGCGAATGAAATCATGCCGCAATAGTGGCCTGATATATAATATTCTTTGAGACTACTATAGGCGCGGCGAACTTTCAAAACTAAAAACGGGCTGCTGCCCGTTTTTTTTACGGCAACGTTATTATTCTATAATATTTTATTTATAAAACATCATAGGCAAGTTAACTATTGCTAATAATTTTAATTATTAAATTGTAATACAATCCTACTAAATCTATCTATAAATGTCAATCCTTAGCCTTCCTAAATCTTTATAGATATATCCACTCCAGAAGGAAGATTAAGGTCACGTAGCGCCTCAATTATGTCCTGATTTGGATTTAAAATGTCAATTACTCTCTTGTGTACTCTCATCTCAAATTGCTCTCTTGCATTTTTGTGAACAAATGATGATCTATTAACAGTATATTTTAACACTTCTGTTGGAAGAGGTACTGGCCCCACAACTTCAGCTCCATATCTGTTTGCAATATCAATAATCTGTTTAACAGAATTATCTATAATTTTATGATCATAAGCCTTAAGCTTAATTCTCAATTTTGGTATCACAACCACATTCTGCTCTTTCTCTGCTGAGCTTTCACTTTTGGTAGATTTCTTTTTTGTTGTAGGTTTTTTAAGAGCCACGGTCATTTTATTATTTGATTATCTTAGTAACCACTCCAGCTCCAACTGTTTTTCCTCCTTCTCTAATCGCAAACTTTCCTTTTTCTTCTAAGGCAACTGGCACAATAAGCTTTACTGTCAAACTTACAGTGTCTCCTGGCATAACCATTTCTGTTCCTGCTGGCAAAGTGACGTCTCCTGTAATATCAGAAGTTCTAATATAAAGTTGTGGTTTGTATCCTGTGAAGAAAGGTGTGTGTCTTCCTCCTTCATCCTTGCTCAATACATAAACTTCGGCCTCAAATTCTGTGTGAGGAGTAATTGCACCTGGCTTTGTTAAAACTTGTCCTCTTTCAATATCTTCTTTCTTTAATCCTCTTAACAAAATTCCAACATTGTCTCCAGCTTGTCCTTGGTCGAGTGACTTTTGGAACATTTCAACTGAAACAACAACTGTTTTTTGTGTAGGTCTAATTCCAACAATTTCAATTTCCTCGTTTTGTTTTACAACTCCTCTTTCAATTCTTCCTGTAGCTACTGTTCCTCTTCCTTCAATTGAGAAAACGTCCTCAATAGCCATAGCAAAAGGCTTATCTAATTCTCTAACAGGCTCTGGAATAAAGCTATCGCAAGCATCCAATAAATCAACAATTGGTTTTGCAGCTGGATCATCCGCTGATGTTGCAGCCAAAGCTTTTGTGGCAGATCCTCTAATAATTGGTGTTGTATCTCCAGGGAAACCATATTTTTTCAAAAGTTCTCTTATTTCTGATTCAACCAAGTCTAAAATTTCTGGGTCATCAACCATATCGCACTTATTCATGAAAACCAAAAGAGATGGCAATCCAACTTGCTTTGCCAATAAAATGTGCTCTTTTGTTTGAGGCATAGGTCCATCTGGAGCAGAAACAACTAAAATTCCTCCATCCATTTGGGCAGCTCCTGTAATCATGTTTTTAATATAGTCAGCGTGTCCTGGACAATCAATACAAGCATAGTGTCTTTTTGGAGTTTCCATTTCCAAGTGAGTAATAGAAATCGTGACTCCTCTTGCTTTTTCTTCAGGAGAATTATCAATTTGATCAACTCCTTCACCAGAAGACTTAAAACCACGTAACTTAGTCACGTGCATAATAGCCGCTGATGTAGTAGTTTTTCCATGGTCAACGTGACCAATAGTGCCAATGTTTACGTGAGGTTTGGACCTCTCAAATTTTTCTGCCATGTTTTTTTAAAAATTATTTAATTAATTTTAATATATTGTGATTGTATTGTATATTACAAAATAAGTCAACACTATTTTCTCTTTCCGTCTACGATTTCTTGAGCAACATTAGGTGGAACTGGCTCATATCTGTCAAATTGCATAGTAAATGACGCTCTTCCTTCTGTAAGTGACCTCAAAGATGTGGCATATCCAAACATTTCGCTCAAAGGTACAGAAGCATCTAATACTTTCATTCCAACTCTTTCACTTGTCTCTGAAATTTTACCTCTTCTTGAAGACAAATCAGAGATTACTTGTCCAAAGAATGCCTCTGGCGTAATAACTTCTGCTTTCATAATTGGCTCTAAAATTATTGGTTTTGCTTTTCTAGCAGCATGCTGAAATGCCATGGAACCTGCAATCTTAAAGGCAAATTCAGATGAGTCAACATCGTGATAGCTTCCATCAAACAGAGTCACCTCAATGTCAACCATGGGATATCCAGCCACAATTCCCTTATCCATTGCCTCAACAACTCCTTTTTCTGTTGGCTTAATAAATTCCTTTGGAACAGATCCTCCTTTAATTTCATCAATAAATTCAAATCCAGCACCCCTATCTTTTGGTTTTAATCTCAACCATACATGTCCATACTGACCCTTTCCTCCAGATTGCCTTACATACTTTTCTTCGGCTTCAGCTTCTGCAGCAATAGTTTCTTTATAAGCTACTTGAGGTCTTCCAAAGTTTGCGTCAACATTAAACTCTCTTCTCAATCTGTCTTGAATAATATCTAAATGTAATTCCCCCATTCCAGAAATAATTGTCTCGCCTGTTTCAATATCTTCTTTAATTTTAAAAGTTGGGTCTTCTTGCGTTAACTTCCTAATAGACATAATAAGCTTTTCTTGGTCTGCCTTTGTCTTGGGTTCTACTCTCATAGAAATAACCGGCTCTGGGAAAGAAATCTTTTCTAAGATAATTGGTTTATCTTTATCACACAAAGTGTGTCCGGTGACAGTGTTTTTTAAACCAACAGTTGCTCCAATTTCTCCTGCGTAAATTGCATCTAGCTCTTCTCTTGAGTTTGATTTCATTCTAAGAATTCTAGCAATTCTTTCTTGCTCTCCGGTCACAGAATTCAAAACATATGAACCCTTATTTAACATTCCAGAATAAACTCTAAAGAAAGTTAATGTCCCAACAAATGGGTCGGTTGCCACTTTAAATGCCAATGCAGAAAATGGCTCAGAGTCAGAAAACTTTCTTTCAATTTCAGCTCCTGTTTTTGGATCTGTACCTTTTACAAAACCAATATCAAGAGGAGATGGCAAATAATCTACCACAGCATCAAGAATAAGCTGTGTGCCCTTGTTTTTTAGTGCAGTACCACAAAACACTGGTATCAACTTATATGTTAAAGTT
>VGLO01000065.1 GCA_016866675.1 Candidatus Staskawiczbacteria bacterium | reverse complement strand
CCATGAAGAATAGAATTTTACTTGAACACTATTATTCACCAGAAGAATTAGAAAGGGCATTGGGTGAGTTTATTGATTTTTACAACAATACCCGTCTACATGAGTCCTTAAACAATCTAGCCCCTGCTGATGTGTATTTCAATAGGGGTGAAAAAATCCTAAAACAAAGAGAAGAAATCAAGCTAAAAACCATTTTACAAAGACGAATAAATCACCTGTTGCAAAATCAAAATCAATCACTTAGTTTTGTTTAACACTTGTCCTAATAAACCTGACGACGTACAACCACGTCACCCGCCATTGAGCCAAACGCCTGTTAGGCAAAGTTTTTAATAATTTCGTTTAAGTTGTCAATGTATTCTTTCTCAATCGTTTTAATGGTTGTACCGCTCTTAAAATGAAGGGGTAAGTATCCAACTATTATATTTTTATTTCGGGATGTTCTTCTTATATGGTATTTCGTAGACTGGGTCAACTTTGGATGAGTCAACAAAACAAGTTTATTTTTCTTTTCAGAAAATATTGTGTAGCTAATTGCCTGGTGTAAATCATGTCTCATTTCGTCTTCCCAATCAAAATCAGCATTGCTTTTTCTGTAATTACTGGCAAGGTCATAGTGTCGCTTATACTTTGAGTCGATTACGATTAGTAAATCGTTTGAATTAATAATTATGTCGGGTCTTAAAGAATTTAGCATTTTAAAGTTTCCGGAATCTTCAGATTTTATAAACCCGATTCGAGCAGAATCGTCTTTGTCTTTATAGAATTTAAAGCCACTTCTCTTAGCAAAGCTTTCACATAAATACATCGTAAACTCTTCAAATAGTTCTTCTGTTTTTATAGAGTAAGCACAACCTGTATATTTTTCTTTATTAATAACACCTGCTAATATGGCAAGATGTTCAATTTCTTTATACAAATTAAGGTAGCCAGCCCAAGCGCCAGTCCTAGGAAGTTGTGCTAGTATTTTGTTTGACGGCACAACAGGTGTAATGTTTTTTCCTAAAATAATGGTTATATTTTTAATTGTTTCTTTAATGCTTTGAGGAACAATTTGATAATTGTTTATTGATTTTTTTATTGCTTCAACACCCCAGACTATTAATGAATGTGGCAAAACATCAAAAGTGCTTATAGAAAATTTATTGTGAAACTCAAGCCTCTTGTACGGGTGGCTTTGAATACTATAATTAACCCAGTCGGTGTTTCCTTTCGGAAAGTAATCAGAATTGCTTATTGTTTTGAATCCCTTTGCCGGCCTTTTTAAAACGGATAGGGCTTCATCAAGAAATGGTTTTGAAAAATACCATAGTTCAATATCCAAGGCTTTAGAAACTGCCCAGTTTTCGTTTAAAGTTAACCAATCTCTGTCTTTGGTTATTGATGCAAATTCGGACAATGTTTGCCAATTTATCATAGGCTCAACCAGCAAATTTGCTTTCTCACCTGAATCTATAGCGTATTCTAATGGTATAATACCGGCAATTGAATTTGAACACAGCTTGTCGTTTTCAACTTTGATTTTCAGGAAATTCAAATAGTCGCTATTTCTTTTAATAAATCTTGACAAAGCTTTATTAAAAGCATCTGATTTACCTGCACCGTAAGGCAACGATTTCTCAGCCAGCTTAATATATCCAAGACGATTTAAAATACCTTTTAAACCGATTGAGCTATTTTCATTAAGTTTAAATACTTCCACTATATTTCCTGTTTATATTGTAGAATCAAGAGTTCTATTTCAGTAAGCAATAAATTGCTTATTCTGTTTTCATTTAAATAATCTTCCAATAGTGGCAATAATCTATCTTTAATACTATCTATAACAGAATCCTTATTCTTGCCAAGAAAGTAAAATCCTCCAGGCATAAGATTTAAATCGTGATTATTACCATATTCAAGGAAAAGGCTTTTTACTTTATTAAACTCAGAACGTCCGTAATCGCAGCTTTTTTCACCCTCTGGTTCATTCGGCCAGATGTTTATGTATGCAAAACGTCTTCTAATAGCTACATCAATTGAGCTGATATTTCTATCTGCAGTATTCATTGCACAGAGGACATGTAAGTTATCTGGCATTTCGAGGTTACCATAATTTGAAATCGATATACTGTATTTTTGAGTTGGTTCAAATAAGTTTATTGCTTCACCTAATACAGTTGCTAAATCTGCTCGATTAATTTCATCAATGACTAGAAGAAATTTTTTGTCTTTAGCTTCTTCAATCGCTCTTATTAATGGCCCTTTAAAAAATTCAAAGTTTGCGCCAGATTCGATTAATTGAGGCTGAATACCGCCAACAAAACTTTGATAAGTTGTGTTGGGGTGAAATTGAATTTTAATGTAATTACTATTATATGCTGTATTTGCTATTTGATTAATAAAGTCAGTTTTTTTACTTCCTGGAGGCCCCGCCAATATTAAATACTTGTTTTTAGTTATTTTTTCTTTTATCTCTTCTATATTTATATCACTGTATAATTCTCTGTACCATTCGTATGCAAAATCATCTTTTGTGTCTTTGCTAAAACCTCTTTCTCTGGCATAGAAACTTGCAAAGGATTTAATAATTTCTTTTTGATTATTACTAAATTTTCTTTCATTATCAAATTTTAAAGATGCAATTGCATACAAATATTGCCCATAACCTCCGCTTGAATCGTCCCGCCACTTCAATGTGTGTGGTTCCGCTTCCTCAAACAATTCTTTAGTTCTGGTAATAAAGCTTTCAGGAACTGGCTTGTGTAATAGTGGGTCTTCTCTGTACCAAATTAATGACTCATTATTATTAATATTATTTTTAATTGTTTTTACAAGTCCTTCAAATCTTCTAATATGTCCTGAATTTGAAACAAGTTTTTCGTCCGGTCCTGGGCCGCCAGAACCCATACCCAAAGCTATTATTAAACCAGAAGGTAAAAGCTCATTTTTGTATATTGTCTTTCTGCCACTTTTCTCAGAATTTTGTTTATAGCATGGGAAAAACACTAAAGAAGTTCCGAGATATTTTGCCCCTAAGTCTTCATCATCAATATTATCTTCATCCCAGTCTGCTAGAAGTGAAGCAAATAAAGAGCCTGCACCATCTTTCCCTTTAAAGTGGTTGTCTTCCTCAATTATAATAGATGCAGGTAATTTTGAAACTCTGAAACTATTATCAAATGTTGTCGAAAGATTATTTTCTCCTGTTATATTATTATCGTCAAATTTTACTGGATTTGAGAACCCATTGAGCCAATCTTTGAATCGGTCTTCGTGAGTCTTGTCTTCTAATTTCTTATTCCAGTTTGATATGTCAAATAGGTTACTGTCCATGTTTATTTATTTTATAGCGTTGTCGGTTTAAAATTTTGCCTAACGGTTCGCGGCTTGGCGTAGTGGCGGATTTTTAGCACAAAAGTTCAATCGAAGTGAAGCCTTCCCCAAATCAGCTCAATGCAAAAGTATAATTTTTATTTAAAATTTTGTTGTTTTCATGTTGGAATGTGGGAAACTCGGTTT
>VGLO01000064.1 GCA_016866675.1 Candidatus Staskawiczbacteria bacterium | reverse complement strand
ATCTAGTACCTCTACTGACTCTACAAAAACATGTGGAAGGACCACAACAGACAGATCAAACAATGATCCAATTGGGTATTGCAGTGGCGGAGTAGTGCAGGTGATTGATGATTGTAGTGCGTGTAGGGCGTGTAATCAAAATTCTTTAAGAATGGGTGATGCAAACACAAACTATCACGCTGAAAAATCCTGTAACGGTTTTAGTTGGTATGCTAATGAATTATGGCCTTATTGTACTGATAATAGTTTTTCAGCCCCTCACAATAACCCAAGACATGTAGGAGTGGTTAGGGAAAGAAAATGCAAGGTTCAAGGTGTATGCGGTGGAAATGAACGTAACGAATGTCTTGCCTTTTTTCTTACTTGTATAGATGGTACATGGAATGTGCATTATGGATATGATGCCAACATAGGATCGGAAAGCGCAACGTGCGGTAGCAGTATTGTCACTTGTAGAAATTACAGTGTTGCGGATAACTGCTAAGGGTCTAGACAACTTAAGCTTGATTAAAAACTCAACCAAGCTTCTGTTTGTCTATGTAAAACAGGTATACAACTTGAATTTCAGAGAAGAAATTTCGTGAAATTTGAAAGTTTTTTTGCCTTGATTTAGAGGCTAAAAAATAGCAGAGATTTCTGGTGTTAGCAGAAACTCTGGCAGTAATCATGGTAAAACATTTACCAATAGTCATAGTCAATTAAGAACAATTGCCCATCGCCATAGAAGAAGATGTAATTGCGATAGTGACGACAGAACTATATGTGTATATGTACAAATTAAATGTCAGGACGGCTCATATTATTACCAACAATGGTGGCACGAACAGGGAGATCTTGATTATCAGTGTACTAATGGAACTGAATGCGCATCTACTTCACAACCAAGGGGAAATTGTTAATAATTATGCCCGCAATGCGTGTGGGGAGGGGATGTAATTGGCTGCCCTAGTCAATTTTCGGTCTACATTGTCGTCGTCCCTATTGTCGGCGCCTTAGTAGATAATACCAGCGGCCTTGCTACCGTAGACATAGTTGACGTGGATGGCTTCCCTTTGATTTCTACGGCTTGTGAAGTGTCTCTGCTTTTATAATGACAACATCCACTAAAACCAAAAATATATCCAGACTTCACTTTCATCCCTCCACCTTCCTTATTATCAAATATTATTCCCTCAGGCATACCAACGAAATCACAATTCGTAAAATTGGATCCGCTTATCAAATTAAAGAATAACTTAATATCACTCTTATCAAGGTCACTGAAATCAAAAGATATATTCTTAAACTCAGAACTATTTAGTGTTTTATTATATACTTTCTTTTCATTAGATGATTTTTGGGAATCGATAGTATATTCGATTAGTTGTTTAATATCTCCAGAATTGAATTGCTTTTTATTACCATCACCACCTTCCAACTTCAACTTCCCACCACCCCTTATTGCTTTAGATATGAAAGTAGCGTCGGTTATTGTGGCTGGTGTGTTTGATGCATAATCGGGAGATATATTTGCCGTAACGGTTATTGGCGAGCCAAGTGCCTTAGTAATAGGAGTTACAGGTAAGCCAATAATACTTACACTATTACGAATATCTATAATATATTTATTAAATGCATCATCCACCACTTTAATTTTAGTAATAGGTAAGTTATGTACGTCGATAGAATTTTCGGCTAATAATAATTGATGATTATCTCGCTGAAGAAATTCAAATAATGTTTTTAACCCTTTATATGAGTCATCCTGATCATAGTGTTTCTGTTGTCGCGCACAAACTATCATAATAGCTCTTTGTTTGGCATCAATTATATTGATAAGAGAAGATTTGCTATCTCCCAACTCTTTTTGAATTCTAGCCTTCAATTTAGCTGAATCTTCACCTTGCCTAGCATCATTAATTATCCTTAATATTTCAGCTAAGTCTTCCTGTTCTTTTTTAACGGTTGATATATACTCACGAGTCTTTTGCTCTGTACTGACTTTTGATGTTACGATATCCACTTCATTAGAAGTAATATCACAAACAACCTCAGTATTTTCCGGCATAGAAAGCTCATCACCAAACATTGCATCAATCATTGCCTTTATTTTATGTTCATCACCAATTCTGTCACATATAGCTGCTTTTGCACTATCTGATTCTAAGACTGGATTTAATGCCAATTTAAAACACTCTTCATTTGAATATTTTTTTCTAAAAGCAGAAATATATTTTCTTAAAGTAGATTTATCCTCATCTAATCGTGTGGTAAGGTCTATTATTTCCTTCTGCTCAACTAAACCTCTTGCTCCATCTAAAATTGCAGGAGTGTCTAATAGCATAGGTTCAATCTTAAGTACGCTACATAATTCATTATTACTAGCAATTTGCTTAAAAAATTTCTCAATATCACCATCGAAAAAACTGTTTAATAATGCATTAGAAACAATCTGAATAATTTGATCACGATTTATCTTTGATCCTGGCGTGTATAAGTCGTAAATTATTTTTTTAAGATTTTCTCCCTTTAGTTTATCTTTCCCTTCTATAACCGCAATAACCTTATCAAGATCTTTGTGTAATGACTGATATTTGTCATTATCATCACAAACTTCAAAATCAGTATTTTCTGGATAAAAACCTAACTTAATTATTTCGCTAAGCGCACTCGTCGCGAGTGTTTTTTTATAATTTAATAATCTCTCACTATTTCCATAAATAGTCCTTACTTTACTCAGTACTTCACTATTTACATCTTCGCTAACCACCTTGGTTAAAGTATTATTGGTTGCAATCTTAACTGTTTTGTATTGATCGGTTATTTCACCTGAAATTTTACTACCAAGATAAAACTCCATTAATAACTGTTTGGTTTGTGATACATTAATACCTTTCGTCATATCATTAACTAACATTGCTATATTATCTATTATAGCAATATTTCCTGTTCTTTTTTTAGCTGCATTATAACCACCTTTTTTATTAAAACTATCAGTGTAGTCTTCATCTCCTCTTATATATTGATCTTTAGACTTTACCAACTCATCACTAATCATTGTCAATCTTATTAAACCATCTTCTTTAGATAAAGATTCCAATAATTTGTCATATATTCTTTTCTTTTGTGGATCGTTGATATTGCTATATTTATCTCGTAAATACTGCAGAGCTCTTTCTCTGAGAGCTTTATTGCGCTCATTAAAATCTTGTAACTTTTTTACATCTTGCTGCTCCTGGGTTAATTGGCTAGATTTTAAATTAGCTAATTTTTTAGAATATCCCTCTTTAATCGTTTTATCATTGCTATCAGCTAATGATTTTATCTTTGCTTCAAACCATCTTATCTTCTCTTGGTCGCTAGACTCATCAAGAGGAACATCTCCACTTACATCAATCGTAGCATCAACCTCATCTTCTCCAAACTTAACAGGACAATTTGCTTTGCGGGTAACTGCATATCCTGCCTTGTTATCTCCAGTAATATCATATGTAGATAGAATCAGACAGACTAGTTCATCTTGGTCATCAGCCTCCTTAACGCCAGATAATTTATCTTCTTTTATTCCTAATGATTCTATTAATATTTTATATTCCTCTACTATTTCTCCTACTCGTTTACCATTT
>VGLO01000063.1 GCA_016866675.1 Candidatus Staskawiczbacteria bacterium | reverse complement strand
CTTCTATAGGGCGAACAACAGATACTATACTACTATGTCCGCAGTGAGATAATAAAACGTATTCTGCATGGTGTCCAATATTGGGATGCGTGGATTGTATATTGGGTATAGCTAAGTCATTTGTAGTAGCATAAAATGTATATGTTCTCGAACCAACCTTGATATCTTCTTTCATTTTGTTCATGAGTTTTATCGCGGTTTCTGAGTTAGTTTTAAGCTCTTTTTGCACTATTTTAGGGACAAAAAGTTTACTAATTCCTAGATAGTTTCCTAAAGCAAGTGTATCAGATCCTCGAAAAGCTCCAGCGATTCCTGTTAAGCGAATATGCACCGGTTTTTCTCTTAAACATGTTTCAATATAGGCTGCAATTCTTCCACCATTTGAATGACCAATCAGCTGGATGGGTTTTCCTGGGTTTTTTTCGATATATTGTTCTATTTCTTCTAAAATGGGTTGAGCAGCTTCTTGTAAGGAACAGTTTCCCTTTCTTTTTACATTTGGAACAAAAATTTCAAATTCATTTGGAAGTATTTGTTGTATATCTCGTTTATATAAATTTCCATCTGATGTGGAACTGTTTAATCCATGAATGTATACTATTAATCCATTGTTTTGTTTTGTTGTATTATTTGTTGTTTTGCAATGAAAATTTCCAAATAATATGTGGTTTAAATAGTGTAACCCTTCTTTTAATATACTGTCTGCCCAAGAAGTTTTTGAATTGTAATAATTTGTTATTATCATAACAACACCATAAATAACGTTATTATTATAATATATTGTTAATTATTGTGTAATATTATTTATTTATATAATCCAATTAATTTCTTTTTTATTAAGATTACGTAGAGATTCGTTTATCCTGGAAAATGGTTTTGTGCCATAAAACTTTGATACAGAATAGGGTGATGGGTGTGCTGATGAGAAAATAATATGTTGAGGATGGTTTTGAATAATGTTTTGTTTTTTTTGAGCAAATTTTCCCCATAATAGGAATATAATGGGGTCTTCTCTATTGACTAATTTTTCTATAACCGCATCTGTAAATTGTTCCCATCCTTTTCCTCTGTGTGATCCAGGATGATTGGATCGAACAGTTAAAATGGTATTGAGAAGAAATACCCCCTGTTTTGCCCAGGGAATTAAGCAACCATTTGATGGATAAGGAGATCCGATATCGTTTTTTAACTCTTGAAATATATTTCTTAAAGACGGTGGTGGAGGAACATTTGGGAGAACACTGAAACTAAGCCCATGAGCTTGTCCAGGACTATGATAGGGGTCTTGACCAATAATTACTACTTTTACTTCAGGAAAAGGGGTATAAAAAAAAGCAGAAAACACTTGATCTTCAGATGGATAAATAGAAATTCCTTGTTGCTTTTCTCTTTCTAGAAAAGTTTTAAGGTTTTGCATATAGGGAAGAGATATGTGGTCCTTAAGCTGTTCATGCCAAGTTTTCTCTAATTTCATTGTTTTTTCCTCTTTTACAAAAGTATAGTTTTTATCTTTATTGGAAGATAGAGAGGTTTTTGCTGTTGACGATAAGGAAAATTGCCGGGTATGATCCTCTTCTTCAGTAATTTTTGGATGCGTATCGTTATGAAAGATTTAGCTGATAATAATTTGGTTCGTTTTAAAAATATCTCCAGAAAAAAAGATGCCATTTACGCTAATTTTAAAGTGAAAGGAATAAAAGCTGGAGTGAATTTTTCTGCTTCCATTGCCGTAGATATTGCTGCTGCAGAAGTACATGCGGGAGATGTTTTGGAAAAAATTATCGAAGAATGTGCTCGCATCGGTGTATCAGAATTCAAAAAATCAGAGTTTCAATTTGAAGGAATTGGTGCATTGTAACTTTTATCTGGGTGTAGCGCAGCTTGGCTAGCGCGCTTGCATGGGGTGCAAGAGGTCGGAGGTTCAAATCCTCTCACCCAGATTCTTTTATGTAAGAGAGTTGCAATTAATGAAGGAGAGGTCCAATTATCCTGATTTTTTATAGGTGGTGGACTGGTGGTGAATGACATCATGTAAAAAATAGCGAATAACGTTTTGAAGGAAAATGGATGAGCAACTTCCTCTAATCGTGCAATCAGACCTTACTCTTCTCTTGGAAGTTCAATCTTCTCTATTCGAACAAACAAGACAGGCCATCACCCCCTTTGTAGAGATCGTCAAAAGTCCTGAGTATATTCATACCTGTCAAATTACGAATCTTTCGCTCTGGAATGCAGCATCCTGATCTTGCTATCATATAGTAGACACAAAGAACATAGACAGGATGATATGGTTAAAAACATGCAAAACTTGCATGGGGTGCAAGAGGTATGAGGTTCGAGTCCTCTCACCCAGATTCTTTTTTATCAAGGAGTTGTGATTAACAATGATCCTTAAAAACTATTTTCAATAGAATAACTATGGAAGGAATTTCCTATTGAAGAGATGGGTGTACTGCGTAAAAAGGAATCCGAGCCTCTCATCTATCTTCTGATATAGAAGAATCGAGATCGATTAGCCAGAGGTGTTTTACCCAAATTCAATCTTGCATTAGCGGAAAGAGCTTTAAAACTTGTTGTGATCGGTCGCGAAAGAATGGGCTCTTTGTAGGAAATGAATGTAGAGGCGAAGCTGCAGCTATTCTCTACTCATTAGCCAAAACCTGTTGAACTTTGTAGATAAACCCTCGTGAATATTTTGAAAATATCCTCCGTAGAATGCTATCTCATCCCTTCAACAAGCTCTATGAGCTTCTGCCTCACAAGCGGAAGAACGTATAGTCCTTTACTACCTGTCAATATGGTGTCACGTACCGATTACGATATCCATAATCTTCGCGGCTTGTTTCTTGTTCAGTTTGTGACAACCAATTAACACCACCCTTTTCGTTTTTAAAAATTGTTTTTCACATTGGATTTTAGCCAAAAATCATGCATATTTAGATTGGAATACGACCAAAATAGAGTAATTTATACCTTGGAATATAGACATGTTTAAGAGAATCATAGACTTCCATCTAGACAGATGGAAAACTGACCCTTTTCGCAAACCACTTCTATTACGCGGGGCGAGGCAGGTGGGAAAAACATATGCCGTCCGAAGATTGGGAGGACAGTTCAAATCTTTCGTAGAAATTAATTTCGAAAGATTGGAGGGGGCTGCCTCTATCTTTGAGAAAGATCTCGTCCCCGATAGGTTAATTTTAGCCCTGTCTCTTCTCGCAAAAACTCCTATTATTCCGGGAGAAACACTTCTTTTCTTTGACGAAGTACAAGAAGTTCCACGTGCTATTTTGGCCCTCCGCTATTTTTACGAAGAGATGCCAAATCTTCACCTAATTGCGGCGGGATCACTTTTAGAATTTGCGATAGCCAAAGTCGGAGTTCCTGTCGGGCGCATCTCTATGTTTTATATGTATCCATTTTCTTTCTTGGAATATCTTGTGGCCATTGGTCATCACTTGATCGCAAAAGAAATTCTGGATCATCCCGTTGGAATTCCTATGGAAGAGGTGATTCATCTAAAAATCTTAGACCTCCTCGGCGAATACCTCTCGATTGGAGGAATGCCTGAAGCAGTGGCAAGATGGATTCAGACAAAAGACCCAACATTAGCACTCAATGTACTGCAACAGATTGCAGCAACTTACCGCCAAGATTTTGAAAAATATGCTCGAAAAGCACAGGTAAAATACCTTGAGCAGCTCTTT
>VGLO01000062.1 GCA_016866675.1 Candidatus Staskawiczbacteria bacterium | reverse complement strand
AAATAAAAACTAAGCTCTTTTGCTTTTTTATAAGGGAAAGAAACAAGTAAAGGAATAATTCCAATTAAGGGTATTGCTTTAATTAAGCCTTTGTGCCATCCTGGCATTTTTGTGCCATATATTCTTACAAGCGTTCCGAATCCATTAGCATATTGGCGCTCTTTATTGAGCCGAGAAAAGCCAGTAGTTTTATGAAGATGAATCACAGTGGCTTCAGGATAAGCGATAATACCTTTATTCTTTAATTTAATATATAAATCAAAATCTTCTCCTGCAGTTCTAAAATTTTTTTCATCAAAAAAACCAACTTCCTTTAAAACGCTTCTTTTATAGGCACAACCCTTTTCATCAAGCAATGGTTGAATAACCCCTAGTTCTTTTAAAGTGAGTGCTTGTGCAATCTTATCGAATGATTCCCAAAGAGAAATAGGAAGCTCAACTTTAGAAACTGTTGCAATTATTCTCTTTTCTTTAAAAGGTTTCACTAGATTTTCAAGCCAAAATTTACCTTGAGGAATACAATCTTGATGAAGTGAAACGACTATTTCGTTTTTTGCCTTTCTAAAACCTGTATTCATTGATTCCGCAAGTCCTTTTCCAATATTTATTTGAATTATCTCACTTTTTCCTTTATAAGATTGATTCTTTAATTCGACTAAAATTTTTTTTAAGATCTCTTTATCTGGATTATGAACGGGAATTATTATTGAAACGCCCATGAACTTTTTACCCTTTCTCCTTTATCTCTTTTGAGTTAATGCCCCAATCAAACTTAGTCATATATTCTAGAATACATGTTCTCCAATCTCTAGTGATATTAATATTAAATAATTTTAGTTTATAATTTAATAAATGTTCTGATCTTGGTCGAGGAGCAAAATAATCTTCTCTGATAAATTTCTTCAAATTTACAGTTTTAACTTTATGAATTTTAATTTTTTTGCAATTTAAACCGGTTAAGATTACTTTTGCTACATCAAATCTACTTCCCCCGCCCTCACATACTGAATTATAAGTCCCATAAGGGCAAGTAGTGACTACTTTTTCAATAACCTTTGCAAAGTCATAAGTATATGTGGGGGTCCCCATTTTATCATTAACAACATAAAGTTCCTTTTTTCCATTTTTTAATTGATTTATAATTTTATTAATAAATTTTTTATCTTTTCTTGGACCTCCCCCCATCATCCATCCTTGTCTAAATAACCAATAATCATTTAAAATTTCTTTTATGCTAGTCTCTCCTGCATATTTTGATCGCCCATACACATTAATTGGGTCGCCTATTTCAAAATCATCGTACTCTTTCTTTTGTCCATTAAAAATACCTGCTGTAGAAATATGAACTAAGGGGATCGCTTGTTTTTTGCAGATTCTTGCTAAATTTTCAACCCCTAAAGTATTCACTTTGAAAGCATGAAGAGGATTTTTTTCGCAATATTCTAGATCTGTAAGTGCTGCTAAATTAATAATAAGTTGAGGACTTATTTGAGAAACAAGTTCTCTTACTTTTTTAAAGTCAGTTATATCTAAATAATGTAACCAAGACTCATTTAAATCGATATCCGTAGCATATACTTTTGCAAATTTCTTAAAATGACCAAATACCGCTTCCCCTAACATTCCACCACATCCAAGGATTAAAATTTTTTTATCTCTTAATTCCATAGGCCTAAGAATTAGCCATTCTCTTTAAACATTGTGCTTTTCCTATATTTTATATACTCTTTTCTTTTTAGATCGATTATGAAAATCCTGGAATTAACGACTTTTAGTGCTGGAGGATGTGGAGTATGGAGACGAGTACAACAAGAAGCTACCCTTCTTGCTTCACGAGGACACCAGGTAACTGTATTCTCAACGAATAGGGTTAAAGGAGAACCGGGCACTGCAGAGGAAGAAGAAAAACAGGGTAAAGTAGTTATCAAACGATTCCCTGCTTGGAAATTAGGAGGTGAGAGTTATATGCATTGGAACTGTCTTTCAGACATACTTACTCTTAAACCTGATGTGATTATTGCTCATTCCTATCGACATACCCATACTCATATCGCTTTACAAGCAAAAAAGAAACTTGGGTGTAAAGTCTTTCTAGTAACACATGCCCCTTTTGGAAGAGAGAACTCACGGGGACTTTTTGGAAATCTTGCCGTCTCATTCTATGATACCTTCCGCGGTCCTCAAAAACTCAAACAATTTGATGGTATCTTTACCATTGCCCATTGGGAAGAACCCTATTTAGAAAAACTAGGAGTACCGAAAGAAAAACTGACATATCTCCCGAATGGCATTGACACTGCATTCTTTAGTAAAACAAAAACGGGCTCAGGTAACGATGCCTTGCTTTTCTTGGGAAGAATTGCCCCTATCAAACAGATTGAAACGGTTCTTGAAGCACTTAGTTCATTGCCCCTATCAAAGCGTATTCCCTTTACGATTGTCGGCCCGGGTGAACTAAGTTATACTACTCACTTACGTTCCCTTATTAGTAAACTTGGACTTAGCGATATGGTAACATTGACTGATACTTCATACACCGCTACAGAGGCGCGCACTTGGTTAGATAGTCATCGTTATTTTATCCTTCCGAGTAAAAGTGAAGGAATGCCTCAAGCACTTGTGGAAGCGATGGCTCGTGGTCGAGTGGTAATTGGAAGCAATAATTCGGGAAATACGGAACTTATACAGTCTGAACAAAATGGTTTTCTTTATACTAATGGAGATACTCTTGCACTTGCGAGCCTCTTAACTACCCTCCCTCTTTCATCTTCTGCTTGTGAGAAACTTGGATCAAAGGCATATCGTACTGCACGAGGATTTGTTTGGGAAACGATTATTGATAAAATGGAGCGAATTTTATGAAAACACTTATCATTAACATTGGTCCTCCAGGTGATGTTTTACGAACGACCGTCCTCCTTTCAGCTCTAGATGGAGAAATTGATTGGTTGACGAGTAGCAAATGTAAAGAAGTTTTACTTTCAAAAAAAATTAAAACTATTTATTTTATAGACTCGCCCCCCTCTATTGAAAATCTTATAAAAGATAAGTATGACGTAGTGATTAGTTTAAATGAAGAAGAAAAAGCAATGAAGATTTTACCTTTAATTAAACATACTAAACTTATTGGAGTTTATCCTGAAAAAATGAAAGTTTTTTACACACCTGAAAGTGCTCCTTGGTTTGACATGTCCTTAGTGAGCACCTTCGGAAAACAAAAAGCCGATGAACTGAAAATGAACAATAAAAAAACACTGCAAGAAATGCTTTTAACAATGGTTAATAAAAAATGGATAAATCAAACTTACGATTTGGGAATAAAACCTTCTAAAAAACTAACTGGAAAAGTTGGAATGATTAATGTGGCAACAGGGCTTTGGCCAAATAAAAATTGGGCCGGATATGAGCAATTAGCTGAACAATTAAAACAAGAAGGAATAATTGTTAATTTTCTTGGGATTAAACCCACAATAACTGAACATATTCACGATATTAATCAATGTGACCTTATTGTCTGTGGAGATACGCTTGGTCTTCATATCGCTCTTGCCCTTAAAAAAAAAGTTGTTGTTCTCTTTAATTGCACTTCTCCGTATGAAATTTATGATTATGGCTTAGCTATTAAAATAATTAGCCCGAAACTTAAAGAATATTTTTATAAAAAAGAATATTCTTTAGAAGCGACAACTGCAATTGACGTTGCAACGGTTTATCAAGCAGTTAAAAAACAA
>VGLO01000061.1 GCA_016866675.1 Candidatus Staskawiczbacteria bacterium | reverse complement strand
TGATGCTGGAAATTTTACAAACACGCCAAAGTCTGCAATTCCGGTAATTTGTCCCTCAACAATATCTGTCACTTTATAATTTTTTAAAATTTCCTTTATAGCTTGTTCAGCTTTTGCCTTTTCAGATAAAATAAGCTTGTTTTCTTCAGCTAACAAGTCTAAAATCTTAACTTCAAGAGTTTTTCCAATGAATTTTTGAAGCTCTTTTAATATTTTTTGTTTATCTGCATCGGCAACGCGAGGATAGTTTTCTGGAGAAAGCTGGGATACCGGTAAAAACGCCTGTATTCCATTAACACTAGTCAAAAGTCCTCCCTTATTAACACCTGTAATTTTAACTTTGACAATTTCTTCTTTGTCTTTTATTTCCCTAAGTTTTGACCAGCTCATATCTTTTGTTGCATCTCTTAATGAAAGCTCCCTGTAGCCTTCTTCATTCTCCAACTCAACAACTTTAGCAAACACAGTGTCGCCAACGCTTAAATTTTTAATTGCGTCTTTTGCTTCATAAAACTCTCTTCCATATATAATACCTGTGCCTTGAATACCCAAATCAATAAATATTGAGGACCTGTCCTTTGCGATTACCTTTCCTTCAACCAAAGCACCCATCTGTAGAAGAGGGGAGAATTCTTTCTGAATTTTTGTTGAGTTTTCTTTTGTTGCAATCATGAAAATAATCCTACACTAATTTTATATTTTTTGCAATATTTATAATATTCTTTACATTCTTTGACACAAGTTTGCCATAGTGATAATTTTATAATCAAGAGAACTGAATTCAAAAAAGGAGATCACAATGCCATTCTTTGGTAAGTTTCATCAGCGAATTAAGCACTTTGAAAAAGAGTTTGTTAGAAAAATTCACGAAAAATTTGGCCCAATTGGATGGAAGGGTGAAAAATGGTTTCTAGTACTAGACAAGTCTCATTCACTAATAGATTACCATAATTTTCTACTTGTATTTTCTAGTTATGAATTAGCATATGACTTTATATCATCAATTCAAGCACTTTCAGATACCGGTTGTTGGATACAGGAATTTACATGGGAGTCAATTGAAAATTTTTGTATTAAAAGAAATATTTTTGCGGGAGCTATTGTTGACTTTATGGTCAGAGAAGACTTTACTTTTCATAGTTTCAAAAATAATTTGGCTTGAGATAAACTTGAGCCTTTTTTATTATTACTTTGGTAATTTGGCAGTTGAACTCAACAATTAAATATGATAAAATAACACATTAAGAAATAAACTCTAAAAACTTTTATGAAAATTACTTGGGCAGGACAATCTTGTTTTCAAATATCAGCATCAAGCAATAAAGAGGTTTTGGCAAATATTGTAATTGACCCGTTTTCAGATATTGGATTAAAAATGCCAAACTTTGATGCAGATATTTTATTATCTACTCACGGACACGAAGATCACAACAATTTCAAAGCCGTCAAAGGAAACCCATTCTTAATAGAAGGCAGTGGTGAGTATGAAGTTAAAGGAGTTTTTATAAAAGGCATTGACTCTTTTCATGATGATAATGAAGGCAAGGAAAGGGGAAAAAACACCATTTACACTATAGAAGTTGAAGACATGAAAGTATGCCACTTGGGCGACATAGGACAAAAACAGCTGACTGATGACCAGCTAGAGAAGATAGGACATGTTGATATATTAATGATTCCAGTTGGGGGAGTATATACAATTGATTCTTCAGAAGCGCAAAAAATAATTGGCCAAATAGAACCAAAGGTTGTGATTCCAATGCACTATGAGGTTTCTGGTCTAAAAATTAAACTAGATAATGTTTCAAAATTCTTAAAAGCTTCTGGAAGAAATTCAATTGAGCCGATTGATAAGTTTACAGTTAAGGCAAGTACCCTACCAAAAGAAAGAGATATGGATATTGTGTTATTGAAACCATAATAAAATTATGGCAATTTCAAATAAGTTGAGAAATTTCATAGAAAACCTTCAAAAATTACCCGAGACAAAAAAGAAAATAATTTTCTTTTCAATAATAATATTTTTATTTGTTTTAATGGCAATCTTCGTATTATTTTTAACCAAAAAAAACTTGGGTAAAATTAGCAATCAATTATCTTCGTTTAGTCTGCCCAAAGTTGAATTCCCGGATGTTGGCAACACTATTATTGAGAGTAATATACAAAATATCTCAAATATAATTGAAAATACTTCTGAGGGGGACAGTAAAATTTTTCAAGATAAAGAAAATCAATAAATATGGCCCAAGAAAAAATAAACCCTATTGGTAAAATAAATAAAAGAGAAATAGTGCAGGAGCTAAAAGAATCATACATTGATTATGCAATGTCTGTGATTGTTGCCAGAGCTCTGCCGGATGTAAGAGATGGATTAAAGCCTGTCCATAGAAAAATTTTGTATGCCATGAACGAGCTAGGGCTTTCAGCTTCAGCGAGATTTAGAAAGTGTTCTGCCGTTGTTGGAGACGTAATGGCAAAGTACCACCCTCATGGAGATATGGCCATATATGATACTTTAGTAAGGATGGCACAAGACTTTAATATGCGCTACCCTTTAATCACTCCTCAAGGAAACTTTGGATCAATTGACGGAGATGGTGCAGCTGCCAGCCGTTATACTGAAGCCAAATTATCAAAGATTGGAGAGGCATTATTGGCAGATATTGAAAAAAATACGGTAAATTTTGGAGACAACTACGATGGGACAAGAAAAGAGCCTCATGTCCTACCCTCTCCACTTCCACAACTTTTGCTCAATGGCTCATTGGGAATTGCAGTTGGAATGGCAACAAATATCCCTCCCCATAATTTAACAGAACTCGTTGATGCGCTAATTTTTCTTTTAGATAACCCAAAATCAGAGACACAAGACCTCTTTCAATTTGTACAGGGGCCTGACTTTCCAACCGGTGGAATAATTTATGATCAAAAGGAAATTATTTCTGCTTACTCTCAAGGTAAGGGGTCAATTATCATGAGAGGCAAAGCAGAAATTGTTGAGAAAAAGGACGGGTCAGAGCAGATTATAATAACAGAATTGCCATATCAAGTTTTAAAATCCAGCTTGGTTGAGGAAATGGCAAACTTGGTTTCAGAGAAAAAAATAGAAGGCATAAGAGACATTAAGGATTTATCAGACAGGCAAGGAATGACCATAATTGTTGATGTTAAAAAAGGGTATGAGCCTCAAAGAGTTTTAAACAGACTCTACAAGTTTACAAACCTTCAGAAAACTTTTCACTTGAATTTACTGGCATTGGTTGACGGCATTCAGCCTGAAATTCTTTCAATTGCAGATGTTTTAAAATACTTTATTACCCATAGAACAGAGGTAGTCACAAGAAGAACAAATTTTGATTTAGAAAAAGCCAAAGAAAGAGCTCATATATTAGAAGGATTGGTTATAGCATTAAAGAAAATTGATGCTGTAATTGAGTTAATTAAAAAGTCAAAAGATAGAGAAGACGCCAAAAATAATTTGATGCAAAAGTTTAAACTTTCAGAAAGACAAGCTGTTGCTATATTAGAAATGAGACTCCAGACACTAGCTGGCTTAGAAAGGCAAAAAATTGAAGACGAATTAAAAGAAATTTTGGCTAAAATTGATGAATTAACAGCAATTTTAAAAAGTCCAGAAAAACTTAGGGCCCTAATAAAGAAAGAATTTCAGGATTTGAAAGAAAAGTTTGGCGATAAAAGAAGGACCAGATTAATTAAGCAAAAACTTGGAGAAATTTCAGAAATTGATTT
>VGLO01000060.1 GCA_016866675.1 Candidatus Staskawiczbacteria bacterium | reverse complement strand
CAGACAAGAGAACCACCAAGGACAACTTTGATAGTTCTTAAAAATTATTTTTAAAATTGACAAACAAAAGTGGAGACCAGCGACCACACAAAAAACGGGGCGAAAACGAAAAGCCTTATAAGTATGAAACTATAAAACTCAAATAATGAAAAGTAAAACACTAAAAGTCGAAATTTATAGCAGGGGCAAAGAGGTTTACGGCTTGACATATCCTAAATCTGAATTTAACAAATCAAAATTCCTAGAAGACCATGAAGAAAACTATCATGAACTTTCTGGGGATTCCTTAGAAAGTGAAGTGCCGATTCAGGGTTCAATGATTATGATAGATTTGGATGATGAGAAAGTATGTATTAATGAAGTATATAATGAAGGATATTATATTAATGACATCAAGGTTATGGACTCAAAAAAAACAGAGTCTTATCGTAATCTATTACATATAAATGATGAAGAAATTGGCGTCATATGGTTTCACGATTACGTTAATACCAAAACTTTTACTTTTGAGAATATAAATGAATTTGATCCTTCCAAACTGATTGTCTATTCTACTTGTAGAATAGATGATACTGATAATTCAAAATACAACATAGTAAGTCATATTGTTTATGACGGGAATGAAGCTGGTATTGAAGACTTCCATGGATCGCCTAAAAGCGGATACTTTGGACCATATATAATTTAGGTTAGTGATTCATATATTAATTTAAATATCAATATAGTTTGTCAAATGAATAGTAATCTCAAAACAACCAGCCCATTGTAAGTACCCTTAAAATGCAGACAGTTTTAAAGTGTAGATATGTGTCCTTAGGGTACGTCCATCACCACCAAATCGCTTCCGCAAATTCTTGACCTTTAAGCACTTACATTTCGGATTTGCGTCGGTGCCACAGAAAGTGCACAACACGATTTTCCCAGGACACCCCTTTAGAACCGGTCATCGCCCCATCTGAAGGGCCCGTCGAGGTTCCACCCGAGGCGTGGATTTTGGGTTGGACGGCGTATGTATTTCGAACTGGGAGGGTGTAAGGGTGGAGGTAGGGGGGGCAGGTTATGAATTAGGGGGACTTGGGAGGAATGGGGGGGACTTGAGAGGGAGCCTGTAGGGGTTAGGGAGAGAAGGAGGGGCGGAATGCTAGGACGGCTGAGAAGGCGGGGTGGCCGGATGAATTACCTCTTGACACATAAACCCACTAAAGTGGTATGGGAGCGAGTTTCTTGGCTTGTCGTAGACAGCATTAGATAATCATGGCCTTGACCGGGAAAAGGGGTACATACAAAGGGCTTATATAATGGTATAAACTACACGAATACACCTAGTTTTGGATATATTTGTAGAACAAAACTAATTCAACATGTAGGTTATGGGCAAAATATTTAAATTATGAAGAATAAATTTGAATCTAAGGAAACTGAAAAAACTAGTAATGGCGGGGAGGCATCAGGATATTTATTTCTAATCATTTTGGGATTAGCTATTTTGACTTTGCCATCAGGAATACTCGCTATTTTGATTTACATATTGATTTACAATCTATTTCTTCGTGGATCCACAGAAAATTTACAAGAAAAAAAAGAGCAGTTAGCGTGGATCTCTACCGGTCTTTCCATAGTATTTTGTTCAATATATTATTTTTATTTTTTTGATTTGAATGAAGTTGGATTTAATGTCTTCGTAAAATTAATTATTTCTGGTATACTGTGTTATTACGCATTATACAAGATAGTAACATGGCAAACACTTGAGCATGAACAAAAATCAAAATTTATATTCTATCTAGTAGCCATTTCAATATTTTTCCTGTATTATATATATGATAATTACAATTCAAAGTAATGCTTGATTTACAATAAATGGGTTTGGGTTCAACAAGAGTACTCCAAATATTCACATGAATTTAAAAGTGATGAAACATATCGATCTAATTATGATTGAGGTTGGGCAAGTGGCACATGGCAAATGACTTTTTTGGGGGACATAAATATGACAATACTTGGGGGTAACAATTTTGAAAAGGAATCCAGTTATCAGTTAGATTTCATTAATTGTAGCGAGTTTAGAATCGGACCAACTATTTATAAACTTGTAAATAAATAAAGATTTTTCCGCCCATAACAGCAAATAAGCACCAGCAACGCTGGTCGCCTATTTGCAAAACGTTATGCGGCAAGTTAAACAGACATAGAAGACAAACAAGAGAGCCACCAAAGGACAACTATAATAGTTCTTAAAAGAGTATTTTGTAAAATTGACAAACAAAAGTGGAGACCAGAACCCACTCAAAAAAAACGGGGCGTTTTCTGAAAAGCCTTAAGAGTAGGAAATAAAACATTTACAAATGAATACAGGTGTAAAAATTATTTTATCCGTTATAATTGGATTTATTGGTTTTCTATGTTTAGGATTGTGGCCATATATTCCTGGAGCAGGCGTCTTAATAAGTGTTGGTCTTTTTATAGCAGCAATTCTTGGCATTATAGAGATTTGGGCTAAAAAGAAACAGGAAGGTGAAGGGGATATTTTTAAAAACAAGGACAAGCTAGATAAAGACTAATATGTTCAAAGATTATTATGCTATTCTCGAAATTTCGCAGTCGGCGTCTTTAGCTGAAATTAAGTCTGCTTATAGAACTCAGGCCTTGAAGTGGCATCCAGATAAAAATCGTGGAATGGACACGACTGAAAAAATGAAGGAAATAAATGAGGCTAAATTAATCTTAACTGACGAAGAGGCACGTCTTCGTTATGACAAGGAGTATTTAAGGTTTAAATCTTTCCAAAAAGATAAAGAAAAGTCAAAGAAATCTGAAGAACAAAAAAAACACGAACATAAAAAACAAGAACAGGAGAAAAAAACAGAAGAAAAAACCCATGAAAACAAAGAGCAAAAACCAAAAGAAGAATATTCAACATACCATTTTGACGATGATATTTTAAGGAAATGGATGGAGAATGCAAGAAAACAAGCAATGAGAAATGTTGAAGAAATGATAACAGAATTTCGGGACAGTTCTATTGTAGGTTTCAGAACATTTTTTAAAACTGCTTTAATGGTAATTGTTATTGGTATAATTTTCTCTATTATTGTTCAAATATTAAAATCAATTTAAAAAAAATAAATATGAAAATAAAAAGCAATTTCACTTTTGAATCAGCAGCTGAAAAATTAAGAAAAGAACTCTCTTCACATATTACAGTGACGGTTCGTAAAAATTTAATTGATAGCAATAAAAAATGGTTAGACATCGATAAAGATGCGTTTGTTGGTATTAGAGTAACTTTCTATTCCGATGGAGTTAGTTCGACAACCTATGTTCCCAATTTTTTCGCGAGAATGATTTTTGGCGGTTTAATTGGCGGGCTCTTTCATCATAGCGCAAGATCTTCTTTTAAAAAACAAATCGAATCTTTTTTAATGTCTGAATTTTATGAGTAATAAAATTATCATAAATGAATACTACCTCAATAAAACTCAAATCGGTTCGACTGAATACCGAATTTGAATTTTTAGCGATAAAAATTTTGAATTTCAGTTTAATGTTTTTTTACAGCCAACAGGAATAGATGTTGAGTTACCGACTTATCAGCTTACCGATGATTCGCATACAATTCCTGAATGTATAAAAGAAAACTGAAATGCAATTACGGACTGGATAAAAAGAGTGGCGGTTTAAAAACCAACCCATAACAGCGTGTAAGCAATATTGCCTTGCCGCAGGCGCAACACAAGGCAACATCGCCTACACGCAAAACGTTAGCTGTTATTATAGAAAAACAACTGTAGATAAAATGAACTCAGAACAAAATTATATAGAAATAAACAGACAGTCTTGGAATATTAGAACTGAGACACATTTAAAATCTGAATTTTACGACCTTGGCAAATTCCTAAATGGC
>VGLO01000059.1 GCA_016866675.1 Candidatus Staskawiczbacteria bacterium | reverse complement strand
GCCTTGGTGCTTCGCACATTTTGTCTTGACTTAGTCAAGCAGAAAAACTTCTTTTATCCGACCGACGAAGAAATCACGAAATTAAAATTTCGTCTAACAAAGGATAAAAGGTTTCACCCAAATTTTTCTGATTTTATTGGGGCACTTTAGCAATCTTTATAAAGATTTTAAAATTAATGTTATCAGTATGAAATCAAAATCAATATTTTTTGTATTTTTATTTGCACTACTTCTTTTGAGTTTTGTTTCTGCTGTAACTTACTCCGAAAATCAAGAAGTAACGCTTGGAGAAGGAAGTGAAGTCCTTGTTCAAATTCAGGGTGCAAATTATAAATTAGTTTTAGACCCTTTCTTCGGAGATAGAATTGGTTTTGAGATAAACGGAAAACAAAATGATAATGTTGTTGGAGAGGGCAGTTCTATACTTTTGGACAACGGAATAACTATCTCTGTTATTAACATTTATCAAGAAGGTAATCAGGGCTTTGTTACTTTCAAGATGACTTCTCAAAATCTGGATTCTTCACAAGCCACAAGAGTTCAAACTCCGACTAGGGAACAAACACAGGAGGAATTAAATGCTGTGGCTAATAGACAGCAACAAGAAAGGATTTCATCTGTCTTGCTTATTATTTCCCTTATAGTTTCTTTAATAGTTGGAATTGTGTTAATGGTTTTTATGATAAAAAATTCGCCTAAAATTCCAAATCTCATTATTCATGGATTGGTGTTTTTAGGAAGCGTTATTTGGTTTATTTCTATGATTTTTGGATTGTTATTTCAATTTGTTAAATATGGAAGTATCCCAGACCCAGATATTATTGAAATAGGGTGGCCTTCAATTTTATTGCTATTATTTTCAGGATACTTAACATTTAATTTAATTAAAAAGCAAAACTTCGCAGAAAAAATGAAGTATGCTTTAAGTTTATCTTCTGGTGGAATAATCGCTTCTGTTTTAGCAATTCTTTCAGTAATTGCTATCGGATTTATATTTAATTTAGATGGGCTAGGTGTGGGATTAATGGGAATTTTAATTTTCACCGTTGGTGCAGTTGGTTCATTCATCTTGGGAATAATTGGTTTCTTTATAGATAAATCTCATAAGTAAAGTGCCCCATCTTCTTTTTTTCTAAAAAAGAAGCAAAAAAGGCGGCGGCTCACAAAAACAAAATACACAACAATTTCTATTATTAAATGGACAGCGTCCCGCCGTCCTAAAGTGTCCTCTTTAAAATTAATATGGCTCACGACTTTGATTTTTTGCCCTCGGCATCGTTGCACTAAAAATCAATCCCTGCAAGTTTTCGGGAGAGTTGAACAGCGATTAAAGAGTTCCGAAGTCTTGCAGACTTCTCCACCCAAATTTTTTCTTCAGCTCTGTTCCGCTTCGCTCCACGAGGAAGAAAAAACTTTCCTTAATCGCGATGTTCATCGCAATTTGAGAACCTGCTTAATACCACCCCCACCCAGACGGAAGCGCGCTGATTTTCCTTCGGAAAATAGATAGTCTCGCTTTCAGCGAGCAGAAAAACTTCTCTTAACCGACCAAACGAAAATCAAATTTTCTGCGGAAAATTCTGTCTAACAAAGGTTAAGAGGTTCGCTTCGCTCTCCCAAATTTTTCTATTATTATTAGGGACAGGGCGAAAAAACTTTAAACTCCAGATTATATCTATTTACACAGGAGGTTAAACAAAAATGCCAAGAAATGAAGCACCAGAATGGTTTCAAATTTTAGTCATCGCCATAATTGCGGCGGTTTTATTTCCCGCAGTATTCATAGCTTTGATTAATTCAATAATTTTAGCTATTGGAATAGGAATAGTTATCGCTATTGTAATAATTGGAGTTTGGTGGTATTTGGAAAACCGAGATAGTGGCGGACTTTGATTTTATTTTTTAAAGAGAAGTATTATAAATAGTAAAATTACTATTGTTTTATAGAGGTTCAAAAATGAGGACTAAACATCAAATAATTTTAGATGATGCGAGAAAAATGGCTCATCTAAAAGACGAAAGTGTAGATTTAATGATAACTTCTCCGCCCTATCCCATGATACAAATGTGGGACGAGATGTTTTCTCAACAAAATCCAGAAATAGCCGAAGCCTTAAAAAATGAAGATGGAGAAAAAACATTTGAGTTAATGAATCAAGAATTAGATAAAGTTTGGAAAGAAGTTTATCGCGTTTTAAAAAATGGTGGAATTGCTTGTATAAATATTGGTGATGCTACAAGAAGCATGAAAAATAAATTTCAGATTTATCCAAATCATGCAAGAATATTGAATTTTTGTTTAAATCTTGGATTTCATGCTTTACCCCATATTCTTTGGATAAAAGAAACGAATAAGCCCGATAAATTTATGGGTTCTGGAATGTTGCCTGTTGGGGCTTATGTAACTTTAGAACACGAGCATATTTTAATATTGAGGAAAAACGATAAACGAGAATTTAAGAAACCTCATGAAAAAGAAAACAGGCAAAAAAGCGCATTTTTTTGGGAAGAAAGAAATACTTGGTTTTCTGATAAATGGAAAGATATAAATGGAGTTTTCCAAAAGTTAAATCATAGTAAATTAAGAGAAAGAAGCGCCGCTTATCCTATTGAGTTGGCTTACAGGTTGATAAATATGTTTTCTGTTCAGGGCGATGTTGTTTTAGACCCATTTTTAGGAACAGGAACAACAACTTTAGCGGCGCTCGCCTCTGCAAGAAGTAGTGTTGGTTATGAGATTGATAAGAATTTTAAAGATTTAATTGAAGAAAGAGTTAAAGAAATAAAAGATATTGCTAATGAAAGAAATGAGCAAAGAATAAAATCTCATTTGGAATTTATAAAAAATAAATTTCCCGATGGCGGAGAGAAATATACCAACAAAACCTATAATTTCCCCGTTGTAACTTCACAAGAAACTAATCTTGCAATACCTAAATTAAAAGAAGTTATTCAAACTCAAGACGGATTATTTGAAGCCGAGCATAACTATTAAGACAATCTTTTAATCTCGGCTTTTATCTCGTCAATAACTTCTTTGTTTGCGATTATCTTTTTTCCTGTGTTCTCATCTTTTACAGAAAAAATATAAAATACTTTTCCACCATATTTCTTTGTGAATTTGTCATGAGTTTCTTTTTGTTGAGTTCTTTCATTTATAATTTGTGGAATATAAGCGTAGCCGGTTGGTTTTATTTGCAGTCCGATAAACTTATCCTTGATTTTTATGAAGAAATCAACATTAAAACCTCTATCCCACTCATCTGGAGCAGGTTCAATTTTTACCCCTAAAATGTCTTGTAATTGTCCATAAATTGTTTCTTTCTCTGAAACATATCCGTCATAAGTTCTATTTATTACAAGATTTATGACAAAATTTATACAATCTTCTTCTGAAATTTCGTCTATTTCTGCTCTTATAACTTCGCTGATTTTAACATAAAGTTTCTTTCCAAGTTCAACTAAATGAGTTTTCGGATAAACTTTTTTGTAATAGTATTCTTCCCATTCTTTAATATTTTTAGGGGAACACTTTCTTATTTCTTCTGCGACAGCTCCGACTTGTTTCTTTTTATTCAATCCCCAACGCATATTTGCACTATTCAAAACCCATTCTTTTGGCATATTTTCATTACCTCTAATAACATTATCTTATACTGATTTATAAAACTATTGAAAACTAACGCCCTGCCCCCTTCTTCTTTTTTGGAAAAAAGAAGCAAAAAAAGCGCGCGCTTCCGTCCCCCACCCTAAAATAGTGCAGGTTCTCAAACTCACTCACTTCGTTCGTGCCACGTCCTGCGGACTTTCGCTATCGCTCAGGGCGTTGAACAGCGATTATCTGGAATTTTCCTGCGAAAAATTCCCAAATTCTTCGCTTATTTGATAAAATTAAGATTGGCGAAGAACTTCAGATAATCGCGATGTTAAGTCGAATTATGATGACTTATTTTTAACCCACCCAAAAAGAATTTTCTTAATAGC
>VGLO01000058.1 GCA_016866675.1 Candidatus Staskawiczbacteria bacterium | reverse complement strand
CCATACGGGATCCCCCTTCCATACTTTTATTCAAGAAAATCAATAATTTATAAATTGTTTATAATGCATTTTTATTAATTATTATATTCTATAGATATTTTATTGATTTTAAAGGTTAATATGAACGAAACTTTAATCTGCACAGTTTGCGGTGGCAAATGGCAAAGATTGCGTGTTCGAGGCAGAAAACCTGCTGTTTGCCCTCAATGTATCGCTGAAGAAATATCTGATTTTGAAATTGGAGATGACAACATTAATCTTGCACTTCGTACAAGTGCGACAGATTCCCAAAAGAATATTGTTTCTAACGTGTACAATAGTTATTATCCCAAAGACGCAGCTATATGTGAAATAACAAAATCTAAACCAAAGACGAAGTGGTTTTGTATTTATTGTGGTTTTGAAATGGTTACTCTTATACCGCTGACTGCTGTCCCCCTACACAAATGTGCACAAAATACTTCAACCCTTGTTGAGTTGTCTTTGTCCAGATAGTTTTTATATTATATATAATATAAAATAATATATCAACTATTTCACAGCTCAAGAGGATCACATGCAAAACATAAAACAGATTACCACGTTAACACGAAGCCAGATTACCACATTAACATATAAGATAAAAGATTTCTTATTAAATACCATTAAAAAAATATCTGAATTTAAAATTGTTGTTAGAATAACTGAACTTATATTATCCTTAATATTTATTTTTTTGTATGGTAAAAAACCGTTAATTGACTGGTAATCCAGAATATTGGATTTATCCAATTTTATAATTTATTATATTTTTTATCCATTTATTTATTAATTTCAATAGGAGTTAATTATGTCTACCCAACTCATCTCTACTGAAACACAGGTGCATTTAGCACCTAGGAAGTTTGCGATGGCCGAGCCATCGAAACTTCTTACTTTTCTGAAGGGAGAGCCACCAGTAAACGCTGGGAAAGGTCGCAGACGAAATCCAATCATTTCTGAAGTATACAATGCTCTTATTCAGAACCGCAATGTATGGGCCCATATCAATGTTCCGATTACAAGTAAGAAAGAACTTGCATCGATTAGAGCCTCTGTCTACGCTCGTGCTGCTAAAGATAATTTGCTTATTCAGACATCGTCGTTGTTTAATGAAAAAACAAAGATGTATGATTTCTGGGTAATGCTTTCAAACAGATAATTCAGTTTTACCGCAAAAGTATACTATGTATTTCATGGTGTTGGTACCATAAAATAATTAGATATCCTTTTTAAGTCCTCCTTTGGTAAGTAAGGTGTTATACTTTTGCGGTAATTAAATTCTTATTATGGGGTCATTTTGCATAAGACGACATCGGCCCCATAATAAGATGTTTTTTTATGTTAATTCAAAAAAAATTTTTGCAGTAGTTCCCCAGATTAACGATTTATAGACCTCAGGTTACTTGTTCTTCCTAGGCCTCAGGTTACTTGTTTTTCATATTTTCGTAATTCATAAAACGTATAATATACTAGCGTATGATATACTATATAAACGAAGTCAAATGCTCTTTGCGGGCAGGGCTAGTAATAGCTCTGCTCGTTGAGCTATCGGAGATATTTATGACGTATAATGAAATATATAATCAGATTTTGTCTTCATTAAAAACAGACAATTTTCCTATTGACAATCAAGTTTGGGCAGCAAAAATAATATCTGATTCTTTATGGCAAGTCAATCTCATGCTGAACTCTAAACGAAGTGGATCATTGCCCTCAGTAAAAGAGGCTATAAAAACTATTATTAGTTCTCGGATTTGTTGATAATTCAAATAGCAATCTGAGTGATTATCTTAAATCAAATTGGTTTTCTGAATAACTGCGGGTATAAGTTAATGGTAGACTGGCATGTTTCCGACCTGCTCGCGGGAGTTCGATTCTCCCTACCCGCTCCGAAAGTCTCAATTATTCTATAATCTACCTTTGAAAATTGTTAAAGCGGCTGCAGCGTCTCTTAAAAAGGATGATTTACTTACCCCACCAGCCACAGCAGCCGCCGCTTCAGAAGAGGCGCCCAACATCCTACCGGTGACATTTGGTCTAATGCTGCGAATATCAATCGCTCTATTGATTAAATTTTCAAGCTCTAATACTCCTTTTTGGAATTCATCGGGTTTAAACGTAGCCTTCATTGTCTTCAAACCTCTTTCCACGGCTCCGCTCAAGGAATTTTGGGTCTACGCCTTTGGCGTATGGTTGCAGTGCCGAAGGAACACCCGCCCCCAAAGCTGCTTTGACGGTACTTTCGGAATCATCAATTATAGAAAGATAATTGTATCTATCGGATGATTTTCTTATCCAACCAACTTTCATGTCCGCAGCGTATTGCAATTCCCCCTCTGTTGTATTCGGCCTAAAAAAAACTTCATTTGGGGAAAAACCCCTTTTATTTAAAAGTTTTAAAGTTGATTCTTGAATTCTTGCGCTTCGTGCTGTCATTACATTCACTGAGATTCCTGATTTTTGCAGTCGCCTAGTGAAATCAAGCATTTCTTCATTGACCTCAAGATCGCCAACTGCCAATTTTTCCCATCGTGACCATTGTTCGACTTTATCGCTAAAAGTAATACCGGACTTGTTTCGATTTAGATAATCCATGATTTCTGCTTCAACCTGTGCCATCTGCGGAGTTTCTCTCCAAATTGTTTTATCAAGATCTAAGGCAATTGCTGGAATTCTATTTGATCTTGTAGAGATTATTGAGACTTTCGGAAATGTGGGAGAACCGACAGTCAATGCTTTTTGCATAAAAATCCGATCAATTCATTACTATATATCCATTATAGTAGCTTAAATACTAAAAGGTACCCAATGGTCGGCAAAAAACCAGCAAAAATTAATTCTGGAAATAAAATCAAACCAATAGATATACCGGGTAAAGCTACTTTTTACATAGCCGGATTTAAGGCCGAAAGAAATATATGTCCAACATGCGGCAAGAAAACAAAAAGCGGTATTGTTTATGAATATCAGGGCCTATTGTATTGTGCTAGAGGTTGTATAGCGGTTGATAAAATGGTATTATAAATATATGAACAATTATTGGCTATCAAATATTGAATATTCAATAAATACAACACTAAGAGCATATGAAACTGTCCATAAATCAAAAAATAAAAATATGGACATAAGTAAAATGAAAATGGCAACTGCGGAAAGGGAATTGGCCGATGCTCTTTTAAATATTGCAAAAAAATATGGAAAACTTGCAGATTATGATGGCAATGGTATATGGGTTGGTTATGTCCCGAGATCTGAAAACGATAATTATGAGATCGGCGTTAGATGCGAAAATTGTGTCTTACATGAATCTGCAAATGTTTGTAGGGTAGTTAAAAGAAGGATAGAACCTGGCGGATATTGCCGCCTTGCCGCAATTCCAGACGGAATTGTTAACTCCGAAGGCAATGATGATGATGAAGAAGAAGAAGATGAAGAAGATGATGAATAAAGTACTATTTATATATGAATGAAGAAAACTATACAAATCAAGAAAACTATTATGATCCCGAAAAACCAGAAGAACATGTTTATAATCCAGAAAACCTTCATAAATTTTTTGAATACTTATGGAAAAAAGAGGAAGAATTCTTAAATTCTATTAAAAATGACAACTAAAAAAAATTTAACAATAAATATTAAAAAATGGAATGACACGGATATGCAAAATTTTAAAGATAGAAATATTTTACGAGCAATCACCGTTCCTGACAAGAAAAAAGTTAAAAATAAAAGAATTTGTCGCATCAATATTCCAATTAACCATAATTTTGACTAAATTTGGAAAAATTAATCTCTACTATAGATTATGTATGAAAAAAGATTTATTCGTAAATGTCCTTCTTAGAATTCTTGCTACTTTCGCCGCATCTGGTCTTGGTGTTATCGGTGCAGGAACAATTGCTGGTGTTCCAGTACTTAAAGCCGTATTCATGGCTGGAATTGCAGGGGTTGCGGTAGTGGTCGCAG
>VGLO01000057.1 GCA_016866675.1 Candidatus Staskawiczbacteria bacterium | reverse complement strand
GTGGGGTTGGATATAAATCTATTGTTCCAAAGATTTTAAATAAATATATTATTTGTATTGAAAGAATGCTTACTGGTTTCAATAAATATTTTTCAGTAAGTTGGTATATCCTTATAAGGAAATTATAAATTTCCATGATTGAAAATATAATTGTAGGAGGAGGTTTTTCAGCGTTGTCAGCCAAGTTAGCTCTTGGAAGCACTGCATCATTTTCTATTCTATCGCACACATTAATTAAAAAAAATAATTTAAACTTAAGAAGAGTGAGAGATTTTGAGGTTAATAAAATTTTTCAAAACTTTGCTTACTCATATGCTTACTTTGGAAATTCCGAAAAAAATTTATATTTTCACGACCGTATGATTATGGGGGGTCATTCGAATATATGGGGTGGTTTCATAGATAAGTCTACGCTTTCTCCAGAGATATTAAAGTCTTTAGCTGACATGGGGATTATATTATCGCCGATTAATAATGAGACTTGCTATAGCTCTTCATCTAAGGGGGTGCACCAATTAAGAGATGTGAATAATAAAATATTGGATGTAAAAAATTTTTTAACCCCAGACTATGATGGACACTTAGTTTCACTATCTTTCAACGGGAGTTTTTATAGGCTTGGTTATATTGATAATATTAGCGGCGATTTAAAAATTTTATTTTCTAAAAAAGTAATACTTTGTATGGGTCTAATTCAAACATTAAATTTTATTATTAAAAATTATAATAGGGATTTAGTGTTTGCTCTTAGTGAACATAATCACAGCATCGGCTTTAAGTTTTCAAAAAAGGTAGAAAAAATTGGCGATGGATTTGTGATGTATTATTCACTTTTTTCTGCTATGAGACATTTTTTAGGTATAAAGAATCGTTTATATTTTTTAGATTCTTTTTCTAATTTATTTCCAATTTTTATTAGGCAAAAATATTCAGATGAATTAAGTCATTTGCAATTTAGATTTGTCAAAGACTCGAGGGGTAATTTGCTACTTAAAAGAATTTCTGGGCCCGAAGTATTTGGCACCTCAATACATTATTTCAATCTTCGAATAAATAATTTTTCACTAGATGATTTCTTTAAGGAATATTTCCCGGGAATTGTTTTTTTGGGGGCAGGAAGTATTAAAAATTGCAATCCTGGCCCAATTTCTAATTATATCTTAAATGACGCCTTTGAAAAATTATCTCACAATGTAAATTAATTTTAAAAATTATAATATTTTAGAGCTTATATTTTATGAAATTTATTATTACTGGGGCAGCAGGTTTTATTGGTAGCACTTTAGTAGATCGTTTGTTGTCACTGGGAAATACTGTAGTTGGCATTGATAACTTTTCCACGGGTCAACGCCGTTTTCTGGAAGGGGCTTTGTCGAGTCCCAATTTCAATTTATTCCAAATTGATCTTCTTGACTTGGATGCATTGAAAAATGTGTTTGCAGGTGGTGAGGCGGTATTTCATTTGGCTGCCAACGCTGACGTTCGTTTTGGCACTGATCATCCCCGTCGCGATCTTGAGCAAAACACCATCGCTACATACAACGTGCTTGAAGCTATGCGTGCAAATGGCATCAAGAGAATTGCTTTTTCATCTACTGGATCAGTCTATGGAGAGGCTCCGGTTGTGCCTACCCCTGAAAATGGTCCTTTTCCAATTCAGACATCGTTGTACGGAGCCTCAAAGGCCGCCTGCGAAGGACTGATTTCGGCCTACTGCGAGGGTTTTGGTTTTCAATCCTGGATCTTCCGTTTTGTCTCCATCTTAGGGGAACGCTATACACATGGGCATGTTTTTGATTTCTATCAAAAGCTCAAAGCTGACCCGACTTGTCTGCCAGTATTAGGCAATGGGAAACAGCGTAAATCTTATTTGTATGTTCAAGATTGTATTGATGCAATTTTGTTGGCAATCGATCGGGCTACAGAAAAAGTCAATATCTTTAACTTGGGCGTAGATGGCTATTGTGAGGTCAATGATTCGATTGGGTGGATTTGTGATGAATTAGGCGTGAAGCCTAGATTGGATTATGCGGGTGGTGATCGTGGTTGGATTGGTGATAATCCATTTATCTTTCTAGATACCCAGAAGATTCAAGCATTAGGTTGGAAGCCTCGATTTACTATTAATGAGGGCGTGATTAAGACTGTGCAATATCTACGTGAAAATGAATGGGTATTTAAGGCGCGCTAATGGGTAATTCTTGGGCAGTCATTACGGGGAGTTCGCGAGGTCTTGGGGCGCATCTGGCAAATGCATTTTGGAGTGCGGGTTGGAATATTGTGTTGGTCGCTCGCAACCAAGATGATTTATTGGAGGTTTGCAAGAATTTACCCGAAAGACCGAATCAAAGGACCGTCATATTTCCATGTGACCTTGCTCAACCAGTAGAGGTAAGCTTATTGGTTGAAAAAATTAAAGATCAGTTGCCACGCCTTGACGCATTAGTTAACAATGCAGCCATTCATGGGCCTATTGGCCCTTTGGTAGAAAACGATCTCACTCTTTGGAATAAAGCAATACAGGTTAATCTAATGTCCCCTGTGACTTTATGCCATGGTTTACTTGACTTAATTGGTAAGTCTGGTGGTGGCGCCATCATCAATTTATCTGGCGGCGGCGCTACTGGCCCCAGAGCCAACTTTACAGCGTATGCAAGTGCCAAGGCCGCCTTAGTACGTTTTTCTGAAACACTGGCGCAAGAGCTTGAGTCGCAGGGGATTCGGGTTAATTGCGTTGCCCCAGGTGCGATGAAGACCAGTCTTTTGGAAGAAGTTGTTGTCTCTGGAAAATCGGTTGCCGGCACGCGCGAGTTTGAGATTGCGGAGAACGTTTTTGCTCAAGGCGGCGCCTCGATGAACAAGGTTGCAGATTTGGTGTTATTTTTGGCAAGTGATGCTAGCCTGGGGATTACTGGCAAGTTAGTAAGCGCAGTATGGGATAAGTGGCAAGAGTGGCCAAAACATATTGAGCAGCTGGCAGCAAGCGATACGTATACTCTGAGGAGAATTTCTGGTCGCGATCGTGGAATGGAATGGGGCGATGTATGAGCGCGAATCAAATAGAAATTAAAGATAAGGTATGCAAAGTGTTGGGTGTTGGCATTATTGGTTGTGGCCTGATTGGTCAAAAGAGGGCGCCTAATTTAGGCTCTGGTGGAAATTTAGTGGCGTGCGCTGACATCAATATATCTCGAGCAGAGCAATTAGCCCTACCTTTTGGCGCGCAGATTTTTTTAAATTGGCGTGAGCTCTTAGCGCTCCCTCAAATAGATATTGTCATTATTGCTACCTTACATGATTCGCTTGCCGAAATTACATTGGCTGCTATCGCTGCCGGTAAACATGTGCTTGTAGAAAAACCTGCTGCTCGTTCAGCCAGTGAACTAGAGCCAGTAATCGCGGCAGCTAAAACCAACAACATCAAAGTCCGCGTTGGTTTCAATCATCGCTATCACCGAAGTTTGCAGAAGGCCAAATCGATTGTTGACTCTGGCGTGTTAGGGGATTTGATGTTTATCCGCGCTCGATATGGACATGGTGCTAGATTGGGATACGATAAGGAGTGGCGAGCGAACCCGCAATTATCTGGTGGTGGTGAGCTTATTGATCAAGGTCCTCACTTGATTGACCTATCACGGTGGTTTATGGGTGATTTTTCTGAGGTTCAGGGTTTTGCTCACACATATTATTGGGATATGCCAGTTGACGATAACGGTTTTATGTTGCTGAAGACGGCTAAGCAGCAGGTTGCTTTTCTGCACGCTTCCTGTACAGAGTGGAAAAATCTATTCTCTATGGAGATTTATGGAAAAGATGGTAAGTTGGATTTGTCGGGATTAGGCGGAAGCTACGGATTGGAAAAGTTAACTTACTATAAGATGCTGCCTCAAATGGGCCCTCCCGAAACTATTTCCTGGGAATACCCAATGGCTGATGATTCATGGGCTCTAGAGATGGCAGAGTTTTATCAGGATATTCATGAAAATCG
>VGLO01000056.1 GCA_016866675.1 Candidatus Staskawiczbacteria bacterium | reverse complement strand
AATTTTATGAGTGATTCTTTTTTATCTTCTGGCACCAAAATATCAATAAACCAAGGAGCAGTATTTTTTATATTGGTCTCTAAAAATTGTACTCCCTTAACTTTTACAAGTAAGCTTTTATATTTTTTAAAAATCTCTTTCTTTCTCTCTACTCTCCATGGTAACTTTTTCATTTGTTCAATACCAATAACTGCTTGTAAGTCATTAAACTTAAAGTTATACCCCATAACTTCATGGGTATCCACCCCAGCACTTTTTCTACCAAAATCTTTTAATAAGAGTATTTTTTTATAGAGTTCTTCATTGTCTGTAAGCAAACACCCGCCTTGTCCCATGGTTATTATCTTAGGCATTGAAAAAGACAACATTCCAACCTCACCAAAAGTTCCCAAGTGTTTCCCATTACACTTTGATCCCAATGATTGTGCTGCGTCTTCAATTAAAAAAACTTTTTTAGACTTAGCAAGACTTTTGAATTTTTCTATGTCAGGATACCTACCATTAATGGTCACCAACATAATTGCCTTTGTTTTTTTTGTAAAAGCTTTTTTTACCTTACTCAAATCAAGACATAAGTTAAAAGGATCAATATCAACTAATATGGGTTTGGCACCAGCCATTACAACAGAATTAGCTGAAGCAATCATCGTATAGTTTGGCACAATAACTTCATCTCCCTTGCCAATTCCCAAAGCCAAAAGAGCAACAGTTAAAGCAATTGTTCCATTTGGCATCATAATTGAATATTTGCTACCTGTATAATCAGAAATCATTTGTTCAAGCTCCTTTGTCTTTTTAAATTCAGTAAGCCATCCCCCAGACTCCAAATACTCTACCACTGCATCTTTTTCCTCCTTTCCTATCCATGGCTCTATTTGATTAATTCTTTTCATGTTTTTTTCTCTTAAAAACTATTAATAAATTTTTATAAATTCCAACTATTTTAAAATTCTTAATAAAGCGCGGGGCATAGCTATAATCAATCATAATATATTCTACTGACAGGCTCTCAATCTCTTTTAAAATAATATCTTTATCCATCCTATTCCAAAAATAACTTATACATAAGACCACGTTTGCTGGAAACCTCATCGCTTCCTCTTTTGATAGAATTGCATTTTCAATGTGAAACTTACCCAGAAAAGATTCTATCGTATCTTTTCTGATCTGGCTATAATTATCATAACCAAATACTTTTTTAAATCCAGACTCTCTTAAATAAATAATTAAATTACCCAACCCGCAAGCATATTCTAAAATATGAGCTTCTCGATTGATATGTCTTAGCATAAAATCAATAACAGCAACATTTGGCGGATAGATAAATAATGGATTATCAGCCAATACCTTATTAAGACCTAAATGATTTAAAATATTCCTAAAATATTTTTCATTCTCATTATCTTTAAAAATAATACTATCATATTGATGCTTCATCTCTAACGAAACTGCGTCTAAGTGAAAATTTTTTATAGCAATCTCCAATAAGTCTTTATCTATTTCTAATACTGGAAAAAACACATCTGATGCAGAAAGTACCCACCTCTTAACAATTCCTGTATTTTTTCTTACTAAGGAATACAGTGTACTCATTATGATATTCTTTCTCTATCCTTTTCTGGGCCAACATAAGGTCCATTTTTTACTTCTAATACCAACGTATCATTTTCTAATATCTCATATCCATGTCCTCCATTCAAAAAAATACCGATGTCACCCTTCTCTAATACCAATGATTCCACAAGCACCCTGTCTTCGTCATAAATGTCGGCCCTCATACTTCCTTGTTTCATAAAAATAACTTCCTGGGTTTTTAAGACTTCTCTTGAAGCTTTTAAGTGAACATGTGCCTGTAAAACCTTCCCTTTCTCGTAATTCCAAAAACCAACCTGTTGATAATCAGTATCTGCTGAAACAAACTTTAATCCTTTATCCCATTCACCCTCCTTAATAATAATTGCCAATACTATTTCTTTTGACTGTATTTTTTTAATATTCATGACTTTAAATCTTTATTAATTCTTTTTTAATAGACCCATACTTATAAAATAACCATAAAACTAGCGAGTATGCCAGTCCCGCTATTATAATAATCACCACAACATTAAGTTTATAGATCTGAGGTTGCAATATGACTCCTAACATAACAAGACATGAAACCATTGATGCTAAAGAAATTTTTACCAACATAGGATTAAAAATAAAATTTGGAATAATTTTTATTGAATACCTTGTAAGCCCAATCATCATAATTATATAAGTAATAACCAAACTTGCTGCAGCACCATTAAGACTAAATAATGGAATTAGAATAAGATTCAAAAAAGTATTAATTAAGGCTCCTATGAGTGAAACCCAAAACAACTTTTTTTGCTGGTTAGCAATAATGAGCAGTAGCTGAGGTGGATTGTAAACAAAAAATATTCCAGCCATCAATGTTAGTATGCGAAAAGCAAACACAGCGGGAGCATATTCTGCCCCGTAAAGAAAATGAATAATTTTAGGTGCAAGAACAACTCCTCCAATAACAAGAGGTAATGACAAAATAACCATAATTCCCATATAAAAAATAAAAACTATTTCTAATTTTTCTTTTGGTTTTTTAAAAAAACTACTCAAAACCGGAAAAAAACTAGTGAAAATCCAGACTGCCGGAATAGTAACAGCTGTTATTATTTGTTTTGAGGCATTATACCAACCAGCTTCAATAATTTGACCAAAGTACCCCATCATTACTACATCAACATTACTGAGAATTGCTCCGCATACTGTTGAAAAACCCAACAAGTAAGAAAGCATAAAAAACTTTTTAATAATCGTCTTATTAAAGTTTATGTTTAATTTATAAACATAGTAGTGAAAAAATAATGCAACAATAATTAGAGATACTATATTGGAAAAAAGAAACCCAAGACTCAAAAATTCAATTGTTGGAAATTTAATAATGACAAGAAAAACTATAAAAAGTGTAATGACCGACTGACTAATCTTGCATAGGGCTTCATATTCCATCTTTTGGCGTGCCCGCAAAAAAGCGTACATAATCATAAAGAAATCATTAATTAAGATATAGCATGCCAAAATCCAAATTACTTTTCTAATAACAACATCTTGAGTCACAAATATGGAACCAATCAGCATTAAAAAAAGCGTTGATATACTTAACATTATTTTTAAAGAAACAATACTGGAGTATTCTTTTTCAGCATTGCTATCTTGGGATAGTTCTTTAGTAGTAATGCTAGAAAGACCCAAATTAGAGAAAACAACAAACGTTGAAACAAAAGCCAAGGCAAAGGAAAACTTACCAAATTCTAATGCTCCCAATACTCTTATAAAATATATTGCTAATGTAAATTGTAAAAGACGCGCAATAACATCAGAAATTGTTATCCAAAATGTATTCTTGAAGATTGTTTGCTTTACGCCGGTATTATCAAAAAAGAAACTTTTAATCTTCATTCTTATGTTTATGATTGATAGCTTTTACGGTTTTTTTAATAATCCAAGAAGAACTTTGCACTTTTCCTCCGCCAACATTACTAATCACCTCAATATTAAATGTATTGCAAACCTCTTTCTCTGATTCAGGAATATTATTAATATTTCTATCTCCACCCTTAGCAAAAATTAATTTATTGCCTTTAAATTTCTTAGCTATTTTAGCCAAACTCTCTGCAACAGTAATATCTCTATCAACTGATAAAAAAGCTTCGTCAACATAACGTAAGTCCCTTATTATCTCAAATCTCTCATCTTCTGACATAAAGGAAGTGCTACCCTTTTCTTTAACCTGCTTATCATTATTTACAATTACAACTAAAAAATCACCCAAACTCTTGGATTGTCGCATTAAATTGAGATGCCCTACATGCAATGGGTTAAAAAAACCAGATGTTATTACAACCTTCTTTTTATTCATAAAAAGTTGCCTTTTTAGTGTTTTATTTATATCATAAACGAAGGAAGCAGTAAATATATGAAAGAAAGAAAAGAGAATAACAATTATCTTTTTTGATTGAATATATTTAATGCGACCGAGTGCAATGATATGTGATTTTGGTTCACAT
>VGLO01000055.1 GCA_016866675.1 Candidatus Staskawiczbacteria bacterium | reverse complement strand
TTCTTTTCACCCCCCTTGATCGTGAAGTCCTTAATACTTTTGTAAGGCATCCTATATTAAGTTGGGCTTATATTCGAAGCTTTTCGCAATACTGTATCAATGCAGTAATCCCACTGCATGCAGACTTATTGGCTGAGGCTTATATTAAAAATAAAGGTATTGAGAGGCAGGATTTATTGGTTAAAAGTGGTGATCTTATTGAGGGCCACATAAATAATCTAAGGATTAGTGTGATTATGGCTAACTACAATCATGCTCAGTACTTAAGAGAGTCGCTCTCAGCGATTTGCTCTCAGACTCGTCTTCCAGATGAGCTAATCATCGTGGATGATGGCTCAACAGACGATAGCATTTCTATATTGGAAGAATACTACAGTAGATATAAATTTATCACCTTAATTAAAAATAATAAAAATAGGGGGCAACTGGAAAGCATAAAATTGGCCTTGGATTCAGCTCGCGGGGATTATATAAACTGGGCGGCGGCAGACGATCGGATGGCACCTGATTTTTTGAAGAAGTCAGAGGAGTGCATCAAAAAATTTCCTGGTGTGGGTGTCGTGCAATCTGAATACGCTTTGTTTTATAAAAATTTTGGCAAATTTCATGCGCAGAAAGAGGTGAGTGAGGTTTTCAATTTTCAACGAATGCCAACGCATATGCCGCCATGGCGATATAAGGAGTGGCTAAAAGAGGAAATTGTTTGGCTCTCCACAAATGGCGCGTTAGTAAGAAGAGATGATATTGTTCTGATGGGTGGGTATAACAAAAATTTGGCTTGGCATGCGGACTGGTTTGTTAATCAGGCTATTGCATTAAGGCGGGGTATTTGTATTGTTCCGGAGCCTCTTGGAGCGTTGAGGGTTCTTAATACATCATATTCTGCTCAAGGCATGAGTAATAGTAAGAAGCAAAAATTAGTTTTTAAGGAGGTATTTAGATTATTAAATGAGAAAGGAAACAAGGATTTAAAAAAAGATTTTTTACGATACCCAGTAATCCTATCGGCACTATCTCCTAATATATATAATTTCATATGGTCTAATATGTGTTTGTATAGGTATGGTATAGCGATTTTTATCTGGAAAACTGCACCACAAATTTTTTATTTTATAAACCCCTCAAAAATATTTTTTTGGATATTGGGACGAAAATTTGCATATAAAACACGGGTACTAGTCAATAAAACTATTCATCAATCAAGGGTGCTCGTTTCTACTCTTTTTAAAAAATAGGCCTATTAATAAACACACGTGACACATATTCTGCCCGGGTATAAGAATTCATGTCAAAAATTACAAGGATCAAAAGAATAGAACAAATAAGAGAGAAAATAATTTCCTTAAACAAATTTAGAGATGGTTGTTGTGACGGAGATATTTTTTCACCAAGCAAATTTTGGAAAAATATAAATAAATTCTTGAGTTATATTAGGACTCTCCCGGCTAATGAACTTGAAAAAATTAGATGTCACATAGGAATGGGTTTTTTTATTGGAAATCCATGGAATAAGGATTTTTATAGCGGACATTCGGTTTTAACTGATCGTGAGGCGCTTGAAATTCCAATAATCCAAAAATATGAAAAATACATCTCCATCCTGCCCGAAAAATTGTGGTGTAGCGAGCCGGAGACTAATGAGGTAGTATCGCAAATTGGCATCAGATATAAGGGGAGACTTGTTAACTCTGATATTGTTAAGGAGCAGGCATGCATACATAATTTGTATTCTTTGGGTTTGCTAAATGATGATAAAAAGAAAAAATATATTTTAGAAATTGGGCCTGGATATGGACAGCTTATTTACCAATTGTCAAAAATTATGGATAACAAAACAACATTTATTTGCGTTGATTATCCAGAAACATTGTTTTGGTCTGCCATATTTTTATGTGTAAATAATGATGAAGATGGTATCTACATACCATCCGGAGATGATAATGATATTAATCTTGTTAAGCTCTCTGAAGAATATAAATTTATTCTTATCCCCAATTTTAAAATTAAAAATTTAATAAAAAATATGAGTTTTGATTTATCAATTAATCAAAACTCATTCCAAGAAATGTCAAAAGATCAACTGCATTTTTACTGTCGATTTCTTGCAGAATTTACTGAAGGTTGGCTTTATTCATACAATGCATGTAAACAATTTATGAATTCAGAATTAGACAATTATGTGCATACTATCTTACAAAAATATTTCATTGGGATTCCTGACGATGATGATTATAAGAATTTTGGCTTTAATTTTTCTAACGTAGAGGATAAAAGAATATTTTTGGGTTATAGCAAAGAATTAAAGATTCGCCCTTTCAGGGATTTAAGTAAAAGCGGCAAAGTGTGGTTGTGTGACCGTATGTTGTATGACCGTATGATGGAGGTAAGATTCAAAGATCAGATTTAATCTTTATAGCAAGACTTTTCAGTGTATCCATAATATCTTTGGAAGAGGATCTTAGCAATCTTGCTTTATTAAACTGATTAAAATGGAAAGCAGTTCAATTCACACAACGTATTCATTTAGTACAAAGGGAGTATCAGAAATTTTGCCTGCTAAAGCCAGACAGATTTCTGTGATTAGTAAAAGAGGAATACCTATCGCTGCGTTACCGAACTTAGTTTAAAAAAAAGTAAATTCAAACATTTTAGCAATCTAAGGTTAATATTTGATCTATTTCTATAGGGTTTCGCAAATAATAAATTATGTAGTAAATTTCTTTGTGGAACATAGTTAAATATAAAGAGATAATATTTCAGCGGAAGTCGCGTTGAGTTCAAAGTTATTCTTGGAGATGGAGTAAAATATCTAAGTTGAATTAAGCTGAACCAATGGGTTCAACTCATGAAATGCTTATTTCGTACGATCCAATCTAATTTTAAGTACTAGAATAAAATTATTTAAAAATGTACTTACTGGCATTTTAGAAACTCCCATTCTGCGATCCGTAAAGATGATTGGGATTTGACATAAATTTTTAGAATTTTTTGCGCAAAAATATTTTAAGCTAATAAGAAAACCATAGCCATTTGTATTTACCTTGCTAAGGGTATCGCTGTTAAGTAAATATGAAGCGTATAGGTTGAAGCCACCCGTGTAGTCAGTAATTCTGCTGTCAAGCATTATTCTTGCATAAAAATTGCCTAGTAAGCTAATTAGTTTTCTATACCATATCCAATCTGGAGTATCTCCACCTTTAACATATCTACTTCCAATTACAAAATCAAAATTATCCTTTGCCTTTTCTAAGAAAATGGGGATGTATGCGGGGTTGTGTGAAAGGTCGGCATCCATTTGTAAAATGTAATCGAACTTAATGACTGAATTATTTAGCCTACTAATTGCGTCAATATAAGCTGCACCAAGTCCTTCTTTTTTTGATCTATTGAAAACAGTAATGTCAAAATTATCTCTGTTGAATTGTTTGCTAAGAGAAAGAGCAATGCCAGAGGTGTTATCAGGAGATGAATCATCTACTATATAAAGATGAGTATGAACATCCTTAGTGTTTTCAAGGATAGAAAATATTCCCTGTATGAGAAAAATTATATTTTTAGACTCATTATATGTTGGAATAACTATTGCTAAGTTCATAATCTTTTCTTATTTATTATGAAGGTCATAATAAAGCTAAATAGTAGCATTGCATAAAAAATATATAAAAATGCTTTTGTTTCTTTAGGTTCAAAACTGAATTCAACAGTATTCATTCCTTGTGGAACAGATATAGCTTTATAGGTAAAGTTTGCCCTAGTAATCTGTTCTGGTATACCGTTAACATAAGCTTGCCATAGGGGATGGAAATTATCTTCGTATACTAGTATTCCCTTTTGGGGCATTTCAAACGAAATTTTCAGATGATTGAAAGTTAGATCTTCAATCGTATAGTTTACATTAAGCCTCTTTGGGTATGCTCCTGCTGCAGAGGCAATTTTTTGATCATGCACAAGAAAATAGTCTTCAATCGAGCAATTGGATTTATTTTCAAACGATCGCTGAGATTGATTATTCTTAAATGGATAGCTATTTGAGTAGTTCAGTTCTATTGCCTTATTATTTCTTAATATAGCGAAGACCCTTACATTTTTTCGGTCGGCAATCCCTACGATAGGGTTTGTTAGATTTGTGGAATAATTGAAT
>VGLO01000054.1 GCA_016866675.1 Candidatus Staskawiczbacteria bacterium | reverse complement strand
CAAAAGCCAAAAAGAGAATACTAGTAGTAGATGAAGCTTGGTGGTTAATGCAATCTGAAGACGGAGCCTCATTTTTATTCGGATTAATAAAAAGGGCCAGAAAGTACTGGCTAGGTGTCACAACTATTACTCAAGATGTTGAAGACTTTATGAGGTCACCCTATGGAAAAGCCATCATTACAAACTCTTCTTTACAGCTTTTACTAAAACAGTCTCCTGCTTCAGCTGAAGTAATGCAAAAAACATTTAATTTAACCGACCAAGAAAAAAACTTACTACTAGAAGCTTCTGTTGGTGAAGGATTGTTTTTTGCAGGAAGAAAGCATGTTTATATTGGCGTTAAAGCCAGCTACACCGAAGACCAAATTATTACCACTAATCCCGGTGAAGTAGAAAAAATAAGGGAGGCCAGAAGAAAAATAAATTCTACGAATTCTTAATATTCTTTAGTTATGGTAAAATATAGCAATATGAAAAGATTAAAATACCTTTTTTCATTTTTAATAATTATAGCAATACCCATATTTCCTTTTTTTGTTTCTGCTGTTGGCCCCAATCTGGAAGTCAACTATCCCACACTGCCGGGCATTGCGCTGTCTAACGGATCTACTCTAGGCCAGTATATTCAGTATATTTTTACATTTGCTTTTACTGTTGCAGGAATTATTGGAGTAATAACAATAATTATTGCTGGTTTTCAAATCTTATTGTTTGCGGGAAACCCCTCAAAAATAAGTGAAGCTAGAGAAAGAATTTTCAACGCGGCACTGGGCATTGCACTGCTTATGGCAACTGTAATTATTATAACAACTATAAATCCAAATATTTTAAGTCCAGGGAGTCCAACAATACTACTATCTCCTGGAGTATATCTTGTTGCACCAAATATTGTTAGTAGTTGTCCTGTAGGCAACCTTAATGCTAGTGGCGGATGTAAAGATGCTACTCACCCTGAAGGCTTTATTTATAGAGCTTTTACAGATAAAGGAATTCCCGACACAACAATTGCAGAATTAAGTCAGTATATTGGTTTTTTCTACTTCTGCCCAACTGGATCTTTAAATAACAAAAGTATTTTATTTTGGGGTTATGATGCTCCTAATTACCATATAAACCCTTCACCTGCTCCCGGAGCATCAATTCCCTCAACTGGGACAATACCTTGCGGAAATACAGACCCTAATACCGCAATAAATATTAGAACGGTTGGTATAATGTCTCTTGCTTGGGGATACTTTGAAGCGGGGGTTTATTATTATATGTCAACAGATTGTTCTGGCATTGCAAGCTATCACAATATTCATTCGCCAGCTCAAACAATTTCTGGAGACATTCAATGGTTTGAATTACCAGATCTAAATCCAGCACTAGACCAAACGGTCAGGTCTATTGCCATAGCTAACAACCCAAGTCAGTCATTCAATTATGGAGTGGTATTAACAGAGGGGTCAAACCTAAAAAATGAGTGCAGTGACCCGATTATTGGGACAAATACATATCAATGCATTACTCTAATGGATGAAATTGGTAATCCAGACCAAATAGAAACACTAGATGGCGACAATTTTATTGCCTATTCCGCCCATATAATAAAACAAGATAAAACCCCAAGCGCGAATCCAAGAAATCAAGGAGTCACTTTTTGGAGTAAAAATAAAGAGTTTAGCCTGAGCCAATCTAATAATTCAGACCCTCATAAAAACATTGGCCAAATGTGGAAATATAATCAATCTGTTTTTGGGCACACAACAAATTTAGTACAAGTATCTCCGCCTACAATTGATTATCCTGCTGGAGATAATGGATTAGACCCGTCCGATCCTAATTACATTGCCTACACACCAGCTTCACTTCCTAATGATGGAAACCTAGATAACGCTATACGGTTTCTAGGATCACCAGCAAACAATAATATTAACTCTGTTCCAGATTTGGAGTGTTTAGGTTATAGATACGACGCTCCTCTCGTAAATAGAGACCCAACATATAGAGACCCACCAGAAGGCAGGGGTTATCTTTCTTGCCTAGAAAAGATTACAAAAAATGGCAGTTATAGTGTTATTTTATATACAAAAAATAATAATGCGAGCCAGCGGGCATGTCAAGTTTATAGTGAAGATATTATAATTTACAATGATCGCGTGACTCCTCCTTACTTTAGGCCTCAAACTATTTTCAGCCAATACCAAACAATCTACCAAACAATTGTAATACCAACAACTTACTAAAAATTTTTTGGCAGGATAGTAATATATCTATTTTCTCCCTCGCCTTGACTTTGAGTTAAGACATCCTGCCTTTTTGAGAGCTCTTCATGAATAATTCTTCTATTAAAAGAAGACATTACAGGCAGAGATTTTTCTTTTTTATATAAAACAACTTCATCAGCCATTCTTCTTGCCATATCTTTTAAATACTCTATTTTTTGCCTTTGATATCCATTAACGTCAAGTCTCAAGTAAGCTGGACTTTGTAATTTTTTGCTTATAATAAGCCTTAAAATTTTTTGGAAATCAATTAAATTTTTTCCTTCTTGTCCAATTAAAAACTTAGGATCTGCCAATTTTATATTCACTAAAACATTCTCACTTTTTTCACCTTCTGTGCTTATTAAATCAATAGAAGCTTCTACTTTAAAACCTCTTATTGTCATTTTATTTAATAAGTCTTCTGTGATTTTTTTAATTTCTTCAATTTTAGTTTTATCCATTTTTTTTATTTATTAAATCTTTCCTTGTTAAAAAATACTGTTGAACTATTGAAAAAATAGAGCTAATTGTCCAATATAATCCTAGTGCAGATGGTAATCTAAAAAGTATTACCACTGTAATCACAGGTAAAAAGTATATCATTTGTTTCTGAACCATTTGAGAAACATCTTTCTCTTTTGAATTGCCTTGGCGTGGGAGCAACATTTTTGTTTGCACAAATTGAGTTAATCCAGCCAAAATAGCAAACACAATATTAGGTTGAGAAAGGTCTATTAGCCCCAAAAACATAGTGTTAATATTCCCCGGATTTGCAATAAATCCATATAAATTTACGAGCTCTTCTGGTTTTAGGCCCTGCCAAAAAACCCTATACAAAGCTATTAGTATTGGTAATTGAATTATAGCTAAAAGCAATCCGCTAAACGGATTAACTTTTTCTGTTTTATATAACTCTAGAGTTTCTCTTGCTTGTTTTTCTTTGTCGTCTTTGTATTTTTTTTGAAGCTCTTGAACTTTGGGTTGAATTTTTTGCAAAGCCCTTTGAGAGTGCAGGGCTTTAACAGATATTGGATAAAGAATAAGTCTTATTATTATTGTTAAAATTATAATCGCCAAACCAAAGTCTGAAAGTGGCAAGTAATTATAAATTAAAATCAGTAAATTAAATAAGGGTAAGTATAAAGCTATATTGAATATATTAACTAAGAAACCAAACATTTATTATTTTTAATTAATTATTTTTTTTAATAAAAAAGTGGCCGTCTCCTCTGTTTCTAAAAAGTCTCTTTTTTCAATTCCAGACAAGGCCACAATAATAATATCTAATGATTTTTTTTTGTCTCTTAACTGCTTTTGAATAATATATCTCAACCTTCTTTTTACTTTATTCCTAACAGATGCTTTATTTGATATTTTTTTACTGACTATAAACCCAATCCGTGTACTTCCTAAATTATTTTTTAAAAACTTAAATATTAGTAAACCCTTTTTTTCACTTTTACCATTTTTAAAAACAAAATCAAAATCGTTTTTTTTAGTAAGCCTATTTACCTTAGATAGCATTGGGTTATTTATTTTTACCTATAAAATAGGAAAAGTCTCAATTTTAGACAGACAGAGAACTTCTTCCCCTTCTTCTTCTTCTTTGAATAACCTGTTTGCCGTTCTTAGTTTTTTGCCTAACTAAAAACCCGTGTGTTCTGCCTCTTTTTTTCTTTTTTGGGTTATATGTAAAGCTCATAGTATTTTTTAACCTTTAATATTTTACTTTTCGATTATTAATCTTTATAATGGATTATTATAGTATAAAAAATACGCGAGGTCAAATCTCATATCAAACTTTATTGTGCGTCTGTTCTATAAAAAATAACACAAGTTATCCACAGTTTAATAACATGTGTATTAGTTTTGCCTTGATTTGACAAACCTTAAGTAAAAATAAAGAATATATTTATTAAATATTTATCATCTAATGGACAATAATAAGCTCTGGCAATCGGTTTTGGCCC
>VGLO01000053.1 GCA_016866675.1 Candidatus Staskawiczbacteria bacterium | reverse complement strand
AATAAGCTCTGGCAATCGGTTTTGGCCCAAATGCAACTTCATATATCGCACGCCAACTTTGCCACATGGTTTCAAAACACAGAAATAATATCTAGAGATACAGACAAGGTTATTATTGCAGTTCCAAATGCTTTTTCCAAAGAATGGTTGAGTAGCAAGTATTACAAACTCATATTAAAAACCATGAGAGAGACAGACTCTAATATTAGAGCATTAGAGTTTAAAATTAATCCGCAGCCAGTAAATAGCTCCATTAAAAAAGAGGTTATTGAAAGTGAAAAATCCAACATTGAGCAATTAAAATTTGATGAGTTTAAGGTAAACAAAGATACAAACTTAAACCCTAGATATGTTTTTGATAGTTTTGTTGTTGGATCTTTTAATGAATTAGCCTACGCGGCTAGTTTAGCTGTAGCCGACAATCCAGGAAACGCCTATAATCCTCTTTTTATTTATGGGGGAGTTGGATTGGGTAAAACCCATTTAATCCAATCAATAGGAAATAAAATTAGTTTAGATGCCAAAAAAAGAAAAGTAAAATACATGTCGTCTGAAAAGGTTGTGTCTGGCATTGTTTCGGCCATCAGATCAAATAGTATGGATGCTTTTAAGGCTAGCTTAGCCCCTATTGATGTTTTAATTATTGACGATATACAATTTATTTCTGGTAAGACAAAAAGTCAGGAAGAATTTTTTCATGTTTTTAACTCTTTGTATGAAAAAAACAAACAAATTATTTTATCATCTGATAGACCCCCAAACGCCATTCCAGAATTAGAGGAAAGACTAAGGTCGCGATTTTCAGGAGGAATGACTGTTGATGTAAGTCTCCCAGACTATGAAACAAGACTTGTAATACTAAAAACCAAGCTCCAAGAGAAGAATCAAAAGATCCCTGAGAATATACTAGAATATATAGCAACTAATGTTAAAAAGAACATTAGAGAGCTTGAGGGGGCTTTAAACGCTCTTTTAATATATTGCAAAACAAATAATAGTAATTTAGATATTGATACAACAAAAAGACTTTTAAAGGGTTTTGTTTTTTCGCCCTTTAATGTGGCAAACTACAAAAAAGTAGTTGACTCTGTGGCTAAATTTTATAATCTAGATGAAAAAAGTTTATTTCATGAAACTAGGCGCAAAGAAATTGTTAGACCAAGACAAGTAGCAATGTTTTTACTTAGAAAAGAATTAAAGTATTCTTTCCCAGCAATTGCAAGAAAGTTTGGAGGTAAAGACCACACAACAGTAATTTACGCTTACAAAAAAATTGAAAAAGAATCTGAAGAAAATAACAAATTAACAGAAGAAATTAACTTAATAAAACAGAGGATATATAGTGGATAATTATGTAAATAGATAGGGGTAATAACTTGTGTAAATTTAAAAGTGTAAATTATACCCAAAATAATACACCTAATAATATACACCCTTTTATACTTATCTATCCACAGTTTATTCTAAAATAATTTCTCTATAAAATACGAACAAAAAATATTGTAAAAATTGAAATATAGGCCTCACTAATAATAACAATAAATTTATATATTAATAACTATTACTACAACGTGAAAATAGAAATACTAAAAGAAAATTTAAAAGCTGGGTTAGATGTTATTGAAAAAGTTGTTTCAAAGAATTTATCTTTACCAATTTTAAATAATGTTTTAATAAGCACAGAAGATAGTTTTTTAAATTTAGTTTCAACAAATCTTGAAACAACAATTAAATTTTGGGTTTTGTCAAAAATAATTAAAGAGGGTAGGGTGGTGATTCCAATTAAAATATTTTCTAGTTTTGTAGCATCTTTACCAAATGAAAAAATATTAATTGAGGCAAAAGGACATAATTTATATGTGGAATGTAAAAATTTTAAAACACAAATTCAGGGTTTTAATCCAGAGGATTTTCCAATAATTCCTGAATTTAAAAGTAATGGATCTTTAAATATTGAAAGTCGAAAATTTTGTCAGGGATTATCTCAGGTAATTGATATACCAATTGAGTCTCAAATTAGGCCAGAGATATCAGGAATTTATTTTAACTTTAGTAAAAATAATTTAAAATTTGTTTCAACAGATAGCTTTAGATTGGCGGAGAAAAATATGCAAGTTGAGACATTAGACTTAAAAGAAGGATCATTTATTATTCCACAAAAACCAGTAAGAGATGTGGCAAGTATATTAGATGGAAAAGATGGCTTAGTTTATCTTAATTTTTCTACAAATCAAGTATTATTTGATTTTCCAATGAAAGAATTAAAACATTCACAAGTTCAGGTAATTTCAAGGCTTATTGAAGGAGAATATCCAAATTATCAAGAAATTATTCCAGAAAAATTTAAAACAACTGTTGTTTTAAAAAAAGATGAATTTTTAAGCCAAGTGAAAACAGCATCATTATTTTCTGGAAGAATAAATGAGGTTAAGGTTTTAATTAATCCAACAAAAAAAGAAGTTGAAATTTTCTCAAGAAGTTCAGATATTGGCGAAAATAAGTCAAGCATACAAGCTCAAATTAAGGGAGACCCAATAGAAGTTTCTTTTAATTATAAATATTTGGCTGATGGATTGCTAAATATAAAAAGTTCTGAAATTATTTTTGAAATTAGCAAAGAGGAGGGAGCTTGTATTTTAAGGCCGGTTGGCGATTCAAGTTATATTTATGTTGTAATGCCTATAAAGGCTCTGAGTTAGAATAAAAAAATGCCCACGTGGGCATTTTTTTATTGTGGTGGCAATTCCATAGTATTTTGAGGAATAGGGTTTAACCAGTTTTTAACACCGGTTTCAAAAGCATTATAAAGAGGATCTTTTGATTGGTCTTTTGGTGAGGGGCCCTGAATATTATTTTTATCAATATAATATAAAATACTATGAAGAGAATCTTCTGGGGGAAGTTTTCCAAGTAGTATTGGGTTTGTATCTTCACTTAAGTCAGGCTTTATAAAATTTTCCTGTGGTCTAATAGATAATAATTTTTCCATTACTTTTTTCCATATTGGAGCCGCTAAACCACTTCCGGTTTGACTAGCAGTAGAAGAATTATTATTGTTTCCAACCCAAACACCCACAACTGCAAACGGGGAATACCCAATTGTCCAGGCATCATTGTAAAATTGTGTTGTACCGGTTTTGGCAGCAACCTGATATCCTGGAATATGTAAATTGCTATTTGCGCCAAATAAAGGGGTCCTAGCCTCATTGTCTGATAATACATCATTTATTTGTCTTGCGGCTTGAGTGTTTAAGACTTTTGTCGATTGTTTATTATTTTGTTCAATTATATTTCCATTACTGTCTTCTATTCTTAAAATCGCGCTAGGAGCAATTTTAAGGCCCTCTGTGGCAAAGACACCGTAGGCAGATGTCATTTGAAGTAATGTCACCTCTCCTCCACCAAGAACCAAAGAAAGGCCATATCTGTCTGGGTCATTAAGGGTTGTAATACCAAAATCTCTACTTGTCTTTAAACTGTCTTTAGTTCCCGCCAAGTAAAGGAGTTTTACAGCGGGTATATTTAAAGATTGTGCCAAAGAGGATCTAAGCGTGACTAGTCCTCTATTTTTTCCATCATAGTTTTGAGGGTGGTAGCAATTACCCCCATATATGTCTTTTTCTTCAGTAGAGTCAGTGTTGCAGTTTGGATTAAATTCTGTTTTAACATCCCATAAAACAGTGTCAGGAGTGTATCCTTTTTCAAATGCTGTAGCATACACAAATGGTTTAAAAGATGAACCCGGTTGTCTTAAACCCATGGTTGCTACATCAAAATTTGGATCAAACAAACAACTCCCGCCAGATTTTTTATCACATCCCTCTGGGTAAGATTCTCCAAAATAATCCTTTGACCCAATATGAGTCAAAATCTCACCTGTTTTAGGGTCAATTACTACTAGCGCCGTATTATTTGCATCAAGGTTTCTATTGCTTTGATCTGCATTAGCCACTACTTCTTCTGCATAACTTTGCAAGTCATAGTCTAGGGTTGTGTAAACTCTTAGTCCTTTTTCTTTTAGAAAGTCATCACCATATTTGTTTTCTAAATACTGCTTTACATAGATTACAAAATGGGGAGCCTTAATGAAAACTGTGGATTCAGCAAACTCTAATATTTCTGCCTTGGCTTCATTTGCTTGATCTTGAGTAATATATCCTAATCGTACCATTTTATCTAATAGGGCATCTTTTCTTTTTAGCAGCTGATCCTTATTTGAGCCATATGGAGAATAATAACTTGGAGCCGGGATTAATGATGTAAGTAGGGCTGATTCAGCTAAGCTTAACCCTGAAGCTGGTTTCTTAAAATATGCCTGGCTGGCAGCTTCAGCCCCATAGGCATTTTCTCCAAAAGGTATTTGGTTTAAATACCATTCAAAAATTTGGTCCTTGGAATATCTCCTTTCTAGATCAATACTT
>VGLO01000052.1 GCA_016866675.1 Candidatus Staskawiczbacteria bacterium | reverse complement strand
TCTCTCCGCCATACAAATAATTAAATCAATAACTTACAGATGTTTTTCTGTGGGCATACCATAACGCATACCAAAAAGTAGCGCGTTGGTAATCCGCACAGTGTCCACCGAATAGCAGCCCTACCCAGCCCTTCGCACCGCGCTGCGGCCAGCGCAAGAAGCGCACGACCAGCAGACCGCAGCCTCAAGCTCGAAGTCACCCAGCAGACCCCACCCCCGGGGGCACCGCCTTAAGTTTAACAAGGGCGACATGGCTTCCAAATTTTTCCCCACGTGAATATCTTCCCATAGAAGATGAAAATAAACTTTATTCGTCGGCAAAAATTTCCTTAAATTTACATGAACAAAATAAAGTAATTGGTTTAAATGGGAGGACATTCCGCATCCCAGCTTGTGGCGGTTACCAAATTTGTGATTATGTATCAGAAATATATGATTTTTTCAGACCAGATGAAATTATTATGGTAAAAACAGATGCCGATTTTTTTGAAGCGATCGAATATTATCTTCTTCACAATGAAGAACGAGAATTGATACAAAAAAAGCCTATGATCGCGTCCGGAATGAACATATGTATCACCATCGAGTTATTCAAATCATTCTGCTTTATCAAAAAGTTATAGCTTCCAGATATAAGAAAGCGAATGATCTTAAAATTTAAGTTTATACCTTTCTTGAAAAGTATGATCGAAATTTAAAACCTCTTCAGGTGTTCCTAGGGGAATAATATTATTCAATTCAATTAAGGAGGAACTAATATAAAATTTTCTTTTAATGAGTGAATTATAAAGAGGCATAATATAAGCTTCTTTATATTTTTCCTTTGTTTCTAAAATAGCATCATAATAAGCTTGCTCGTAAATTTTTTTGGATCGAAAAAAATATGTGCCCGATGATGCAAATTCAGAAATTCTAACCTTTTCACTTACCTCAGTCACTCTTCCATTTTTCATACGTTGTGCGAAGCTCCAATGTGATCCGGGAGCTCGGAAGAGAAGAATCCATCCATCAAATTTTTTTTGTATCAAATTTGGTAAAAAAACATTTGGATTAATGTAAGTATCTATATTATGAATGAGAAGTGGAGCGGTATCATTAATCTTTTGTATACCATATAGTACGCTTGTAGCTTGTCCATCTGTTGTATTTTGCAATTCTATAATTCTATAGTTAAGGATACGCATTTTTTCACATTGTCGCCGTACGAATATTTTTACACCAGGCTTAATTATAAAAATAAATTTTTGATTATAGAATTTTTTAAAACTCATTATGGCCCACTCAAAAATAGTTTTTTCTCTTACAAGAAGTTCATATTTTGGTTGTTTTATGCCATGAATCTGAAATCGTTTTCCTTCACCTGCCATTGGGATGATGATATACATAAAATTTATTACCTTCCCTCTTTTGATGATTGAGTACCAATATTCTCATAAACCTCATTTAATTTTTGTATCCCGATACAAAACATAGCAAGTTGTTTTTTTTTGTTTTCAGGATGAAGTGGAATCATGGATAAAAAGAGTAAGCTCTCTATAAATTGAATCTCATTAAGATTCCATTTTTCTTGAATGTGAATATCAATAAGGTGAGAAATAAATTTTTGTTCTTTAGTACTTGGGATATATAGTGTAAAATGATTGTCGTCTTGATCCAGCGTAAAAATATTGTTGATAATATGATCATACATACCTACAGCAGAATGTCGTAATTTCGCAATATCATAACGAATATCACCATATAAACCCTTTCCCCAACGGCCACGAGGATCGATTAATCGTATGATCCCACTTCTTAGATCATAAAGAATATTAGAGAAACAGAAATCTCCATGTAAAAAACAATTTTGTCCTTCTGAATTTTGGTATAAACGGTTAATCATTACATGGATGAAATTTTCTAATTCATTAAATGAACATAAGGTTTTACCATTTACCACCACTTTTTCTGAAAAGAATTTCTTAAATTTTTGGTCTTGAAGATACAATGTATGTATTCGATTGTTCGTTTTTATGAGATACATCATTTTATATTCTTCCAAAGACACTTTTCCAGGGTATTTTTTAAATAGTAAGAGAACATCGAACAGTTTTGTTATAATTCCTTTCCAAATATTGTTATGGTAGTTGCCATAAAGGGCAAGTTCTGTTAACGTTGGATATCCATAATATTCTAATTCTAAAGATAGATCTTTATCATAAGAAATAACGCGGGGCACTAGAAAAGATAGTTCTTGTGGGATTTTGAGATACCATTGCATTTCATCATAGAGTTTTTGTTTATTTTTACTTTGCTTTACAAGTGTCCCTCGTAGATTATCGTATTTCATAGTATTAAATTCTCTTATATTCAAGAGGGAAGTTTTCGCAATATGATATTTAGGAAGATGTCCGATATCAAACCAAGGATGAGACTCTTCACATTTTATTTTTTCGAAATAAGAATAGCGATCTAATATACTACTAATCTCATAATTCTTTTCTGAAGGAAAGAGGCGACATACATGTTTTAATAAAGGAACGTTTTTAAAAAAATAAATTCCAATTAATGCCGTAAGTCCATCCTCATTGATATTTTTTTTATCAAATGCATTTGTAAAATACCCATCTTGGTCTCTTTTGACAAGACACCATTCACTCGGATCGTCAAATTGAGATGATGTATAAACAATATTTTCGATTAGTCGAAGTTTTTCTCGAACGATTGTATCGCCAAGAACAACTAGTACTGTACCACTATTGATTTCTTTTGATATTTCTATGAGCGCATTTCCTGGGGGTTGTTTATAATTTACTTCTCTATATCCAATACGACATTTTTTGTGAGCGTAAAAAGTGTTAAGGAAATCTTTCAGTAGATCTTTTTGATAGCCAACTGTGATAATAAATTCATCAAATCCTTGTTCAAGAAGAGCGTCAATAGTCCACGCAATTGCCGGCTTTCCATTAATTGGAACCATTCCAGATGGAATCTTGCCAAAGACACTACTAAGATCGGATGAAACCCCGCTAGCGCTTAAAATAATAACCATTTTCTTTATAAATTAATTTTTTTGTCATACTCTGTTGAAAAAACAGAGGTAATGCGCCTATATGAGATCAAGGATAGATTCTGATGTAAAACGTTGATTTGGGATATTCGGAGTATATTGATGAACTGTTAGAGTATCGATATAGTAAAAAAGATCGCGCATTTCTTCCAAGGAGACGTTTCGTTTACAGAGCTCCAAAATCTTCCCCATATCATCGAGTTTTCCAAAAATATCTTGACCATGAAAGGGTTTAATATTCTTATCCGATGTTATAATACATAATTTTTTATGTATTTCATTTCGAATCATTGGTAAACTTTCTATCAATGTTCCAAGAAATTCAATACAATCCTCCAAAAAATAATAATGATCAATTTTCGTCTTAAAAATGTATTGCATGTTAAGTTGAAAGCCAATTTTTATCGCACGATCCAGGATACTATATTCTCGCAATGGCTCCTGAATGAGAAGATTGCTTTGTTGAATCAAGAGATCAATAGGCAATTTCTCTTTTTGTTTTTTTAATAGTTCAATATGTGTAAAGAGGATAATTTTTGTCATCGGTGCGACGTTACGAAATTGTTTCAAAGCATCAATAACAAGCGTTAAGTCTTGTATTGTACTATCTACAGCAATTATCGTATAGGGTTCATATATCTTTTTTTTAACAGTGAGGCCCTCCTATACATTTTCGATTTCCTTGGATACGATATGATAGCAATAAAATAACCAGTTATTCCTTCTAAAAATCTACAAGCAATTTCTTGAATACAAAACAGCTTATAAAACATGAATTTTAACCACCGCAATATCATATCGACATTATTACTATATATAGTATAACACCCCCCAAGAATTAAACTTTATTAGTATGAATATTTTTTATAGAGGAAAATTAATCTTATTATCTATCTTACGATGCTTATTTCATATTTATTATCGTTATATTCTCAAGTTCAAACCGGGACCAGGGAGCGGGAGAATGGCCAAATCGTGCGGTGCAACGCAGCCTGGGGCGGATAGATTTTCCTATCCATTCGAGCAACACAAGAACACACTGGCGCTCGTGTTAGTATCGGGAGTGCAGTATCTTTCGGGAACAGTATTCGACATTGCACGCATCGTCGGCGCTGCGCACAAGCACGGAATCACTGTGGGTGTTGATCTCGCCCACGCAGTTGGCAACATTCCATTGCAGTTGCACGATTGGGACGTGGATTTTGCCTGCTGGTGCCATTACAAATACGTCAACGCGGGACCGGGTGCGGTTGCAGGGGCCTTCGTGCACGAACGTTATCACAGTGACACTTCACTACCCCGCTTCACCGGCTGGTGGGGACAAAACAAATCCGTGCGCTTCCACATGGAGAACGCCTTTGACCCGATTCCGACGGCCGAAGGTTGG
>VGLO01000051.1 GCA_016866675.1 Candidatus Staskawiczbacteria bacterium | reverse complement strand
CTGATTATTAACAAAAGTTGCTACGCCTACAGCTGGTAAATCTTTATCAGTAGCCCATCCATAAAAATTTACAATATCAGGGCCATTTGATACAGTTTCAACAAAACCTGAAAACCCTTTTTCAATTTTGTACTCAACTCCGTTGGCCACAAAAGATTGTTCGTTTAAAAGGCAGCCTTTCATATTTTGGTAGGTGGGTATTCTAGAAGGATTATTGACGCTTTCAAATTGTTGGAAAACTCCAAAATCATAGAATTTTACTGATGGAATTGAAATTTCAGTTGAAGTTGTTGGGTTCCAATTTGTTAAAAGATTAGAGACCTTGGGATTAAGAGCTAAAAATAGCCACTCTCTTTTTCCGTAAAATGGATTTGAGGTGTAAACGTTATGAAAAATTCCTCTATATGCTCCTGCCCAATTGGGATTTAGTAGTGGGTTAAGGTTGAGTGGATTTGGGTAAGTGTGTTGAGGTACGGCCCCTGTTGGATTCCACACAATTTTCCGGTTCCAGTAACTTCCGGCAGAGGTTAATAAATCACAGGTAACAATTATTAAAAATAGACTACATGCTATACGCTTTCGTATAGAACCTTCATTAAAAATATAAATTAATATTAATGCATAAACTATTAAATAAACCCCAATATGAGTAAGACTTAACCGCATTGTAGATTTATCAAATAGTATTAAAATTGATATTGAAAAAATAGCTATTAGTAATGTAATTGATATTATTAGTAGAAAATATTTATACAGTTTATCTCTATTGAAATTATTAATAGAGATAATTTGATCGAATGCTATGCCTGATATTAATATTAAAAATATACTTGGGCCATCCCGAGGGAGTAGCCAGGGCATTGATCTAGAATTTTTAAAGAGGAAATATTTTTCCATCAAAATAGAAAATAAACCATTTTGAAAAGTGTATGGGATAATAAAACTGCAGATAAAAAAGGCTACAAAAAGTGGCGCAATTAATTTGTCTTTGCCTAAAAACAGAAAGCTAAAAGCTACAAGAGGTAAGGTGGCTATACCAATATATTTGTGATCAAGGCCAGCGCCCCAAGGATCAAACTTTAAATTACTGTCATGTATATCAGAGAAAGGTGCCCAGTTCATTAGATTTGACCAAGGCAGAAACATTGGTGAGCCATAAGATGGTCCTCCCCAAAACTCCTTTTTTGCGAAGTCAATTGGGCCTGCGCCGGGAACGCGGAGCATGTTTTGCTCATCAATTAGGATGGGGCTGATGGCTAGGCATAAAGCCATAATAATGAGAAATAATAAAAAAACTTGTACGATAAGCCATTTTTTTGAACCATTTACTTTTGTTACAGAAATTATCTTGTTAATGGAATCAGGATAAAAAATAAAATAAGACAAGATAAAAATTCCTAGCCAATAAAATGGACCCAAAACCATAGAATAAGAAGTACTTGAGATCAAAATAGAAAGCGCCAAACCAAGATAGATGTAATTTTCTTTTGTACTTAGTTTAAAGAAACTAATGAATGTATATAAAAATAAAAGAGCGGCTGGAAGTTGTTGAACTAAATACGAGTCCCTCATGGATAAAAATTGATATTGGCATAAGGTAAAAGTTATGCATACAAATGCGATCGCATAATTAGACTTTAAAATTTTTCTAGAAATTAAGTAAATTAATATTAGATTTAATGAAAAATAATAAGTAGTTTTCTGAAATACAAGCCACAAATTAATATTTGTATCGATAAAAAAACTTATAAATTTGAAAAATAGTAAGTATGAAACTTGAAATATATTTGAATAGTTTAAGTTATTAAATAGTATTAAATATGCTTGATAACCATTAAGACCTGTAGGGTCCCACCATAAAAACTCACCGTAATGTTTTATCGAATAAAAAACTAAGTATTCTAATGACCAATAAATCTGCGTATCCCCAGACAAGGTGGACTGCCCATTTAGAAAGTACCTATCAAAAATTAAGTAGTGAAGAGTTAAACATCCAATTATGGTGATAAACCCAGTATTTGCTCTATAGTTTTTTATTTCACCAAATATTTTCATAAGAAATGCCAATTAAATGAATTCAGCTCCAATAATAATGCATGTTTTCAATGAGGGTGATCAGAATTTACTGCGCGCACTTCCTTAAATGAGGTAGCAAGATGACGAATTATTAATAAAATACTTTATTGCGACAGTCTTGCTCTGCTAGAAGGAGACTTTCTAGAGTGCCTATATCTCTATGATATGTTTCATTATGAAAAGTATCCATCTTGCCGACATAATTAGGCAGAATATCTCTGCTGATATCAATCTCATCTTTTTTTAATGAGGCGATAAAAGTAATTACTGAGGGTTCAAAAATATATACCGCCCCATTTGCTAGATTACTTTTTGGGTTATTTGGTTTTTCAATGAAGGATGTAACTAAATTATTCTTATTAATTACTATAATTCCACAAGACTTTGGAGAATCTGTGTTGAAGGTCATGGCCGTTATCTCAACTTTACTTGCCCTATTTTTATGAGCCTTAATAAAGTCTTCAAGACTAAATTTAGTTAAATTATCGGCATGTGCCACGAAGAAAGCTTGATTTAAAAAAAAGTCTCTATTCTTCAAGATAGTACCTCCGGTTCCAAGCAATACTTCCTCGTGTACAAGGGATATGAATCTTTTCCATTTTGATTTATGGATATGCTCACGCACAATTTCGGGAAGGTGGTGTGTATTTATGAGTACCTTATGTATAAGTGGCTTTGGGTTCTCAAGAAGAGTTTCAAGCCAGTAGTCAATTAAAGGTTTGCCATTAATTGATACCATACATTTTGGAATTGTGTTTGTTATTGGCTTAAGACGAGTCCCACACCCACCTGCCAGAAGTATGGCATTCATTATTCGGTCAATCCTCTAAGGATTTCATCAGTATCTAGGGGTGTATTGCCAATCCTTGATACTTGGCATGCAGAGGCAATTGAGCCAAGATATGCGCTTTCCCATATATTCGCGCCCAGCGAGAGAGCCATCGAGCTACAAATTAAGAAAGAGTCTCCAGCCCCCGAAACGTCTTTCGGGCTTGAGTTAAAGGCCGGAAGCAGATCTGTTTCTAAATTATTACTCTTACTTTCTGGGGAGTAAATGAGCAGGCCCTCTGCGCCAAGGGTAATAATTAAATGACTTGTTTTTGCTTTTTCATGTAGCCTTTCAGCAAGCACTGCAAGTCCAATCTTTGTTCCATGTAAGGCTAGCCGAGCCTCATGCTCTGTAGGCGTAATGAGTTGCATATTTTGAAATCTAGAGATATCTCCCATCTGAGATGAGGATTGGCTATCTGCAACCATAAATAAACCTATTGATTGTCCTTCTTTTATTATTGAATCTACGAGATTCTGAGGTAGGCATCCATAATTAAAATCCGAAAAGACAAGCAGGTCGGCGTCCTTCATAGCAATTTTAATTTTATGTAAGATTTCATTGGATAAAGATGGGGCAATGTCGTGTTGCTTGAGATGGCTTACTCTTAAAAGGGTTTTATTTTGCACTCTGTATCGTTGCTTGAGAGTTGTTGGTCTGCTTGAATCTGAAAATAAATTAGGGCAAACTTTCATGGACAGTAATTTATCGTTTGCAAAATTTGCAACCTCATCATCGCCCGTGATGCTAAAAAACTCGACTTTAGCACCTAGGCTTTGAGCATGGGCAGCCACAATTCCTGCGCCCCCAATAAAAAAATCTCTTTTAAGGGGGGTGACTACAATAGTTGGGTCTTCTTGAGAAAGCCCAAGTGTATCGCAAGAAATATATTCGTCAATTATTAAGTCTCCGACTACGACCACTTTTAATGTCTTAAATTTATCAATGTACCTTGAAAGATTTGACGGTGTAAATCCATGCCTCTTTGGAAAGTCAGAGGGCTTTTGAATGGAGGAGATATTTGATTTTTGCAGCTCTTTTTGTAAAAGATCAAGCGAAGAAAATCTTACCTCCCCAGAGCAAAAAAGTAATTTCCCGCCATAGCTATTAATGACTTCAAGTTCTGCATTAAATGTATTTTCATGCTCATTACCCTTAATAATGAAATCAGGTTTAAGTTTTTGGATTAACTCAGCAATATTATTGTTAAGGTAAATCACATGATTTACGACGGATGATAAAGCCATCATCCCCTCAAGTCGCAAATTTGCGGGGATGAATACGCCGTCATGACTATCTTCATTTACACCAACCACGAGAAAATCCGAACAGTCTGCTGCAAAATTTAAGAGTCTCAAGTGTCCCGGGTGTATAACATTAAAGTTACCAGTTACTAAAGAAACTTTTGCGCCAGGAGTTAGTTTGGATTGTATTTCCATTACTGCCTTGTCAATATTGGAAGGCACGCTTGAAGTTTGATTCGTATTCATATAATAAGAACTTTCAATGCTTAATAAAGAATGGTTGGCAATGTGTGAAAATAAATT
>VGLO01000050.1 GCA_016866675.1 Candidatus Staskawiczbacteria bacterium | reverse complement strand
GTTGGAGTAGATGACCAGTTTGCTACAGGAGTTTCTGTTATATGCCAACTGTATCCTGTTTGCAAATTTGATAATAAACAGGATCCACTTGTGTTAGATGAACTTAGTGTCACCTGGCAAAATTGTTTGGGAAGAACATATAATGATGATGCAGTAAAGCCAAATGTTTGTCCATTACCTGTATAGTTGGTAATAGTCTTATTTACGGTAATTGAGCCAGTCGTTGGAGGAGGGGGAATAACCGGTGGTGGAGCAATAGTTCCATAATTATTACTAAATGTGCAAATAGCATTAATTCCATTACCAATAGTTATTGTGATGCCATTTGTAACAAGTGACCCTATGCTTCCGCCAGTAACAGTATTAAAACAGCTAACAAGACCAAGATTCCAATTCGTCATGCTGTCTTCCAAAATAGTATAGTTTCCCGCCGATAATGGTCCTCGTTGACCACTACTACCTTGGGCAAGGTTTGATGTCCCGAATGTTTGAACACTCACGGGAAAACTACCACTAGGTCCTGAAACAGTATAGCTAAAAACTTCACTTCCAGTCCCGCCCGTAGATTCTTTTTTGATAGTAAGATAACCGGTATTGGAAGTAACAGGAATTGAAACAAAATTAGATGAACAATTACAACTTCCACTTAATACTCCTACAAGTATAAATCCTGTACCGGGAATATCGCTAGCAAGAATTTGCGTACTAAGCTGGAATGGCGTGCCAGTAGTATCTGTTATTTTTTGCTGACCACCTAGTGTAATAACTGATGTTTTATCAAATCCCGATCCATTTATCGTTAATGTAAAAGCAGTGCCACTTATTATTGATGCTGGAGAAGCGCTTGTAATGAATGGAGCGGCTAATGCCTTATCAACTCCAAAAGATAGAATGAAAAAACTTACAAAAAATATAATTAGTTTAAGCGAAAATTTCTGCATGTTTGCTAAGTATATCACAAAAAAATAATGTCAAGTATGTGGATAACTAAAAACCTGGAACTATGTCCAAGTTTTTTAAACTAAATTTCAAAATTTTCTACTTTATTGTGCTTCCTGGTGGCACATCCTTGTCTGGATTCATTAAAACAGGGCCGTTTTCTGAATCAGCTGCTAAAATCATTCCTTGGCTCTCTAATTCACCCATTTTTTTTGGCTCTAAGTTAAAAACAAAAGGACATAACTTCCCCACCAAACTTTCTGGCTCATAAAATTTAGCAATTCCGGCTAAAACCTGCCTGCCGGCAGGCAGGTTTGCCTCGCCAAAGTCAACTTGAAGTTTAAGTAATTTATTAGAACTTTCAATCTTTTCAGCAGAAATTATTTTACCTATTTTAATTTCTACTTTTTTGAAATCATCAAAAGATATAGGCATTTTATTAAAATTTAGTTTTTAGCGCTTGGGTCAGATTCAAAAATTCCAAAAATATTTCCCTCTACATCTTTTAAATAAGCTAGCCAAGCCATACCGGGAATTGCCATTTTCGGCAAAGCAATAGTGCCCCCGTTATTCAGTACTCTTTTAATATAGTCGTCTACACTAGGCACGTCAATTGTGCAAATAAATGCGTTGACTGGGTCTCCATCCCTTGGTTTATCTCCTTTTCTAACAACTAATCCCCCATTAATCCCAATATCCTTACTCTCTTTTGGCGCAGTTAAAATATACCAAAATCTGTTTTCTAGTTTTACTCCAGGCATTTTCCATTCTTTTATTTCCCATTCAAAAACATTTGTGTAAAATTTAGCCAATTCTTCTGAATTTGATGAGTGAATTTCAAAATGTATTACTCTATTCATTTTTATAAATTTATTAATATTGTCGCATAATACTATAACTGAACCTTTTTAAACTGATAAACTCCAAATCCAATTATTATTAGGGATACTCCCATTAAAACAGCGATACTTAGAAATGGTGAAAATATATTTACTCCAGAGAAAGCAAATCTCAAGCCATCTACTCCATAAGAAAAGGGATTTATTTTTGTAACAAAATTCAAGGCTGCAGGTAAGTTTTGGAGTGGAAATATGGCTCCTGAAAGATAAAATAAGGGCTGTACCACAAAGTTAAATATTAAGGGAAATCCCTGCATATCTTCAAGTCTGGCAGCTATTGAGGCTCCCAGAGCAGATGACAAAAATGCTACCAAAAATATGTACAAAAATGCCAAAGGCAAGCTGAGCCAATTAACAGGCCTGAATCCGGCAAATAATGTAATAATAAAAACTAAAAAACCTTGTGCCATGGCCACGGTCGCTCCCCCTAAAACCTTTCCTAATAAAATTTGATATCTTGGTACTGGAGCCACAAAGGTTTCTTTTAAGAATCCGAATTGTTTGTCCCAAATTATTTCAAGACCGGTAAAAATTGATGTAAAAAGTACCGTCATTACAATAATTCCCGGAGCTAAAAACTGAATGTAATTCCCTGCTCCGGCTTTGGCAAAAACCGGGCTTAACCCAAAGCCAAAAGCCAATAAAAATATTATTGGTTGACCTATTGCCCCAACAATACTGGCTTTTTTTCTAATAAATCTTTTTAATTGTCTTAGCCACAATATATAAATTGCATTCATGGGGTTTAACGCATTAATTTACTATTAATTCTCATTTGGTTTTTTCCAATATTTGCTTTTTCGTCTCTAATTGTACTTCCTGTAAGGCTAATAAATGCGTCTTCTAGGCTTTCTTTTCCTGCTTTTTTAATAATTTCTTCAATTGTCCCATCTATTAAAATTTTACCATGATCAATAATGGCAACTCTTTTTGCAATTCTTTCAACTTCTTCCATATGATGAGTTGTAAAAAATATTGTCACACCTTCTTTTTTGTTTAGCTCGTTTATGTATGTCCAAATATGATTTCTTGTTTGTGGGTCTAAACCAATAGTTGGTTCATCTAAAAATAATACCGTTGGGTGATGCAATAATCCTCTTGCAATCTCAAGTCGTCTCTTCATTCCTCCAGAAAAAGTCTTTACAAAAGAATCTTTTCTGTCATACAGCTCAACCATTTTTAGTAAATCTACAATTCTTTTTTTATAAACTTCTTTTTTTACTCCGTAAAGTATTGCGTGAAATTGCATATTTTCGTAAGCAGTAAGCTCGTTATCTAGGCTTGGGTCTTGAAAAACTATGCCAAATGACTTTCTTGTTTCGTCTGGGTTTTCAGTCACATTATGTCCATTTAAAAAAACTTCTCCAGAGGTAGGCTTTAAAAGAGTTGTGAGCATTTTAATGCTAGTTGTCTTTCCTGCTCCATTAGGTCCTAAAAAAGCAAAAATCTCTCCTTTATTTACTTTAAAAGAAATATTATCTACGGCTGTAAAATCTCCAAATTTTTTAACTACATTTTTTACTTCAATCATTACAGCATTATAATTAAAATTTAAAAACAATGCAAAAGCAGGGGCTAATCCCCTGCTTTTTATATCTATATATTATTTTTTTCCTTTGTTTTGTTCTCTCCAGTAATAATATGCAATTAACGCAATTAATATAAGTAATAATAGTAACCACCACCAATTTGCAGATAACCAATCTATAAATCCTTGGCCTCCGGCTTCTGAAAGTGCAGCAGTTTGAATTGCGTTAGTTGATTGAATCTCGTCAGATGTCTCTTCACCTTCATTGCTACCCGTATTCTCTTCTAAAATATCTTCTACGACAGTAGATCCACCTGCAACTTGTTGTCCAAGTCCGCTTGTTCCTACACCTTGGTTATTTGAACCACCTGTTGGTGTAGGGATTGGTGTTGGATTTGAGACTGGAGTTTGAGTAATTTCTCCAAATGTCATCTTGTATTCGTTACTAAAAGCCAATGACCCCCTTGATACTAATCTAAAATGATAAGGTGTATTAGGAGTCATTCCAGTTAGGGTTGCTGTGTGAGAAGTTGTTTTTGGGTTTATATCTAATTCTGGAGTTGAAAATTGATAACCGTAAGTTGGAGGTGTTCCAGAATTATCTAGATTATCTAGTTGATCAGAGGCGCTTGCTAATGAATATACAATATAGCTTGATGCAGGAAGATTTGTGTCCCAAGTAATAGTCATACCGTTTTCTGTAATATTTGAGTATGCAATAGAGCTTTCAATAATAACCAATGTTGGTGATGGTGGTGTTCCACCTCCGCCTCCCCCACCTCCGCTACCGCCACCTGAATTATTATTGTTTTGTGGAGCTGTAAAAGTATTCGTAATTGTACAAGATCTTGACTGTCCTGTTTCCAATATAACAATTCCTGTTGAGCTGCAATCTCCAGAAATCACTGCTGTGTAATTATCTTGATTAGTTTCGCTTACAGTGTATGTTCCAGCACTAAAAGTTGTTGCAACTCCACTTGAGACTGGGGTTGCAGAGACAAATAATGGAAAGTCAGAAACAGATTTTGTCCCACCATTCACAACCTTTGTAACGGTTAAGGTTGCTGATATTGGCTCGCCTGGAGTATCATCGCAAACATTTCCTATGCCATCGTTATCGTTGTCGGCTTGATTTGTGTTAGATATTAAAGGACAATTGTCAGTTTCATCTAAAACCTCGTCATTGT
>VGLO01000049.1 GCA_016866675.1 Candidatus Staskawiczbacteria bacterium | reverse complement strand
ATAGCCAGGGAAGAAAAGAAAATGGAGTATTTTCCATTTTGATGGGAACTAGATTAGCCAATTAGGGCCTTAATAGGATAGGAAGTAGAATTTTGAACAAACAAAAACAGAAATTGAAAGAAGATTAACCGCAACAGAGAATGAAAACAAGATTTTGCGTGATGATTTGAACTCATCTAATGAAAAATTCAAAGAAATACATACCTTAACTATGGAATTATACAAAATAGTCGGTCTTTTAAGTAAGGAAGAATTATCTCAAATTTTATCAAAAGTGCACACCCCAATTTTGAGGTCTTGACACCAGCTTATCGAGGACAAAATTGGTCGAAAATAGCAAAAGAGTCAGTCGACTTATAATGTATGTGTAGTGGCACGGACTGTTATCATGGACTTTTTAATTCCAGTTATACGAAGCTAGCCGAAGGCGAGAGTGCAACGATGCCTAAGGCAAAATTTTAGAGTTAGAATTTCGCCGTTAACTTAGAAAGTATTATAAATCGGTTTTGCCTTTTGTAAAATAATGATTGAAAAATTAAAAGAAGAAGATGTGAGAGAAGCCGCAATAGTTTACAACAGAGGGCTTCAAATGGAAATTCCAAAGGGATACTCAACTTTAGATGAAACCATAAAACACTTTAAGGAAGTCCGTACATTTGTTTACAAAGAAAATCAAAAGATAAAAGGATTAATTTCATTCAAAGAAAAATCTAAAGGAAAAATAAAAATTGATTTTATTTGTGCATTAATTTTGAGAAAAGGTATTGGGAAAAAACTAATGATGAAATTAGCGGACTTCACAATAAAAGAAAATATCGATTTTGTTTATTCAAATGTTTCCTCTAAAGACAAGAGAGTTATGAATTTCTATGAAAATTGCGGCTTCAAGATTTATGGAAGATATTTTTCAGGAAAAACATTTATGCTATATAGAATAAAGGCAAAACCTGAATGGATTAAAGATGCTTTAAGGCGAACTTCTAATTGAATATAACATCCTTAAACAGATTGTTAAAATAAGTTTATTTACGACGATCTAGTAAAAATCTTAATTTTTTCCTAAACTCTTCAATATCCCCTACCCAATAACTACATCCGCTATTCCTTTAAGCAAAAATCCCGTAGTTATAATTATAAATGGTGAAGAGATTTGGTGCGCATGAATGGATACGAAGAGGGGTATGTGCGGGCCGCACTGTAGACTCTAAGATTATTAAGGCACATAAGCTATATGTAAACCATTTGAAAGCTGAAGATTAGATGTAGGTCCTCCAGTATAAGCTCCAACTTGTAAGTAAACATCAAATCCTGCAAAGGTTGGATTAATTAAATTGACTCCCTGGATTATTAGATTTCCTTGGGAGTCTAAATTGCCTAGGTATAAAACCCCAAATTGCGGGCTATTTGGATTAACATATAAATTATTGCCTGGAGAAATAGGGACTGATGCTGGAGAATCTCCTAGGGCTAAATAGAGAGGGGCATTAGGAGTACCTCCTGAGACTACAACGCTTCCTGTTCCAGGGACACCTGCTGTTGGTTGCCAAACAAAGCTCAGAGGACCAGAACCGTAGTTCCAAGCACCGCCTAAACTATGAACAACTGCAGATCCCGGAGTAGTTTGAGGATAAAGATGGCATGAAGCAAAGTCTGAAAACCCATCTCCGTTAAAATCTCTGGTTGCTATGGACCACCCAAGATTGTTAAAGTTACTTGCTCCTGGCCATGTATATGCATTAACACCATTTGGTCCTAAGAATAGTTCTACTTTTCCAATACCTAAAGCGGGAGTAGACCACATATTTGCACCGACAATAATATCGCTAAAACCGTCTTTGTTAAAATCTCCGCCATCGACTGAGATTCCAAACTGACCATAAGGTAAGAGTAAAGATGTAGGGGGGGTTGCAACAAACTGCGCTAATTGAGCAAAATTAGAACCCGAATAGACATATGCTTTTCCAGGAGTAGATGGACTTGGAGCTCCAATAACTATATCTTGTATTCCATCTCCGTTATAATCTCCTGCATCTGCTACACTTGCCCCATATAGATCATTAACGATTCCAGTACTAAAACTACTTATTAAATTAAAGTTAGCCCCATTATACAAATATACCTTACCTGTAGCACCTCCTGGAGGGTAAGGCAGTTGAATATCATAAGGGTCGCCTGACAAAATCTCTGGAACCCCATCATTAGTAATATCTTTAAGGCTATCTACTGAAAATCCTCCGGCCGGTAAAACTGTAATTAAAGCTCCAGATGCGCCATTATAAACATAAGTATCTGTGCTAGTGCCTACCAAAATATCATTGATCCCGTCATTAGTTAAGTCTCCTGCGTTAGCCACATCATGGCCATACTGGAAAATTGTGTAAAGAAGATTACCATTAGCTTCATATACATAATTTCTATTAAAACTTGCAACAGCAAAATCTTGAACACTATTTCCATTTAAATCTCCAAGGGCAGCAACTGAAAATCCAAAATTATCATTTGGAATACCATTAGTAAAACTATTAATGATATCTCCTGTTGCCCCGTCAAATAAATAAACATGACCTGGAGCACCTACAATAGTTGATGCAGGAGCACCAGATATTATCTCTGGAATTCCGTCATTATTAATATCTTCCATAAAGTCTACTGAATATCCCGTACCTTCACTATTTATGAGTCCAGATGCTTCTAAAACAGGTGTTTGTGGAAAATCTATGGGCAATGCAGAAATCAATGAAGGCAAAATAAATAATAAAATTAAAAAAATATTTATCTTATTCATTTCTCTGCCCCGGTGATAACTCTCATTTGAGGTAAACCTTTTTCATCATATAATACTTCATTAGGGAACTCGACTTCATTACTAGATGAATCTATCAATTTATTTCCATACTCCTCAGTTGGCACAGATCCAGAAAACTGTTTAAAATAATTTGATAGAGTATTAATCTCTTTACCATTTTTTGATTGATCGAGAGAGCCTAGTTTGAAACTAAAGATTATATTTTCTTTCAAAACATTTTCTGAGGAAACGCTCTTCTTATCTTCTTTTGGAGAAAAACCAATATCCTTTCCAAAAACAAATAACGCAACAAATACTATTATAGCAAAAGCAAGAACATAATAAACCTCTTTTTTTACATTCATATCAATAATCGCAATTTATCTTATTTATATCTTTCCAAAAATTTTTTAATCTCTTTAAAAATACTAATTTTCAGTAGTTTTTTGTGATAAAAAGATCCTAAGCCAAATTTCTATGTAAAATCACAAAAACCTAGGATGCGCGGGCCGCGGTCACCCCTATTGGACGACTTTCATGTGATATACTCCTGCGAACGGATATAATCTCTCTCGACAAGATTTATAATAACTTAAGATTAATCCAAAATAGATGAAAATTAGAATTGCCACACAAAAAGATCTTGCTCCTCTAGCTTTAGTAGAAATGTCATCTGGATACCACAAAGAAAGATTTGACTTTAAACCAACTTTAAGGAAATTATTCGATGAGAAAGTGAGCATTATTTGTGCAGAAGATGATATGATTATTGGTTATATTACCTTAGGCAAAGATGGAGAAATTGCCTTCCTATCAGTAATTAAAGAATATCAACGTAAAGGAATAGCAATGAAGCTAATTAAGAATATTGTAGATCTTGCTAAAACTAAAGGAATTAACAAACTATATCTTGATGTAAGAAAAGAGAATGATGCTGCAATAAAACTATATCTAAAATGTGGATTTAAAATGGTTTCAATAAATAAAAAGAAAATCCATCAGAGAGTCATAGAGAAAATAAGAATGGATTTTACAATAGAATGAAGACCCTATATTATGCTTTTAGACATATTTCTAGTAAGGTGCTAATATTTATTAATTAATTTTCATAATTCTTTTGTGGCTAAAAGTCTAACAGATAATAATTCTAAATTATTCTTTTGGGCAAAGTTCTTTGGAAGTTTTAGTTTCATAGCGCCAGTAGTTACACTTTTCATGCTTCATAGAGGGCTTAATTATTCTGATTTACTCATCAACCTTATATTTTTGGTAGTTGCCATGTTTATATTTGAAGTACCTACTGGAATGTTTGCAGATAGATTTGGCCCAAAAGCATCATTTATTGCAGGTCAGTTAGCATTTACTATAAGTCTTACAATTTTGATTTTTGCGAACAATCCTCTAATTTTTTATCTTAGTTGGACAATAGTAGGGCTTGGAATAACTTTCTTCTCAGGGGCAGATGAATCATTTATCTATGAATCCCTTAAGGAAAGTAAGAAAGAGAAACAGATGAGTAAAGTTTGGGCCAAAATAACTTCGGCCACATTTATTCCAGCAATTGTAGGCATTATAATAGGTTCAATACTTGGTAAAGACTTAATCGAGAAACAATTTGTATTTCTTATCTTATTAACAATTATTTCAAGTGCAATTCCTATGTTTATTTTTATCTTTCTCAAAAACCCAAAAGTTCATATTAAATCAAAAGAAGTAGGTATGTTTAAGCACCTCAATCAAGGTTTTAAGACAATTAAATCAAGCCCTTCTCTTCTTTTTGTTTTCTTTCACGAGATTCTTATTTTT
>VGLO01000048.1 GCA_016866675.1 Candidatus Staskawiczbacteria bacterium | reverse complement strand
TTTGGTAAAATGCTATTTTGTCATCTTTAATTTCGCTTCCACCATAGGTCTTAAAGTCAACAATGATATAGTTCTTCCCATCAAATAAGCAGTCGTCTATTGCTCCAGCGAGAGTGTTTCCGTTCTCGTCTGTCCATGATATTCCTTTTCGGTTATTTCTCCATACATCCATTTTATCCATATTATCAAATAATGTTCCTTCAACTTTTCCTTTTAGTTCAGGGGGAAGTTTCCCTTCTTTTCTGTATTTGTCAAAGTATATCTTGAGTTTCCTATCCATTCCTCCCGGAAGGCTTGGGAAAGGGCCCTTAGGCCTATGTATTCCGTGTTCGGAAAGCCAGAAACACAGATGGCATTCCAGGAAGAGGTTTAGTTTTGATGGGGAGAGTTTTATGGCGGTCATTTTAGAAAATATCCTCAAATTTTTTCCAGTTTTTATTCAACTTTCCAGGATAATAATCATATTCTTCAGAATTGTTGTAATGCCAAACATTATTCTCTTTTACAACAATTCCTCCAACATATTGTTTTCCAAGTTCTTTTAGTTTTAAGTGTAAATATTTGGCTTTATCTTTGGTATGCCCTCTTCCTTCTGGCAGGGCAGTATCTCCCTTTTTAGTGTCAAAAATGCCAATTTTACCATCTTTAAATAATATAATCCAATCTGGATAAAACAATCTCCATGCTTCTTCTTTTCTATTCCAATATTTTATTGCATAATATTCTTTTCCATAATCGCCATTTTTGAACCACCAAGAGATTTTCGCTTTTTTTGAATCAATATACTTCATGAAATCTTCTTCATTTATTTTACCTTCATCATCTTTTAAATAAAACTTATCTAATACACAAAGGTTTGATGGAATTTCTAAATAATCTTCTGTAAACCAATATTCACTTAGAATTGTAAAATTATTTGCTTCTCTTTTTTCTTGCAGAGTTCTTCTTTTTTCAATTATTTCTTTTAAAATAGGCTTATAATCTTTTAATGCTTGAGTAATGGCTGGACGGAATAAACTTGAACCGCCTTTGTCAATATCTTCTATAAAAACTCTATACATATATTCAGAACTATCTGTCAAAACGGATTTAAACCAAACTCTTATAGATGATTTAAAAGGAGAGAATGACCTCGCTATATTAGATATTTTTGCCTCATCTTCAGTTTGTTCCGTTAATAATCTGTAAATATAGTAATTGAATGTTTTTTCTATATCATTAATTGACATCTCTAGTTCCATATCTTCACCAGATTTATTAAACTCAAATCCTAAATTGTCAAAATCTTTAAATTCGGCATTAAAAACTATATTTCGTTTAATTACAGGTTTTAGATTAATCCCTTTATCAGATAATTTTTTTGAACCTTTTCCGTGTAATAAATCCTCGCTAGTAATACCAAAATACTTATTCATGGAATTCAAAAAACTTTTTTGGAATTTTGCAGAATCTGCCAAATCCCCATATTCCAATCTTGAAACAAAATCCGACTTTAAATGAATATTTTGAATTTCTTTTTTTCTTCTTGCGGGGAGGGTTGCTGGTTTATTGGGAGATATTTCTTTCCATTTTTCACTAATTTTATTTCGATCATAATTTGTAAATAAAAACGCAGTTTTTATAATTTGAGAATTCAAATAATCCTCTTTTTTATTAGGTTCTGGCATTCTTAAAATTCTTCCAACTGTTTGAAGATCAAAAGTTTCTGATTGAACTTCTCTAAATCTTACCAAAATATGCGCCCTTGGGCAATCCCATCCAGTTCCTGCAGTTTGCTTAAATAAAAGAAATTCATGTTCATCATCTAGTTCTTCTAAATATTCGGGTTTAGGATATTTATCAAACCACCTAGCAATTTTATTTTCTTCAACGCCTTTTTTATGAAGTATCTCTGTAGCGATTTCTTCTTTAGTTTTTTCTCCCAGACTAATTAAATTTGAATCATCATTAGGCAATTGAACAATCACTAAGGGATTAATTTTTTTGTTAAGTAATTTATATTCTTTTACAATCTCTTCTTTTTTTTCTATTGCAATATCGATCATAGCTTCTTCTAATGAGCCCTTTTTGATTTCTTGCATATATTTTTTTATATCTTCTTCTGTTTGAACAACAACTTTTTCTTTAATTAACCCTTGTTTAACAACCTCTTCATGAGGGACATTTACAAAACTGTTTAATAATGCAGATTCAGCTAATAAATTTCTGTCGGGTGTAGCCGAAACATGCAAAACTACACTGGGATTAATCATATCTATTATGGGTTTTGCTCCTCTATCAGTAACATGAGTATGCGCTTCATCTATTATCAAAATTATTTCTCTATTGTCTTTATGAGTATTTTCAATAAAATCCTCAAAGTAAAAACCGCTTTCTTTTCTTTGTGTTTCATCTTCAGGTCTTCTAATAACTCTAACGGTGGATTCTGCTCTTGTAACAATTTTTTGCCAATTCAAGAATAAAATTTCATTTTTTAGTAATTTTCCCTTGTTTATATCTGCGAGAGTAAGTAAATTATTTTCTAGAGTATTTTCAAAATAATCTCTAAATTTATCTCTGCTTTGAAGTGCAAGATTATCACTAAAAGTTACCCAAATAAATGCTTTATCAACATCCCATTGCGGTAATTTGTTTAAACTTCTAATAAAATCAGAAACTATGAATGTTTTACCAGAACCTGTGGGAGATTTAAAAACTAATGGTAATTGTCTTTTTTTATTATCCCAAAGCTTGAGAAACTTCTCAATCAGTTCTTCTTTTGCTTTTGTTTGAAATTCTAATGGATTTATCATTTTAATTCTCTAAATTGTATATATTTTTATAAATTTCCAGTATTGGAAGGGGAATTGTTTTTACTTTCACATTTTTTAAATTTTCAAATTCATCTATAAACTCGTCATTTCCCCAACTAAAAACATAAACAATAGTTTTTTTATTAAGCTTCTCAACCATCTCAACAAATTTATCAAATTGATCTAATTCTTCTCTAAAATAAACTGCGGTATATTTCTCTTTATTGTTATCTTCAAATAACTGATAATACTTATTTTGTTTAACTGATTCAAGAGTATTTTCGGCAATAGCAAGAAGTTCTCCAGCATTATGGGCTAGTTCAATTTTATCTTCATCTGTAGTAGAAAGAATATTGTTTTTGCCAATAAACTCTGTTTTATAATATTTTAAAGAATTTCCAAGACTTTCAACTCCATTAAGTCCCCTCATTATATTCTTCATTCTCGGATAAGTACAAGTAGAACAGATATTATCCTCATTATTAGTACAAATGATAAATTGTCTAGTGCCCCCATCTTCATTTAACAAAAGAGTTGCATGAGCACTAGATCCAGAACCAGCAAAAAAATCAAGAACTTTAATGTTTTTGCCCTTATGTAGGTTGATTAATAACTTTAACATTTTAGTAGGTTTTTTGCCACTTCGGAAATCCACACCCCCTTCGTGTCTAATATTTCCAAAATCTCCGCTGAAATCATAATAATTAATGATAGTTCTTTCTTTTTGAGAAGATCCATCTTTTTCAATTTCTTCTCTTCGTATGTTAGGAACTCCGGAGTAAAATAAACCCTTAGTTGCTTTTTCCTGCTTAGGTCCAGTAAAATAGCGGTATCCTATCCCATCCTCCCCTATTCCATCTACTTTATACAAAACACCTAACCCATCTTCTTTTTTTCTAGGCTCTAAATATAGATGAAAAAATTTACCAGAGGTATTTCCTTTTAAAACGCTCCCACTTGCCCAAGTTGCTTTAAGTAAATCAATAGATGGTTTCTTTTCAATAATCTCATATTCGCCCGGCTTAAAAATAGTTACTTTTTTCTTGCCAAGAACAATTCGTTTTCCTGGCTTATTTTCTTTTATTTCATATTTAAATTTATTTAAGTCATATTCTTCAGAGGGTTTATTCGGAATAAATCTTTTTTTATCCTTTGCATAAATTAAAACCTGTTCTATTAATTTTTGAAAATCATCTTTTTCGTTAAGTGATTTTTCTGCATATCTCACCTGTATATAAAAAGTATCTAAAAGATTTAATTCCCCAAAAATTTCATTACATAACAATTTCAATTGTGCTTGTTCATTATCATCAATTGAAATACATATTAATCCTTTTTCACTCAATAATTCTTTAGCCAATTCTAATCTTTTTCTCATAAAGGACAACCAATAGCTATGTCTAAAGGGATGATCTTTTGGAACTTCTGATCCATCTGGAAACTTATCTATAGTTCTTTTATCTTTATATCTAAAACCATCAGATCCAGTATTGTAGGGAGGATCTATATAGATTACATCAATTTTCCCTTTATGGGTGTAATTTAAACAAGTCAAGGCATGATAATTATCTCCTTCAATTAATATATGTTGGGGTTTTCCATCTTCAGTTTTTATTGCCAAATCAGGAACTTCTTTTAGTATAGGTAATTTATTTTCAACATCATCTTCAAATGCTTCAGGAATATCCATCCAAACTAAACCATATCTCTGTTTTTTGATAGATTTTTTTAGTCTATCTATCTCCTTTTGAAGTTTGAATATCTCTGAGTTTCTTTCGTTATCCATTATTCCTCCAGGCCCGTGTATTTGCTTCGTTCATTTCCA
>VGLO01000047.1 GCA_016866675.1 Candidatus Staskawiczbacteria bacterium | reverse complement strand
TAGTATTCTCTTTTTGGCTTTTGTTCTAACAACATTCCAAATGTATCGCATAATAATAAACAAAGCTAAGGGCCTTAGGGATTCTTCCATATCTCGTATTCCAAAAACCACAAAATTTTTATCCATATTTATATTGGTTTTTTGGTTAAAAAATCCAGAAAAAGTTCCTTGGCTGAATTTTTTAAGCCTTCTGGCAATTGATTCAGCTCCCTCCATATTTTCTATAACTTCTACAAAATCAGACATCAGTGGAATATTTTCCTGCCATTTTGACGGGTCTGTTTGAGGTGTAATATCTCTTATTGCATAAGTTTCACTTAAAGCCTGGTCTATAATACTATCCTCTTCTGGAGTTATTCCGCCCAACATTATGCGAAATAATCCAACTAAGTTGATTACATTAGACCTTAAAACATCTTCTGGGTTTTCGTCGGGGCCCGGAACCGGTAAATCAAAAGGGTTTACATGGTTCCCAGAAGTCAAAGAAATTTTAAAAAAGTCTCCCCCAATTCCGTTTGCCAAAAACTCATATTCGTTTTCAGGGTCAACAACAATCACATCAACTCCGTACATTAAATATCTTAAAATTTCCAACTTTATTGCGTAAGATTTTCCTGAACCAGACTTTGCAAAAACAACCATGTTGTAGTTTTCTAAGGTAAACCTATCAAATAAAACCAAAGAGCTATTATGGCCGTTGATTCCATATAAAATACCTTCATTAGAGCTTAAATCAAAAGAGATAAACGGAAAAGCCGTAGATAGTGGTCCTGTATTCATCGGAAAGTTTACATCAAGCTGGTCAACTCCGTATGGCATAGAAGATGTAAAAGCTTCTTTTTGTCTGAATGTAGCTGGCTTTATATAAATTAATCTTGACTCAAAAATTTGCCTTAAAGACACCTCAATTTCTCTTATTTCCTCCTCATCTTTTCCGTAAATGGTTATATAGAGCCCAAAGCGAAACATTTTCTCTTGGGCTGTGACAATTTTGTCTCTTAGGGCTTCAATATCTCTATAACCTGTCTCAAGAGCAGGGTCTCTTATTAGCCCCTTTTCTTGTCTTTCAAGTAATTCAGAAGAAACCTGAGTTACCTTTCTAACAAGTTTTTTTAGTATTATTTTACTTTCTACAGGGTGAACAAAAAAAGAAACATCTAGTGGCACATTTAAATTTATTAGCGGGTAAAGCCAGCCGGTATCTAAAAATCTTGGATAAGAAAATATAAAAAAGGATTTGGCAATTTTATCGCCAAGTTTTATATTATTTTGGTTAACACCAACATAAGAGGGCGCAATAATATCCTTTAGACTAATGTCTACACTTTGCGGTTTTTCTACAACCTCTTTTGGCTCACTTTTTTTAAAAAGATTAAAATTCATTATTATTTTATTTAAGTAAGTCAGGCATTATTTGTGGATAATATCCCACTTCAGCTTCAGACGGGTGATATATGGCCCAAAACAATTCAGCTAATTCTGGAGTAGTTAGTGACACAGCATCTAACTCGCACCTTCTAAGACCAGAAGCTACAAAGTCCATTCTTTGCCATAGTTGGTTTTTACATTTTTCAAAATTCTCCTCATTTATTGCACCCTTATTTTTTGAGTCAAAAAGAGCAGACTTTTTGAGAGATGCTCCAACTCCCAGTATTTCTGCAAGGTTATACGGCACAACAACAAGAAAGTTTTTTGTCATTACATTTTCTCCTTTTACCAGCTCTTTAATAAATTCAATATATGAGCTAGTTTGCAGTTTTAGTAATTCGTTTGTTTGTTTCTCTTCTAATTTTTTTACAGCATCTAAGTACGGAGTCACATTTATGTGGCGGGACTGAATTAAAATTTGGCATGAAAAACCTAAAGAGTTTAAAAAACTTTGAAACCCATAAATTATTGAGTCCTGCTCTTCAGTTGCCTTTAAAGCAAAATTAATAGAAGAAACCATAAGAACTCCTCTTATTTGATTATTTTTTAAAATCAAAACACCGTCTCTAATATCTTCTATTTCTAAAAAATCTTGGGTTGCAGGATTCATAATATTAATTTAAAGTTTAAACATCAAATCTCAAAGTTATAATGAAAAGTTAAAAAACTATCTCTTTCCCTTCATAGTTAAAACACCTGCACCAATAATTTTTGATATTTCTTCACATTCACTCAGAATTTTATCAGCTTGAGCCCTAAGGGAGGGGCAACTTTCCTTAGTTAAAATTAGCCAGTATTGTGTTTCATTCGCACTTTTTAAGGATATCTGAAAAAATTTTAAGTAATCTAGCTTGGAGCTTGATGCTCTCGCCTCTATAATATTTGCTCCAATAGATGTGGCTGATCTAATTAGTTGATCGGCCACCGCCCATAAATTTCTATCTTTTCTTATTTCATTACATAGCCTTATTACAGCTAACGAAAAGTTAATCAGCCTTTTATTAAATTCAATTCTAAACTTTACATTATCATTTTGCATTTTGAAATTTGAGGTTTGAATTGGTTATTGGGTTAATTAGATATTTAATTTATCGTTTTGTTTCTATTGTTTTTTTAATTTCCTCTACCTTGCTTTTTTTGCCAAGCTCTGTGTTGGGTGGGTGATATAATTCTTTCTTCTTCCAAATGTAGTTTTTGTTTGCCATAGAAAAACCAATAAAATGCATAAATATTGAAACAACGGACTCATTCTCAATTTTTATGAAAGCTACTGCTCCAACAAGTAAAACAATGGGTAGTGCAGTTAAAACAAAAAATATAAAAGGAAGGGTGTAGTATAAAATCAGGCAAACCGCTCCCCCGCCTATCAACAGGAAAAATTGTTTAAAGGTTAAGAAAAAAACAATTTTTCCTTCTTCTTCAATAAATTGTGGTATTGGATATTGTTGCATAAAAATTACTCTGCGGGTTCTCTATACTTGTCGGACTGGCCTTTTCTTTGCAAATCTCCCCCAGTAGTGCCTATATGGCCTGATTTCTCTCTTTGCTCTTTTATCCTTTTTGCAACCTCTTCCACATCTTTTACTTCAACCTTTTTTACTTCATACGGCTTCTCTAGTTCCTTTTTATCAAAATCATCATCTGGAATTAACCCTTTTAACTTTTCAAGAAGTAATTCCTGCGAAGATTTTTTTAGTTTTGTTGCTTCAATTATTCTTTTCTCATCTTCTCTCCTTTCAATATCATCTCTCTTTTTTCTATTGTATTCTTGAAGCTTATCTTCTGGTATTTTTTCTAGCAGTGGCACTAATTTCTGCATAATATCTATCGCTAAATTTTTTGTAGCTTCCTTGGAAATACCAAGTTCAGATTGCAGTGCATCAAAAAACTGGATATTATTTATTTTCTCAGATAATAAATCTCTGACCAGCTTTAAGGTAGCACCATCATTAAACAATTTATGCGCTCTTACTTTTTCAAACGCTTTTTCGTCTGTTTCCTCTAAGCGGTGTTTTTTTATAATATCCAATAAAACAGCCTCAGATTTCTCATTTAATGGAATTACAATATTATTATTCATAGATTAGTATTTTATTTTGGCAAACGATCAATTGCTGCTCTAAGACCCCTTAATTTACCTGCTTCTCCTGTATGGTAAGCAGCTTGAGCCTGATCTGGGGGAGTTGCTGTTCTAGCAGTATGTGCAGCATTCATTTCTGCTGTCATATGGTCGTCTAGCTCTAGATAGTTTGATCTAATAGCATCTCTTACGGCCTGAGGTGCATTATGGAATTTAAGAATTTTTTCTGGAGTAAACTTTCTGACTCTTTGATATGCCCTATCGTCTGCCCTTGGAGTCCTATTAGTCCTTGCGAGATCTATTGGATTAATGTCTTGAAGCTGAGCTCCAGTGTAGCTACCAATATTTTCATCCAGCACTTCATCTTGAGCGGCTTTTTGGATTTGCTGAAGAGTTGCTATTGCAGCAACGTCACCAGCTCTTGCACTTTGAATGGTTGCTGTGGCAATAGTAGGAGTAAATCCTCTCTGCTCCATAATTCTCTGGAGTCTTGGATCATTGAGGCTTGCAGCACGATGGTCGCCCTTTTCCAGTTCTTCTATGTTCGCTCCACCATACTCTAATGCTTCTTGATATGCGGTAGTTTCTCTCAATGTTTGCTCTATGCGATTTAATTCGCCCTTCTTTCTTAGTGACTCTGTTGCTGTTCCTCTTGCCTCTGGAGTTAATTGGTTGGTATTTACAATATATGCTTGGTCGTCGGTGCCTACATTCCTAACAATATCTTGAGGTAGTACGCCATTGTCTGCTGCTTCTTCAATGGCATCAATTAATCGATTTCTTCTCATGACAATAGTATCACCAGCTTGTCTAATTAAGTCCAATTGTCTCTTGTCGGCCAGGGCCTTTGTAAGTCTTCCCCTAATTTGTCCATCAAATTCGTTGTTTGCCACCATATATCCCATATCTTCTCCTCGTAGAGAACTGATAATATCTTTTAGATCAGATCCTGTTTCAGTTCTTGACTCTTCCATTGCATCAATAACCTGGTCTTGGCTTATCAGGGCCCTATTATTTATTTGTCCATTAGCTGCTAATCCACGAAGTGCAGCTGCTCTTGATATTGCGCCAAACTGTTGTGAGTCTGGGTTGTTAATTATATCTGCTTGAGTTTCGGCGCTCATTTGACTTACATAATCAGCGGTGTTCTGTCCGTTTAATCTTGCAGTTTCCAATACTTCCCGTTGTGCCTGCAACTGCTGGGGTGCGGCAAGACCTGCCCCAACCATTTTTAATTTACCCCTTTGCCTTAACACCTCAGCTGCTGCAGCCCTTTGATTGTCATTGTAGTTATAAACCTCTGGCCCAAAGCCAGCAACTCTACCTT
>VGLO01000046.1 GCA_016866675.1 Candidatus Staskawiczbacteria bacterium | reverse complement strand
TTTTTGCTAAGTCACCCGGCCCCACTCCAGAAGGAGAAACATGCTCAAAATACTGATTCAAAAACATATCATTGGCTTTTGCCAGAGCCACTTGATTTAATTTTTGATTTTCAATAAGCGGGGCTAATGGGCCGTTATTATATCTTTGAAAATTAGTTTGAGCTATAATTTTTTCTTTAGTTAAAAAATAATTATTGGAAACACCCCCAATATTCAAAGGAGATGGCGTAAAAACTTCTTTTTTTATTTCATTTAAAGCGTCTTTGAAATCTGTTTTATTTAAATTACTTAGCTCTTCTGATGTATTTTCGTATAATTTTAAAATATTATCCCTGTAATAATAAAAAGCTCCAAAAGCAATTGCAATTAGAATTAAAACTAAAATTGATGATTTTAAAATTTTACTCATAATTTTTTATTAAACTAAAATCTTCAAACATTTGGCTTTTTAAGCTATTTTGATACAAGGCCACAGCTGGATGATACAAAGGAATTATTTTTACTTTACCATAAGAACATTCTGCATCAAAAACTTTGCCATGAATTTTACTAATGCTTTTTAACTCACTTAAAAGCCCAAACTTTTCTAAAATATAGGCCATTGAATACCTACCAAGAGTTGCAATAACCTTTGGCTGGATAATATCAATTTGCCTGTCTAAAAAAGGAGCGTATATTTTTATTTCTTCAGGTAATGGGTCTCTATTATCAGTTGGCCTGTCTTTTACTAAATTGGTTATATAAACATCTTCTCTTTTTTTACCTATGAACTCAATCATTTGAGTTAAAATTCTCCCTGAAGCTCCGCAAAAAGGTTTGCCAGTTAAGGCTTCGTTTTTTCCGGGGGCTTCACCCACAAACATGATTTTTGCATCGTGACTTCCCTCTCCAATCACCGGAAACACTTTATTCTGAATTCTTTCTTTATATAGTGGAGATTCTTTTAAATTTACCACCTCCTCCTTAATTTGTTTTAACAATTCGGATTTACTATTTTCCATTATTTTTTCTTTTTTTATCTAAAATAGCCAATAAAATAGATAATGGTAAACTTACAACAAATATAATACCAAAAAAATTGGCTAGATTTCTAAAACCTCCTAAGGTTATTACGCTAAAAATAATCGTAACAAACCACCCCAGACCAGATATAATAAATATTATGATACCTAAAATTAACCACTTATTTACCATATTATTTTTTTAATATATTCTGCTGATGCTCTTGGGTATTTAACATTCCACACTTTTTAAATTTTTTACCACTACCACAAGGGCATGGGTCGTTTCTACCAACTTCGCCGTCTTTTACTTCGCTTTCATTTGAAACCAACTGTTGCACCATTTTTGAAGGAGCTTTTACCTGATTTTGGTTTCCAGATCTTAAAATATTATCTACAACTTCAAAATCAAGTTGGTCTAGAAGTTGCTTAAATAGTCTCCTGCCCTCATTTTTATACTCAACTAATGGGTCTTTTCCGCCATAGGCTCGCAGTCTTACAGAATCTCTCATATGCTCCATATTAGAAAGATGCTCCTGCCACAACATATCCAAAACCCTCAGATATATAAACTTTATTACTTGGCAAAATTGATCTTGTCCAAGCTCTTCTCTCTTTGCCTCCATTTTTTCTTTTAAATCTTTACCCTCTGATTCATTTTTTTCTAAAATTTCAAAAACCTTTTCTTGAAGACCTGTATTATCTGCACTCAAAATTTCATCTCTTTTTTTATAAATAACCTCTCTGTGCTTGTTCATTACGTCATCATACTCAAGTAAATGGTTTCTTGTGTCAAAGTTAAAGCCCTCAATTTTTGCTTGAGCTGACTCCAATGTTGAAGAAATAATTTTTGCCTGAATTGGTTCATCTTCAGGGACTTTTAAAGCAGACATGAGCCCTTTTATTCTATCTCCCCCGAAAACTCTCATTAAGTCATCTTCAACTGAAACAAAAAATTGAGTTGACCCAGGATCCCCCTGCCTACCAGATCTGCCTCTTAACTGGTCATCAATTCTTCTTGCCTCATGCCTTTCTGTTCCTATTACATGAAGACCCCCAATTTCTTTAACAAGAGTAATATCCTCTGGATTTGGAGGATTTCCCCCAAGTATAATGTCTACTCCTCTGCCAGCCATATTAGTTGCAATTGTCACTCCACCTTTTTTACCAGCTTGAGCAATTATTTCTCCCTCGCGCTCATGATTTTTTGCATTTAAAATTTGGTGAGGGATTCCCTCTAGGTCCAACAACTTTCCCAAGTACTCATTTTTTTCAACAGATCTTGTTCCAACCAAAACAGGTTGCCCCTTTTGGTGAAGCTCTTTTATTTCTTTAATAACCGCCTTTAATTTTCCGGCTTCAGATTTGAAAATTTTATCTTCCAAGTCCTTTCTTTGTGTTATTTTGTGAGTTGGGATTACAACAACTTCTAATCTATAAACCTTATCAAATTCTTCTGCAGAAGTTAAAGCAGTTCCGGTCATCCCAGAAAGTTTTTTATAAAGTCTAAAATAGTTTTGGAAAGTAATTGTAGCTAAAGTTGTTGATTCTGATTGTATTCTCACTCCCTCTTTTGCTTCTATAGCTTGATGAAGACCCTGTGACCACCTTCTCCCCGGCAACATTCTGCCCGTAAACTCGTCAATAATTATTACCTCGCCATTTTTTACAACATAATCTCTGTCTTTTTGAAATAATGTTTTGGCTTTAAGTGCAGATTCTAACTGATGAGTTGAGGTAATATCGTTTTCAGCCCATGGATCTAAACCCAATCTTTTGACAACTTTTTCTTGACCCGCTTCAGTAAAACTTACATTTTTTAATTTTTCATCAATAATATAATCTCCTGAATTATCTTCTGACTCACCCCTGACTAATGGCTCTACAATTTTTGTAAATTGTCTGTATTTTTCAGTTGAGTCCTCTGATTGTCCTGAAATAATTAATGGTACTCTGGCTTCATCAATTAAGATTGAGTCAACCTCGTCAACAATAGCAAAACTGTGACCTCTTTGGGATTTTTTGGATAACTCATAAGCCATATTATCTCTTAAGTAATCAAACCCAAATTCATGATTTGTTCCGTATGTAATGTCTGCTCCATAGGCTTCTCTTTTAATTGTTGGTCTTAAAAAATCCTCAACAACTTTAAATCCCCCTACAACATCTCTTTGACTGTCTTCTTGCTTATGGTTTGGGTCATACAAAAAACCTCCTTCGTGAGTAATACATCCCACTGAAAGACCAAGTGCATTATATATCTGCCCCATCCAAACCATATCTCTTTTTGCCAAATAATCGTTTACAGTAATCAAATGAACTCCTTTACCCTCTAAAGCATTCAAATATGCAGGAAGCGTAGCTGTTAAGGTTTTTCCCTCTCCTGTTCTCATTTGAGCAATTTTTCCTTGATGCAAAACAATTCCACCAACAAGTTGTACATCAAAATGGCGCTGATTTAAAGTTCGCCTTGAAGCCTCTCTAACTAAAGCAAATGATTCAGGCAAAATATCGTCTAAGGTCTTACCTTGAGTTAACTGATTTTTTAACTCCTTTGTCTTGTCTTTAATTTGCTCATCAGAAAAAGCCTTGAAGACATCTTCAAGAGAATTTATTTTATTAACTATAGGTCCAAGCTCTTTTACAAACTTCTGACTTGGGTCCCCAAATATTTTTTTAAATATACTCATGTTAGTATTTTCACTCTACATAAAAATCCCCCCTTTTACAATAAAAAAGCCTGTATCTATAATACAAGCCAAGAGAACCCTACGATTACACCATCGTGTCATTTTTACTCTTCATCGCCTTTCTTCTTGGATATTCAACTGTTTTGGTTTTGTATTTTGATAATTCTCTTTTTAGCTCAGCCTTTACCTCTGTGATTGCAGACTGCAGGCTTTCACCCCGAGATTGTGCAACAAGCTTTTTTGATGGCAATTCAACCATTACTTCAGCTAGAAATATATCACCTTTGCGATGATGACCATTATCTTTTTCTACTTCAATAAATAAAACTGCGCTTTCTTGAACTGCGTTTATCATATTTTTTATACCATTCAACCCCTTTTGAATTAAAGCTGTAATTGATGGAGTAATCTCTAAATTTTTAGACTTTATTGTAATTTTCATATATTTTACTATATATTAATAACCAATAATTTGCACCTCTGTTTCCAAAATTATTCCATACTTTTTATTTACCTCAGATTTTGCCAAATCAATCAAACTCAAAACATCTTGTGCATTAGCTCCTCCTAAATTAACTATATAGTTTGAATGCTTTTTTGAAATTTGAGCCCCTCCAATTTTTCTTCCCGACAATTCAGCGCCAATTATAAACCAAGCTGCAGGAACAATGGGAAACGGGTCTTGTTTTACTTTATCTTTAAAAATATCTTTAAATTTTTCTGGTATCTTTTCAAATGAAACATTTTTAAATACTGATCCAGCGTTTGGATATTCTAAAGGATGCTTTTCCTTTCTATATTCAATACGAGACTTTGCAATTACTCCAAGCTCTTTTTTATCTCCCTTAGCCAACTTAATTCTAGCTGAAAGAATGGTCCAATTTTTTTCTTTAAAAATCGATGACCTATAGGAAAAATTACATTCCTTATTATTTAGCTTTCTAAGTTTTAGATTATTGTCTAAAGCCTCAACATAAAAAACACTATCTTTTATTTCTCCACCAAATGCTCCTGCATTTCCTCTTATAGCTCCACCAAATGTACCGGGTAGACCACCAGCCCATTCAACTCCTTTTAATGAATTTTTGATTGCAAAATCCACAACTTTTCCCAGAAAAGCTCCTGTTGACGCCTCAACAATATTGTCTTTCTTTAATAAAATTGGTTTTTCAATTTTATTTTTAATAACTAATCCCTTTACTCCATTATCTAAAACAATAAGATTAC
>VGLO01000045.1 GCA_016866675.1 Candidatus Staskawiczbacteria bacterium | reverse complement strand
ATTAAGTATCCAATCAGTAAAGAAAGAATAATAACAATAATTGTCGCCATCTCAACCATGATTAAGGTAAGAATAATCAATTAATAAAACTAAGCTAAATCATTTTTTCTAGTTCCTCAATAATGCGTTCTTTAACAAAGATAAGAATATTTTTGTTAAATAAATATATAAATATTCAAAAATAATAGTTTAAATGAATAAAATTCTAAAAATAGGTTTGATTACAATCCTTTTTATAGGAGCTATATTAATAGCACTTGGGTCAATTAATTATTCTACTGAAAAGAGTGAATCAGGTTCTCAAGAATATCAAGTCTCATCAGAGAGATCTGAAGCTATCAACAATATTTTAACTGCATTTGATAATCCCAATATTCAGAAAGGATATATTGTTTTTTCTTTTACAGAAAAGACTACTAAAGAACAAGCAGAAAAAATTCTTAACAAATATGGGCTAAAAATAGAGCAAAGAGAAAGCTGTTCAGAAATTATAGACCCAGGTCAACCTCCAAGACAAGGAAGTTGTATAACTGTAAGTGATTGGGTAGAATTAGTTAAAATCGCAACAGTAAAAGTGCCTAATGGGGAAGAAAAAGAGTATGCTAAAAGAATTCTAGAAAATGAAATTCAAGTTGTTTCAGCCGAGCCAAAATCAACAGCACGTGGGGGAATATAAAAGGAGAAAATGGATTTATGGAAAAAAGAGTTAATTGTATGAATTGTGGTAAATCTGTGCCTGAAGATAATCTTGACAGGGATGGAGAATGTAGTTTTTGCAGGGCAGAAAGTAGAGCTGGAGAGATGACCGTAGGAGATTTAGGCAGTAAATAAGTTAAATTTAGATTAACTGGAGAGACTAGTTTAACAAAAAGTAAGTTTATATATAAAGAGGAGATTGAGATTGCATGTCAAGAGAAAACTTTTCAGAATGGTCTAAACAGGATTTAATAGACGAAGTAAAGAAACTCAAAAAGAGAAAAAAATATGGTATAGTTTGGGAAGATAAACCAGAAAAAGTAGTAACAGAATGCAAGAAAAAGATACCAATTCTAAAGGAAGACATAAATAGGAAAATTGAGAAAAACAAAGACGGGCCAGTAAATATTCTGATTGAAGGGGATAATTATCATGCATTAACTGTTTTAAATTACACTCATAAGGAAAAGATTGATGTAATTTATATAGACCCGCCATATAATACCGGAGCAAAAACTTGGAAATATAATAATGATTACGTAGATGGTGAAGATGCATTTAGACATAGCAAATGGTTATCGTTTATGGAAAAAAGACTTAAATTGTCAAAAAATCTACTAAAAAACGATGGAATAATCTGTTTAACAATTGATGAAAATGAACAGGCTCAGCTAAAGCTTTTATGTGATGAAATATTTGGCGAGTATAATTATTTAGGTACGATTTGTATTAGAAACAATCCCAGCGGCCGAACAAGAAAATCAGAAATTTCGTTGCAACATGAATATGCTATTTTTTATTCAAAAAATAAAAATATTAAGGGAATTAGTCCATTCTATGTTTCTCCAGATAATAAAACTCATAATTATAAACAAGATGAAAATGGAAAATGGTATGAAAAAAGAAATTTAAGAAGAGGGAGAAAAAAAGAAGAGAGACCTAAAAGATATTTTCCAATATTTGTAAATCCCAAAAGTTTACAAATATCTATTACAAATAAACCTCAACTTATTGAAATTCTTCCAGTAAATGATTCAGGTCATCAATTGACCTGGGATAGAGAAAAAGAAAAGATAGAAGAGTTATATAGAAAAGGAGAGATATGGGCTGAAAAGATAAAAAAGGGATATCAAATTTTTTTTAAATTCAGACCGAATTTTGAGTTAGGAGAGTCTCCAAAAAGTTTATGGATAGATCCAAAATATTCTTCTAGAGAACATGGTATTCGTATATTGAAAGATTTATTTGGCGAATCGCCATTTGAGTATCCCAAATCACTTTATGCAGTTATAGATTGTATAACTTCTATGAATTGTAATAAGGAAATTACTGTTTTAGATTTTTTTGCAGGTAGTGGGACAACCGCGCATGCTGTTTTAGAGTTGAATGAGAGGGACGAAGGTAAGAGAAGATTTATTATTTGTACCAATAATGAAAATAAAATTTGCGAAGAAATATGCTATCCAAGGGTAAAAAAAGTAATAGAAGGTTACAAAAATTTGAAGGGAGAAAAAATCGAAGGTTTAAAAAGTAATTTAAGTTATTACAAAACAGATTTTGTTGAAACAGAAAATTTAGATGAAGCACCAGACGAGGACAAAATTAATTTAACATATAAAGCCGGTGAGATGATCGCAATTCGCGAGGATACTCTTGAGGAAAAAGAAAAAAATGACTGGTGGCAGATTTTTGAAAGTAAGCAGAAACTTATAGCTATCTACTTTCAAGAAGATAAATCAAAATTACAAAGTTTAGTAGAAAAGTTAGGAAATTTTGATAAAGAAGTTGTTTTGTATATATTCAGTTGGGGCAAAAATGAATATGCCAATGAATTTACCGAATACGAAAACATCACAGTTAAAGATATTCCAGAACCTTTGATTGAAGTCTACAAAGAGGTTGCAAAACTATGATTAAATTAAAACCTTTCCAGGAGAAAGCAATAACCAATTTAAGAAAACAATTTTTAGATCTTTGGAAAACTGGAAAAAAAAGAAGAGAACTAATTTTCAAATCTCCTACTGGTTCTGGCAAGACTGTAATGATTGCCCAATTCTTAAAGGATTTAACTGGAGATCCACAATTTGACGTTGATAAAGCATTTGTTTGGTTTTCATTTAATGAGGAATCATATTTACAAAGTAAGAAAAAACTCTTTGATTATTACGGCGGAGCAAGTGAACTAAATTTATTTGATTACACTGAATTAATTACTGACATGAAACTCGAGAAGAATAATGTTTTCTTTATTAATTGGCAAAAAGTTAAATCATCTTCAAAAGAAGGAAGAGTTCTTAGAAATCCTACAGAAAAAACGAATGAAGGATTATTTGATGATTTGATAATTAATACTCAAAAATCTGAAAGAGATTTAATTTTAATCGTAGATGAAGCACATAGAGATACAGACACCGATCTCGCAGAAGAATTAATAGACTTAATTGACCCGAGAATAATTTTAAAGATAACCGCAACACCTAAAAAGATCCCAAATGCTTTAGAATTAGAATACAAAGAAAAAGCGTTTATCAATGTTGACAGAGAAGAAGTTATAGAAGCCGAACTAATAAAAGAGAAAATAATTACTCAGACAAAAGAAGATTTAGAAAAACATGCTAAAAATGAAATAGATCAAGACATTCTATTACTTAATTTAGCATATGAAAAAAGGAAAGATCTTATAAAACTATATAACCACCTCAACAAGAAAATTAATCCTTTGGTATTAATTCAATTGCCAAACGATGATTGGGCCACAAAAGGTACGTTAGATAAATCAAAAGAGGAGATAGTAAGAGAATACTTGAGGGAGAAAGGTGTTAGAGACCACGAAGTTGCAGTATGGCTTTCTGATAAAAAAGAAAACTTAGAAGAAATTGAAAAAAACGATTCGGAAGTTAATTTTCTTGTGTTCAAACAAGCAGCGGCTACCGGGTGGGATTGTCCAAGAGCATCGATATTAATTATGTTTAGAGAAATAAAAAATCCTGTGTTCCATACGCAAACAGTAGGAAGAATACTCAGAATGCCAGAAGCTAAATATTACCCAAATCCGGAACTAAACAAAGGATACCTATATACTAACTACGACAGGAATGTTATTGTCTTACCAGACAGTAAGCAATCGTTAAAAAATAAGCCATTTATTTTTTCTAGTTTTAGAAAAGAAGGGAAGAAGGCAATATTTTTAGAGTCTACTTTTATGAGCAGAGCAGACTATAATGATCTAGGAGACAGTTTTCAAGGGATATTTGAGAAAACCGCTAATAACTTTTTAGGCATAAAAGAAAACGACTCAAAACAAAAAATTAAAGAAAAGTTAAAAGAGCACGGCTTGGATTTAGAAAATCTACATATTGAAAATAAGCTAATTGCAGATGTAGAAATTGAAGATTTCGACAATTTTGTTAAAGAAATCATTCGTAAAGGCGTTGATTTAACAAAAGAAACCTCTAAAAATGATCTTCAAAGAATGTACAACCTGATCTGTTTTGATATATTAGCCAAACAAGAGGAAGAGAATAGGCGATTTGGGCCGGAGAGGTCTTGGGGTAAGCTGAAATCCTCCCTTAATGTTTGGATATCTAAGTTAATTAATGAAAAAAGAGATCTCTGCTATATATTAATTGTTAAAAATCTCATTGAAAGCGAAAATAGTACACTCAGAAAGATAATCGGCGAAGCTTTAGAAAAATACAGATCAGTTAGAGAAAGAGAAGTGCAGCATAAGGCATCTCGTACTAAAACTTACATAAATTTAAAATTGCCTCAGGACGAGCTTCAGTATACTGAAGATTACGAGATTATTAAGAAAGATGTATCCAAGTGTGCCATGGAACCTTTCTATTTGCAGAAAGAATACTCTGGAAAAGAAAACGAAGCAAGGTTTAGAAAATATTTAGAATCAAAAGAAGAAATAGAATGGTGGCATAAAAACGGAGATGAAGGCAGTGAATATTTCGCAATCCCATATTTTGACTGGTCTAAGGGTAGAGAAAGATTATTTTATCCAGATTGGATTGTTTTGCTTAAGAGCGGAAAAGTTTTAATAATGGACACAAAAAAAGGAGATACTGCTAAGTCTGATGAAACCAAAAATAAAGCCAAAGCTCTACAGATATGGCTTAAAGAAAAGAAAGAGCAAAAAAATAATTACGATGGGGGAATCATTGTTGAATTTAGTAATATATGGAAGATTAACAGAAATGATAATTATGTCTACGATGATTCTGGCAAAGATTTTGAATATTTAGAAATTCTATTCGGAAAGCAAAACAAACTAAAATGACCTTCAAACTTTCCCCATCAAAGTTGAACTTATTCTTAGAATGTCCGTAAAATTATCGCCAATAATTCAGCATCACTCAAAGAATGAGGCCCGAGTTTAACAAATCTCTCGCGAGGCCTACCTTCCTCGGGAAAGTCCTTGA
>VGLO01000044.1 GCA_016866675.1 Candidatus Staskawiczbacteria bacterium | reverse complement strand
TCGGCTTTGTACACGGGTGATATTATTGATAACAATGACAAGGTTTTTAGCTAATTATTTGATTTATTTAAAATTACTCCTAAGTCCGTTAATAAGCGCATTATCTGATCTTTTCTTTTTTCAACCGTATGTTCTACCATGAAATTTTCAATATCAGTCTGAACTTTCTCAAAATTGTGTCTGAAAAAAGAAAGCGCTTCGATAAATTCTTTTGGATCTTTGCATTTTCTGATAACTGTGTCCGGAGCTTTTATCAGGCTGGGCATATCAGGAAATGCCAGCGGCATACCATCCGCCAGTAGCCGGAATAAACGATTGTTTGCAGCTATTGACTTTATCCCACCTGGCCAAATATCGTAGATTGCTGTTGCGCAGTACATATCATCAAAATACACATTGTCAGCATGTTGTTCTTCAGACAAGTATTTTCGCAACTTTTGCAATATATAATCCCTCGAATTTAGGACAGATTATTAAGTTGATTTATCAAGTTATTAATAAAAATAGACCTCTTTTCTAAGGTATGTTCCTGGAGAAATAATCTAATATCATCCTGGATAACATCAAAATTTGTCTTAAAATAATTTATTGCGATTGGATATTCATCTAAACTTGAACATCTTGTAATTACTGTAGATGGTGCCTCAATTAAATATGGCATGTTTGGGTATACAAGAGGAATGCCTTCCGATAATAATTGGAACATTCTATTGCTTGCTGTTATTGCAATATTTTCTTTTAAAGTGAGATCGTATAAAGCAATAGAACAACAAACGTCTTCTAAATTAACTTCACTTAATGGTCTCGATGATAAAAATTCAATATTATCATAAGATTGATATTGCTTTTTTACTCTTAATCCGTTCCCGGAAATAGGACCAACAAAACGAATTCTAAAATTCTTCTCGCATAATTTATCTAAAATTTTAGTGTCTATCCGACTAATAAATCCAAAATAAAGAACAACATTTCTTCTTCTATTAATTTCAGGCCTCGTGTATGACTTTAAAGACCATGGCAATAACAGCTGTGCTTTGTCACTCAAAATCTTAAGGGACCGATCAAGATAATATGAAACGCTCAAAACAGAGTCGGACTTTTTACAAGTTAAAGTAAGTTTGTAACGGATTTTTGATTTCATCAGCGGTATTGCAGATGCAACAAAGTCATCGTTGATTACACTAATAAATGGAGCATCAAACATTCCTCTAATAAAATGATAATCGTAATTGAAATTAATTACAGCAACAAATTTTATTTCATATTTAATCTTTTTTATCTGATTTTTTACTGATGTATCATTCAATATGTCTATTAGGTTAAAGAGCCGTAGCTGATGATGAATTCTTTCTTTTATCCTGTTAATATTAATACCTTTCTCCACAACTTCAGAAATGGGTTTTTTCCCGAATACCGTTTCCAGGTAGTAGATCTCATATCCACTATCTCTTAACAAACGTGATAAATGGTGTCTGATACGTGGAGCTTCATACCAAGGTGTTCTCGAAACTACTAAAATATTGCCTTTTCTCATCTGATAAACTGCTTAAAAAAGTTAAATATGGTGCAATTGTTGGGATAAGTTAAATGTGAGATAGGCTCCTGACTCATAATTTTTTTGAATTCCTTCGCAGAAATACCAAGCTTTTTTAATACATACTCCATGTCGGCGGCTAATTCGTCTTTCGTATAAATACTTTTGCTAAGTAGTTTGATGGCCTCTTCACGATTCATATTTCCCGAACAAATTAAAGTGGAATAGTGAGCCCTTCTTTTATCTACTCCAAATTTCTCAGGTAAAATAAACCCTTGATAGAATTTAGTAAAAATTGACTCGTGATGCTTTCCGCCATAATACTGCCAGGACATATTTTCCTCCATCTCCTTTCGTGCTTTAGCCACTTCGTAGTCAACAAAATTGAGGACATCAATTGGCTTAATTTTTGCAAATGCACGATAATAAATATATTTTCCAAGAGACATTCCTGGAAAGGTCTTAATGTCACAAGAACCGAAAAGACTATTAATTCCTTTTATATTCTTAAAATCAAGCTTGTTGTATACCCATGAGTTGGGCAAAATACCTTCGGTGGTAAAATTAGATCCACTAAGAGTGTATTCGATACCGTATTTAGCAGAAAGTCTATATATAATAGATCTTATAGCATGATCAGTCAAAGCTTCGATATCTATTACGCCAGCTTTTAAATATGCAAATTGCAGATTTTTAAACTCTTCCCAATTGATAACATGAGTATATAAATCAGCGTCTAAATATTTAATGCAATTTTCAATGTTGTTAACCGACAATTCGGAATTCCATCCATTATCCAAGTGAACCCCAAGGATCCTGAGATTAAACTTTTTAGCATTAAAAGCTACATATGAGCTGTCCATACCCCCACTTAAACCCATAATTACATCGTATTTCTTTCCTTTTCCGGCTAAACGGACCTTTTCTATTTGCTGATCTAAGAGAATTCTACCTTGATCGCCACATTTCACAACCAAAGGAAGGTTTGTTAAGTAATCAGTACAATGATTGCAATAGCCTTTTTCATCAAATATTATGTCCTGATCACTTGTATCCATTACACATCTATTACACTGCTGATAATACCTATTGATATTCATACTTCAACAACTTTTTATTTTCATCATCTGACAAATAAGTAATAAGTACTGCATTATGCTTTCCTGTAAAAACAAATTTTGTACCTGCAGCAACAGCGGAAGCTCCATTTTTGAGTGCGAGAATAAAATCATCTACAGAATTTGCACCCCCACAAGCAATAACAGGTACCTTAACACTATTACTTAATGTATTTATAGTCTCTAAGTCGAAACCCTTTCTTGTCCCGTCTCGATCAATTGAATTCAAAAGTATTTCGCCAACACCACATTTCTCAAAAAGAGTTATGACTTCCATAGGAGTCTTATCTGTATTTTTTCGACCATTTGATGTATATACCCGTTGTCGACCAAAAATATCTCTTCTAAAATCTATGCTTCCTACAATCGTGGAGCTTCCAAATTTCATACAAGCACTTATTAAAAAGTCCGGATCTTCAATAGCAGCAGAGTTTATTATAACTTTCTCTACACCAATTCCTAAAATCTTCCTTATCTGTTCAATTGATCTAACTTTACCACCATAGGAAAGAGGGCAAAAGCACTCCGAAGAGATCTCTTTCAGCAATTTAAAATTTGGCACAGATCGAGAATCTAATGGAGTAATATCAATAAGGGCAAGCTCATCAACTTCTTTATCGTTAAAAATCTTAACACTATTTACTGCATCTCCAATGTATTTAGGACTTTTGAAGTTTATAGTTTTGACCAAGCCCTCACCATGCAATAATAAAACCGGGATAATACGCTTACGCCATCTATTCATTTCTGTGATATACGTAATTCAAAAAACTCTTCAATAAGGTTATTCCGAATTTATGACTCTTTTCAGGATGAAATTGAACACCAAAAACATTATTTTTTCTGAATGCAGAATGGAAGTCAATTCCGTAATTAGTTATGCCTAAAATATCCTTATCATCATTGCATTTAACATAATAAGAATGCACAAAATAAAAACGAGGAGATTCTATAAAGTCATCCAATAAAATATTGGGCCTTATTTTTTGAACAAAACTCCAACCCATGTGTGGGATTTTTAATTTTTCACTATCTGCAAACTTAACTGAAATTGCATCTATGAGACCTAAGCCAATTTCTTCTCCTTCCTCACTTGACTTACACATCAATTGCATTCCGAGACAAATACCCAATATTGGAATCTTTTTTTCTTTAGCGATATCTTTAAGATAGTTGTATAAATCGTATTTTTTAAGATTCTTCACCCCAGTATCAAACGATCCGACACCCGGAAGAATTATACAATCGGAATTCATCAAGTCCATTTTATCATTGGTAATAATACTTTGATAACCAATTTTTTTGATCATATTTTTTATAGATCCCAAATTACCCATATCATAATCTACTATCGAAATCATCTTACTTTTTGAAAGAAGTCTTTTATACAATCTGTCACATAATCAATCATTAGCTCCGTCAATTCAGGGTACATCGGCAAAGATAGAATTTGATTTTGAAACTCTGACGCTATTGGGAAATCAGATGGCCGGTGACCCATATATTTATATGCTTCCAAATTTGGCAAAGCAGTTGGATAGTGAACGGCAGTTTCAATTCCTTTATCCTTCAAATAATCAGCTAGCCCTTCCCTATGATGTGTTCTTATTACATACAAATGAAATGTATGAACCGTTTCAGGCCTTACCTGAGGTATTGTAATTCCATGAATTCCATTTAGATTGCTACTATATAATGCTGCATTAGCTATGCGTTTATCTGTCCATGAACCGATGGATTTTAATTTAACTGATAAGATTGCAGCTTGAAGCCCATCCAACCTGCTGTTAACTCCTTCAATACGGTGCTGGTGCTTTTTGAGTGCACCGTGTCTGGCGAACATTTTGCATTTTTCTGCAAAAGAATCATCGTTCGTTATAATGCATCCAGCATCCCCATAAGCACCAAGATTTTTTCCTGGATAGAAGGAAAATGATGCAGCAATGCCATGTAAGCCTGCCCTTATTCCCCTAAATTCAGAAAAATGAGATTGGGCACAATCTTCAATTACGTAAATACCATGCCTGTTTGCAATGTCCATGATGATATCCATATTGCACATCTGACCCTGTAAATGAACAGGTATGATTGCTTTTGTTCTGGGAGTAATAGCCTGTTCAATAAGGGTCTCATCGATTGAATAAAATTTTGGGTCAATATCTACAAATACTGGTAAAGCTCCAACTTGAGTAATTGTCTCAGATGAAGATATCCAGCTATTTGCAGCTGTAATAACCTCATCCCCCTTACCTATGCCAAGCATTTTCATAATAATGTATAACGAATCGGTACCATTTGCCACCGAAACACAATTTTTAACACCATAGGCCTTCGCAAATTGATCCTCAAAATCACTTACCACCCGACCTCCGATAAAAGCTGTCGTTTCTAAAACTTCTTCTATAGCTTGATCAATATCGTACTTAATAGAATTGTACTGCGCTTTTAAATCGACAAAAGGAATATTCATGCTACTTAATTTTTCGAATAAATCTAGCTGGGTTTCCAGCATAAACTCCAGACTCAATAATATTTTTAGTCACGACCGACCCAGC
>VGLO01000043.1 GCA_016866675.1 Candidatus Staskawiczbacteria bacterium | reverse complement strand
GATCTTGATAGAAAATTACAAGAAATTATTGAAGCAAAAGTTTGCTCACTATACAATATCAACAAATTACAGCCATTAGTTGATAAATTAACTGTTCGAAATAAGTATCGTTTCGAGGGTCAAATGAGGTTTCAAACAGAAATGGCAAAAATTTCGTTAAGCTCTACCAATAAAGCGAGAATTCTAATTGATAATTTGCTCGAAGACGAGAATGGAGACATTATTGAGATTGATGTTACTATTACAAGAGAAGAGTTTGAAGATTCAATTAAACCTTTTGTTCAACGCACAATTGATTTAATAGAGCAATTATTAAAGGAAATTGGTTATGATATGTCAATGATAGATAGCATATTACTTGTAGGCGGCTCTTCATGTATTCCGCTAGTTAAAAAAATGCTTTCTGAAAAATATGGTAATAATAAAATTAAAGTATCTGAAAAACCTATGCTTTCAATTGCTGAAGGTGCTGGTGTTTTAGCACATCGACTTGGGGATGAGTATGAGCCAGTCATTGGTGATGAAACAGCAATCGAAGATATTTCGTACTCTACCAATCATAATTACTTTATTGAAATCCATGATAACGGAGAAATAAGAAAAGAATTAATAATTGAAAAACAATCCACTTTACCTGCTGGCAAAACAAAGATATTTAAGACATTAACTGCCAACCAAAAAATTGCAAAGGTTGCTATTTATGCCGATGTTGAAGATGGAAATGATGAATTACAGTTTTTAGGATACTATCCGATTGAGGAGAATTTACCATTGGCGACAGAACTAGTTTTTGAATTTCATTTAGATTTAAATGAAAGTTTTAAAATTTATGTATATCCCAGAACTGACAAAACAAAGAAAAAAGAAATTATTCTTGGACGCGGTGGTGCAGATCATAAAGCGTTAAAAACTATAGATGAATTGGTTGAAAAAGCAGTTAAAGAATTTAAAACAGTTCAAGGAGAAGATGATTTAATACAATTTATTACAAAAAAGATTTCTGAAATTAATAAAGTTGGCAGTCAAAATATAAATGAAAATAAATGGCATGAAATCTATTATACAACAACTGAAAAATTTGAGGAAATAAAAGCAAATGAAGTTGGTAGCTCTGATTTGGACAGAGAATTATATCGTGCTAAGCGACTACTGGTAGAGTTTGGCGAACTCATAAACCCATTCGATAGAAACTCAATAATTCAACTCATAAATAGTATTGAATCTTCAGATGAGCTTAATGATAAAGATGAGCTTATTAAAAAGCTAGAAGAGAAAACAGATGAATATGGTTTATTGAATGCGGCTTTACAAATCGAAGTGCTTGCAAATAGAATATTAAAAGTACCAACTCCCAACATTGGCAATACAAATAAACAAACTGATGTAAACAGACTTCTTCAATTATTTAGTGATTCCAAAACAAAGTTCCTTATGAAGCAAACACAGGAGGGCAAAATTCTTGTAGATGAAGCCTATGGAATTATTCATAAATATAAAGATTCGTTATGATAACATACAATTGTCCAGTTTGTGGACAGTCTGGATTAGCTGATTTTAAAAGACAGCATATAAGTTGCCCGCAGTGCAATTCAGATTTGAAACCATATCTGTTATTATCTGCTATTACTAAAACAGATAAACGTAAAAATAGACTATCATTATTACTAATTGTTTTCTCTTTGTTGATAATGTTTGTAAGCATTTTCTTTGTAAAACGTGGAATTGACACAAAGAACGATTTGGATATATCTAATAATCAAATTGCTCAGTTGGAAGATTCCGTGGTTAACCTTAATAATAAAAATCTGTCTTTGGAGAACAAAATAATAGAAATTGAAAATCAAACAGCACAAAACAAATATGTAAAATACACAGTGAAAAAAGGTGATTTCCCGTGGAAAATTGCTGAATTCTTTTATGGGGATGGAAGAAAGTATGTCCTGATTGAAAAGGAGAATAATTTAATAAAGCCCTATAATTTGCAAGTTGGTCAAGTACTACTAATTAAAATGCCAGAATAGTATGGAGGCAATAATTATTATAATAGTTGTCGGAATTATCATATTCCTAATTTATCAAAACCTGCCTTCAACGAAATTTGAAAAAGCTAAATCACTTTACACTAAAGGCAATATTCTTGATTCGTTGAATGTCCTCAACTCGATATTTGATAAACATCCTGATGCACCGGCAAAAATTGCTGAAATAAAGTATAATCAAGGTTTAGCTCAAATATCTTCAAGCAAAGATGCTGCTTTAAGCTTTTTTGAACAAGTTTTAAATCTTAAAAAAAGAATCAAATCAAGCTCAAATGTTGCTTTATACCATGAATTTGAGGCAAAGACTCATTATGAAATTTCAAAATTAACTTTTCAACAGATAGAATCACAAGCTACATCAAAAAACAAAGAGACTCATATTGTTTCCAATATTAAGTACATAGACTCTAATATAAAAGTTGGTTTAGAAAGCGAGTTCGCTGCATTAAAACTCAAGCATATTTCTCAACTTGCTAATGTATTTTATGATTTTGGTATTGAAAAAGAAAAGGCAGAAAAGTATGTTGAAGCTATCAGCGATTATTCAAAATCATTAAAGCATGCTAATGAATCTTCTAATTCAGCAATTAAAAACCTGTCGATTTGTCGAACCGAAATATGCAATTTAAAAAACGGTGAAATTATAAGTGAGAATAATCTTGCTGAAATTAATAAAGCTCCAAAATCTATACAATTTGATTTCTACTTCAGATATGCAAAAAGACTTTTGGTTAATGGTGATTATAACAATGCAGAAAAAATTATAACCGGAAAACTTGAAAAAAATAATAAAGAAGTAGAAAAGCTGTATTCCTTTATTAAAACTGATAGGCAAAATAAAGCAATAATAAAAGTAAATGAAATCAATAAAACAATAGAGAATCTGTATAGCAATTCAATTGACATAGAAGAAGTAAAACAAATCTATACAGATATTGACAAAAGTTTGATTTCAATAGAAAAAGAGTTTCCAGCTATATCAGCAAAACTAAATAATTTACGGCTAAATTTGTTCAATAGAATACTCAATTACTATATTGATGAGAAACAATACGGTAATGCCATAAGTTTAATTGAAAGGTTTCCAAAATTTTATCAATTTCCAGAATTAATTAAGAATTTAGGGGTATGTAGTTTTAACTTTGCACATGATGGAAATATAACCGAAAAGAATTATAAATCAATAATTTCAAACTGGCTAACAGCAGGATACTCAGACAAAGTAATTATTAAATCACTAGAATATACGAGTTGGGATGATGATTACACATTTACATTAAATGACTCAATAGGAGGAAAGTATGAAATACACGATGACCTACCTGAAAACATTAACTATGAAGAGCCCACGGGAGATAATATTTCTATAGGAGTTACTCAAAGAGAATTACTAAATCAATTCGAGATACTGTTAAATAAAACAGTTTCGAACCCAACTCTGCTTTCTACCTGTCAACATTATTATAGTTACGAAAAGGAATCCATTGAAAAAGTAATAGAATTACTTGATAAAGACATTCTTGTAGCAGGGCCTCATTTTGCTAAAACATTTTCAATTAATAAAGATATTATTGAATTCTTGGATAATGAGTATTCCGAATACGATAATGAAGAAGTTTTGCGGGCAGGAATTCCTTATTTAAAGGACAATTCAGACACGTATGTTCGTGAATATGCAACTGCTAAAGAGCTTGTTGATTCTATTCGAACATATATTGAACGTGAAGATTTAAAAGCGATAAAAGAAGCAAACTCAGATAGAAAAAAATCATTAATTGATAAATTTGAAACTATCAAAAATAAAATCCAAGATTCTTTCTACAACATATTAGCAAGTAAGATAGAGGATGATGATGAAAGCGATATGTTAATCAAGATCATGGAAGAAGCAATTAAGTTCTCTCCAATTAATGATAAATTAAAATATCAATATTCAACCTATGTTTCCAACTACTGCATTGGCAAAGTAAATGATAAGGAAATAAGCAATTATGAAGCTTTGGTTCTAATGAAACAAGCATATTTTTTCTCAACATCGAATCCAAGAATCTGTAAAAATATTATTTCTCTAATTAGGTTCAATTTACTTGATATTCTAAATGGTCATGCACGTAAGCAGACTGAGATTTACAAATGTCTTGATGAGGTTTATCTTAAAAGATCAGAAGTGTTTAAACAAAACACTTCTGAATTAGTTAAAGCCAGACAAGATATTCTTAGTCGACTAAAGGAGGCAGGAGTTGATATAAGTTTATTTGAAGAAAATGCACTTTCAATCAGATTTGGTCAAACGTTAAATTCAGAAGGTGAAAAAATTAAAAGAGTACTATCCTATTTCAAGAAGATGAGCGAAGGTAAATCAAGTCAAGTTTCAAGTGATCCATTAAGAAGACTCATTCAGCAGTTAGGTCTAGATGAAGACCAATTACCATTTTAAACTTAAATTAAATCATTATCATGGAAAACCCATATGTTGTCCTTGGCTTAGAAAACCAACAGAATGCAACAAAGAACGAAATAAAAATTGCCCAAATGAAGGCAATGCAGAATAAGAAGTATCCGCTTACAGAAATCGCTAATGCAGCAAGACAATTACTAGACCCTGGTAAAAGATTAGCTGCTGATTTTATGTACCCTGCAAAGATTAAGGCAAAACGCCCCCACAAAATAGAAATTGATGCTCATATTAGCAAACTCGATATTAATAGTATTAATGAGAATGCTTTTGACTCACTAAAATAATTGAAAAATGAAAAAGGAAGTTTCAGAAATAGAAGGAATTATAACGCATATTTTGAAATCAGAAAGTGATTTAAGAAACAACATTAAACAAAAGGAACAAGAAAAGCAAGACCACTTAAAGGAATTTGCCTTAAGTATCATTGATGTTCTAGATTCGATTGAAAATATTGAAAGTTCGATGATAGAAAGAGGTTTAGATAAAGTTGAGGATGTTAGTAAGACAATGAAAAGATACAATTCGGTATCAAAAAAATTGATTTTAATACTTCAAAAACATGGAATAACCAGAATCGACTTTCCTGAGAATATGATGATTGCAGATTATTGCGAAGTAATCGAAAAGCAACCAGATATTTCAAAAAAGAATGACGAAATTGTTTCAATCGTTAGAAATGGATATATCAGAGGAAAAGAATTAATAAGAGCGGCACAAGTCATAATTATTAAAAACTAATGGATAAAATCATCAAAATAGTATTAGCATTATTACTTTTCATCTGCCTTGCTGATATGCCATACGGTTATTAC
>VGLO01000042.1 GCA_016866675.1 Candidatus Staskawiczbacteria bacterium | reverse complement strand
CTTCTTTAGAATTTCATCTGTTGTTACCATTTTCACCTAGTTTTTATATTCCAAATATACCTTTTTTATGTTATTAAACTTTGGTTAAATTTATATTGGGGTTTTTGCTTTCCTTTATATGAAAAAAGGTCAGGTTGGTTTTAATGAGTTAATCCCTTGGATAATTGCTTTGGGAGTTTTTGCATTAGTTATTGTCCTTTATGTCGTATTTAACAATAAGGGTAATGGATTAATTGATTTTCTTAAGAACATGTGGAGATTTGGTTCATGACTAAGAAAGGAGAGATTCATTGGAATTATATTATAGGTGCAGTTCTAGGGGGAGTTGTTCTTTTCTTGATTTTTAGTGGTGCGTGGAAAACGATCCAACCTATTGTTTTCGCCGTTGAATTAATTGGATTCAATGTTTCTGCTCCTCAAGGTAATGGTATTATTGGTTTGAATTTACAAACTGGTAATTTGGAATATTATACCGGGGAGAGTTTCAAGAAGTTTACAAATCAAGAGCTTACAGTTTTAGGAGGATATGAGTTTAATGTTTTGAATACTAAAAACAACATTAATGATTTCTACTTTAAAACTGAAAGAAGACCTACAAAATTAAGTTTAGAGATTAATGGATGGAGGTACTTGGAGGCTTCTCTTGGAAATAACAAGGTTAGTGTTGTTTTTAAGAGTAAGAATGGTTTTATCGGTGCAGATAGTTCTTCTAATTATAATTTAGATAATCTAGATAATTTTAATTTCCTTTCTGCTACCGAAGGTTCTTTGGAAAATTATGTTTATCCTTTTTCCCAATTAGAAATAAAAAATGATCCTTTAATTAAAAACAAAATTGTTTCTTGGAGAGATTCAATTTTACAAGGAAATTCTTGCGAGAAATTTTTGACTTTAAGTGTAAAGCAAAATGGTGTTCAAAAGGACTTGAAATATACAGTTAGAAAATCTGATGGGTACTTAGTTGTTGATTTAACAAAACCTATTGATTTTGGAGAAGATAAATGGAGTAATGAGAAATGTTTCAATTTTGATAATTATGTGGATGTTCCTATAAAGTTTATTGAAAATTCTTTTAATATATATTTGAGAGATTATTTTCTAGAAAATAAAGAGTTTTATTTTAATTTTGACTCTACTGCAGGATGGACTGTTTTTCCAGACACTAAGTATGTTGAGAAGGGTTGGTTTTCGAAAACTGAAAAGGATAGATACGCACTGGATATTAGAAGTATAACTTCTGAAAATCCTAAATATTTCTTACTTGGAGGTATGGTTAAGATTCTTCAAATTGCAGGAGATAGAGGTTATATTGATTCTAATGTCGAATTTTATGCTGGATCCGATATCACTTATATCGGTGGACAAATGACCTTCTTGAATTTTTATCAAAAGAGAAATGGTTTCTCTAAATCAGAAATGGATAATTTGAGTCAAATAATTTATGATATTATTACGGAATATAACAAAAAATTGATAGCTCAAGGAGTTAGTTCAAATGCTTAGGAAAGGGATTTTTTCTAGTTTGACTGAAATATTGGCATGGGTCATATTTGCAATAATTGCAGGTTTTGGGTTGTTTTATTTATTAAAAAGAGTAGGTATAGTTTAGGTCTTTATTTGGGAAAGCATTTAAAGTTCATTTTAATAAGGTGTTTATGAATAAAAAAGGGGAATTAAGCTCTACTGCTCTTGTTACTATAATTTTGGCAGTTGTAGGATTTATTCTTGTAGGGCTTGCTTTATACAATATATTCAAAGATGATTCTTTAACTGATAGGGATTTATGCAGACTTTCAGTATTGTCTAGAGCTACTGTTCCTTCTGCAGGAACGCAATTTGTTCCTTTAAATTGTCAAACTGAAAAGATTTGTATTACTGTTAAAGGTGAAAAAAATAATGATTGTAAGCAATTTGCTGGAGAGAAGAATGTTAGAAAGGTTGAACTTAAGGTTGACGGAAGTTTGAATGATGCTCGCGCTGTTGACACTATTCAAAGAGAAGTTGCAAATGCTATGTATGATTGTTGGTTGATGACCGGACAAGGAAAACTTGATATCTTTTCTAAAGGTGGAGGAGACCCAGTTAATTTTGCAGAAAATATTCTGAGAGAGATTAGCGATAGTATCGATTTAAAAAAAGTAGTAGTAAAACCTAGTTGTATTGTTTGTTCAAGAGTAGCATTTTCCGATTCTTTATATGAGGCGGATAGAAAACTTGAGACTGAGAAGAATTCTGGATTTTTAAAAAATATTGATTTTAACAATTTTATGTCTACACAACTTGTAGGAAATACGGGCAAGACTTACACTTCTATATTTACGGGGGGTAGTGGTGCAGGTTATAGTGCAATAGCTCAAAAAGAAGTTAGTGAAAATAAACCTCTTGGTTCTACCGAAGCTAGCTCTTCTTCACAATTGGCAATAATATTTGCACAGATTAAAGTTTCAGGAGTAGATCCTACAAATCAGTTTTGGAATACTTTGAAAGCTGGAGGGATTGCAGGAGGAATTGCTGCAGTTAGTAGTCCAGGTAGTATATTCAGTCTTCCAGTTGCTTTATTTAAAGTAATTACAGTTGGAGCTGTTTCTACTTATTTGGCTTATGATTCTGAAGCTGCAACTAAAGAAAATCAGGCTATATCTCATTATGTTTGTGGAGATTTTGAAAGCCAGAATAGTGAACAACAAAGAGGATGTTCTCTTGTTAAATTAATGAATTGGAATGTAAATGATGTGAACTCTTTGTGTACTGGAGGTATTGAAGGTAACTTATGAGGAAGGGGATGGAAACAAATGAGTTTCTTGGTTTTATTATAGCGATTATTGGAATAGTATTGCTTGGTCTTTTTGGGTTTAAGTTATATGGTTTTTTTGTAGATCAAGATATGAAAAATGCTAAGGCATTTGTCGATGATTTGACTGGAAAAATAGATTTACTTAAAGATGGGGAAAATAATACATTTGCTTTGCGTGGAAGACCTGGATGGATATTGGTAGGGTGGAATAAAGAGAAACCTATAGCATTGGAAGGTGAAGTTATTAGCAAGGATAGAAAACCTCAGAAATGTTTTGAAAATAGTTGTATATGTTTATGTGAGGGTTCTATTAGCAAATGTCAAGAAGTTGGTTATTGTAAAAATGTAGATGGAGATGTTAATTTGCTCGGTCAAATTACTTATACTGGGGGAAATAGTGAGGGGGTTTATACCTCTAGATTAAATTCATCTTGTATTATTCATGAAAATGGACTTATGGATATTTTTGTTAGCAAAAAAAATGATTTTGTCTTTATATCTTATGATTATGGGCAGAGAGAGTCTGAATGGGTTAGTGAGAATAAAGTAAACGGGGCGAAATTAAGAGATGGCCCTTATAATAAACTTGAAAATGAATGTTTTATTAGCAGAGAAATTTTAGGTAGATCTTAACATGGATAAAAGAGCAAATATTGTGATGGATAATCTAATTCATATTGTCATTTTTGCAATGTTTTTTGGAATAATGTTTTGGGGTATTGGCTCTTATTCTGATGGGAGCGCTTTAATTGAAGATATTTATGCAAAAGAAATTGTTCGCTTAATTAATGCTGCTGAACCTGGAATGAGTTTTAAGCTTGATGTTAGTAAACTCGCAGTTGTTGCGAATAAAAATGGGAAAAAATTTGAAGAAACAATTTATGTGGATAATGTAAATAATGAATTAAGAGTTAGCTCTAGATTGGGTTCTGGAACTATTTACAAATTTTTTAACGATGTAGATATTGTTAATTTTAGAGTAGAATCCGTATCTGGAAATTCTATAGCTACAAGATTCTTATTTGAAGTTGTTGAAAGGCAGAGGGCTGGAGTATGAATAAAAAAGGAGTTTTAGGCACAGGTGTTTTGTATACGGTTTACTTCTTAATGATGGCAGTTATTGCTATCGGGCTTTATGGAGGATTAGTTGGATATTTTGGTACTGGATATGATTATAGAAAAGCAGAATCTAGGGCTTTGCTTGACTCTGTTCGTGATTGTATAAAAGAACAAAATTTTGATCTTGCTTCATTGACACCTGAAGATTTCTATAATAAATGCATTATTGCTAAAAAAGTTATTGAAGATGGAGAGCATTTGATTTATGTTAAGGATAAATCTGGAGCCGAATTTACTTTAGGAGTTACAGATTTTAGAAATAGGTGTTTTTTGAATGTTAGGGAAAAAAATAAAGATTATCCTATTTGTTCTTCTTATGGCAAAGATGTTAGCGGAGAAGATTATATTTTAGTTGGAAGTTCTCAGAATTCAAGGAGAGCACTTGCATGAATAATAGAAAAGGTACTATTGGAGAGATTCTTACTCAATTTCCCTCAATAATCTTTTTACTGCTTGTGATTTTAGCTTATATTTTAGTTTCTACTTTTATTTTAAGAGATAATATTGAAAGTTATTCTTTGGCTGATGACTTTTTAGATGATTATGTCTTATATGAAGGAAAGGTTTTGACTGTTCAACAGATGCTATCTGGTTTTTGTGGAATGAATATCTTTGCAAGAGAAGAATTTATTTCTAAGATTAATTTTACTCTTAATGAGCATTTTGAAAGTAAGTATGGTTCTGGAAGTTATTTTGCTTTTGTTCGTAAGATTCAATGGACTAGAATATATTCTTCTAATTTTGATTTAAAAGAATATGAAATTGATGAAAATGGGGAATTAAGTTTAACTGGAGATAATGGAAGCACTAAATTTTATTCATTTTTTGATACAAAATTAAGCAATGTTGATAGAAGGAGAATTTGTACCGATGAATCTCTTTTTACTAGGGAGGGTCGATGAATAGGAAAGCTCATGTAGGAACAATAATGCTTGTGATTGGAGCGTTTTTGCTTGTTATTTTTGCACTTTATGTTATGCTTTCAAGCAATACTGATTTGAGTTTGATAAAAGCTGAATTAAGAGCTTCTTCTGATTTTGCAGAAGCATCTCATAAATTTGTATTGAAGGGTTTTGGAGATATTGTAGATAAATCAATATTTGATTCTAAGAGTTCTAGCGAATTTGAAAAGTCTTTTAATATCTCTTTGAGAAAATATGCTTCTGAAAAAAGGGAGTCTGGATTAAGTAATAATTTATATGCCAAGCTCTCTTTGGGAGATTATTCTCTGACTTTGAAGGATGGAAATTACGAACTTATTGTTTTAGGTGTATCTGAGAAATATAATTTAGATAATAATGAAGTAACTTATGCTTATTCACTCAAGGCTATATTTGACAAGACTAAGGTCAACTCTGTTAAGGTTATAGAATAAGATTGATACAAAGTTAATTCGATAATTAACATG
>VGLO01000041.1 GCA_016866675.1 Candidatus Staskawiczbacteria bacterium | reverse complement strand
TGATTCAAGTGTTAAATAACTTGCAGCTGTAGACAATCTAAGTCCACCACCAGTGACAGTTAAGTCATCATTGCCTGTGTCTTCAAATATAGTGTGAGCTCCATTGTTCCAGTTAACAACCCCTCCAGAAGCTAAAAACAAGTCAGACCACATTTTTGTTGCTGACCCCAACGCAAATGCATCAGATGTACCCAAGACTAAGGCTGCGTTTATGGCTACTGAAGATAAGTTAGATAGTGCTGTATTTGCACCACTAATAGCAGTAGTTTCAAGATTAATTAGTCCGGTTGCATCATCATAAGTTAAAACATAATTGTCTTGTCCGGCTCCAACAGTTTGGTCTGCGTTTATTGTTAGTGTTCCAAGAGCAATATTACCTGTTCCATTTGGCGTCAAAGTAATATTTCCATTAGTGTTAGAACTAATAATAGTGTTGCCATTGACGTTAATATTGTCTACATCAAGAGATGTAAGAGTTCCCAAAGATGTGATTGCCGATTGAGCAGCTCCAGTGACAGTGGCTGCGGTACCTGAAACATTACCAGTGACATCACCCGTCAACGCTCCCACAAAAGTAGTAGCAGTTAGAGCATTAGTTGTTGCATTGTAGGTTAAACCCGCATCGGTGGCAGGAGATAATGAACCAGTGGCTGCAGTTCCTAAGGCAACAAATGTTGTGGTGTCACCTCCGGCATCTGAGAATGTGACTGTTCCTGCATTACCACTCACCGTAGTCTGGTCTCCGGTGTTGGTACCAGAGAGGTTGGAGCCTGAAATTGCACCTCCGGCTACAAAAGCTCCTGCAATAGTCAAAGCTCCACCTGAAGTAATATTATTTGAAGAAGAAAAAAATTGAATGTTTCCTGTACCAGCTCCGCCCTGAAAAGTTAACGTATTAGTACTTGAAACATTAATTTGTGGATTTGTCCCCCCAAGTACTAAATTACCAGAAGTCAGTGCTGGAATCTGACTCCCGGAAGCTGATTGGGCTGGAGTAAAACCTCCAACAGTATTTGAATTAATCGCATAACCTGAAGAAACAATTCTTTGTCTAGGTGTAAGTGTTTCAAAAGAACTAACTCCAGAACAAGATCCACCTGAAGATGATGCAACATCAACATTTAAGTATAAAGTGTCTGTAGTTTGAAAATCTAAGTCCAAAGTATCACCACCAGCAGAAGTGTCCCCAATTGGAGCATTAAATATTCCACTCACCACACTAATTGTCATGATTGAAGGAGTACCCGATGGCCAAAGTTTTGATCCACCACTAGATGCATCGTAAATTGAAAATCTAAAACAATAATTCGTTCCAGAAGAGCTTCCAAGTAAATCGCCAGATCCATTAAGAAGTCTTCCTTGTTGAACTATTATTTTTGGGGCTCCGGTTGCTGCAGTAATATATTTTAACCCCCCTGAAAATATAAAGGAAAAAACAATTAGAGAAGCTAAACAAAAAGATGAAAAAACCATAATGTTTTTCTTAATCTTTTTTATGTTTAAAATTTCTAAAATATACATCGAAAAAAGCACGATTATTTCCGCGTTTATTTATTCTTATATTTTAACATAAAAATCAACTAAAAAATTATTTGGAAGTTATCCACATAATCTGTAAACAAAAATCCTATTTTGACATAGGATTTATTGTTGTTGGTAATTATTTTTTAACCAGTCCAGGTTTTTTTTCAGCCATTTTTATTAACCTTGATAGTTCTTTTAGATTTATGTTCTCAATTTCTTTAAATCTTATACAACTCTTTCCCACACTTACCTTACCCAGTTTTTCTTTATACTTTTCTGCAAGATATTCACCATTATCAAGTGCGCAAATATACAAACTTATATAATTTTTCTGACTTGCCAAAGCTATTATTGGCCAATATACTATTTCCTTTTTATAATTTGTGTATTTAAAACTGCCGTACCCAAGCATATTATAAGCAAAATGAGACTTTAGCTTTGGCGAAGTTTTTTTAATAAACTTATGCAAAAACTCAATCGTTTTTTTACGACTGGGCTCTAACATATTTACATATTCACTGACTGAATTTGCCTTAACAGGCTTAAACATATTCATAAAATACGGAGGAGGTGGGACTCGAACCCACGAGCCCCTTTCGAGGCACGTCTTTCTCCCGATAATTTATTTCACCAGTGCGGAGGGGATGGGACTCGAACCCATGAACCTCTTTCGAGGCACAGCTTTCCAAGCTGTTGCAATAGCCACTATGCGACCCCTCCGCACTATAAATAAATTATCGAGGATCCTCGATTTATTAAAAATTATTATCGATTAATCTTTCAATTGCTGTTCTACTTTTCCATTTTTTAACCTTGACTTCCATCTTTCTTGCTTCTGAGAAAGTAAGAAAATTTTGAATAAAAACCATTTTCCACGGTTTTGAACTTTTAGTGGATTTTACCATACCCAGGTTATGCTTTTTTAATCTATTATCAAAATTTTCTGTCGAACCAATATAGTATTGATTCGTCTTCTCTGATTTTAAAATGTAAAAGTAGAACATTTAATTTTTAATAAATCGAGACAAGCTACTCGTTCTAATGGCCGCTATAGGACTCCTCCTTATCTGACTATTAGCATCCAAAATAGCATAGCCACAACTATTCTGTAAGCTCCAAATGAAATAAAAGTGTGGTTTTGAATAAATTTTAAAAGCCATTTTATTGCAAATACTGCAACGCCAAAAGAAACAATAAACCCTATGGCCAGAATATAAAAATTATCAAAAGAAAAGTTGCCAGCTGATTTATATAAATCATAGGCGGTGGCTGCTGCCATAGTTGGCACAGCTAAGAGAAAAGAAAACTCAACAATGGTTTGCCTTTTAATTCCCATTAATAATCCGCCAACAATAGTTGAGGCGGCTCTTGAAATACCGGGGATTATTGCCAAAGACTGAAAAACTCCAATAAAAAATGATTTTTTGTACGTAATATTCTCTGTATGCAAATCTTTGTCTTGTTTTTTGTACCACAATTCAAAAATAATAAGTGCTACTCCGCCAATAATTAACGACCATAAAACAATGGTAGTGCTTTCCAGTAAAAACTGTTTTAAAATTTTATAAAATAAAAAGCCAAGGACAGCTGTTGGTAAAAATGCAACTAATACTTTTTTAAAGAGATTTTTATTTAAAAAAATCTTTTGCCAATAGAGCACTACAACAGCTAAAATAGCTCCAAATTGAATTGCTATTGTGAAACTTTTAGTAAAACTTTCATCTACAATTCCAAATATTTTATTGGCTAAAATCAAATGCCCCGTAGAAGAAATGGGCAGAAATTCGGTAATTCCCTCAAGAATTCCTAAAATAATAGACTGAATTATTGTCATTTTAAATATCCATATCTCTTAACGCTTTTATTCTATCTTCAATTGGCGGATGAGTGCTAAATAATTTCACAAACCAATTAGTACTTTGCTTTTCATTAAAAGGAGAATCAATATACAAGTGAGCCGTTGCGTTATTAGCAACCTTCATTGGAGTCACATCAGTATCAATTTTTTGAAGAGCTGAAGCCAGTCCCTCAGGATAACGAGTTAATAGTGCACCATCGGCATCAGCCAAAAACTCCCGCTTTCTTGATATTGAGAGGCGTATTAATGTAGCAGCTAAAGGTGCTAAAATAGCAGCTACAATTCCCAAAATCATTAGCAAGGCCCCAGCGTTATTATCTCTGTCGCCATCTCTTCTTCCTCCTCCCCAAAAAGTAATTCTTAAAAAGAAATCAGAGAGCAAAGCAATTATTCCAGTAAAAACAACAATTACAGTACTAATAAGCATGTCTTTGTTTCCAATATGAGACAATTCATGAGCAATTACTCCCTCTAATTCCAGTCTGTTTAATTTTTCAAGCAAGCCTCTGGTCACAGCTATTACCGCATGATTTTTATCCCTTCCTGTGGCAAAAGCATTAAGCTGGGCTTCGTTTATAATATATATTTTTGGCAAAGGAAGGCCAGCGGTAATACATAAATTTTCAACAAGATTATAAAGCTCTGAATTATCTTTTTTTTCAATGGGAATTGCTTTTACCATTGAAAGCACAAGCTTATCTGAAAACCAGTAGCTGGAAATACTCATTGCAATACTCAAAAAAACAGCAAAATACAAAATGGCACTGCTTTCCAATATATAACTAAAAAGCCATCCTACAAAAATTATAAATACTAAAAAAATAGTCATTAAAAACCACGTTTTCCTTGTATTGGAATCTGCGTGCTTATAAATACTTGGCATTATAGAGTTTTAAAACTTAACTTTAACCGGTTCTTTTTCTTGTTCTCCAGCCTCAAATAGTTCCATTTGCTTGAATCCCATCATATTAGCCACTAAGTTTGCAGGAAAAACCTCTATCTTTATATTCAAATCTCTAACATTGGTATTATAAAACCTTCGAGAAGCCTGAATTTTATTTTCTGTATCTGAAAGCTCTCTTTGAAGTTCTAAAAAGTTTGTTGAAGCCTTTAAATCAGGATAATTTTCTGAAACAGCAAATAGGCTTTTCAATGTTGAAGAAAGCATATTTTCTGCTTCTGCTTTGTCATGTGTCCCCTTAGCTCCCATTGCACTTGCCCTTGCCTCTGTCACTTTTTCAAGTAATTCCCTCTCATGTGTTGCGTATCCTTTAACAGTTTCAACTAAATTTGGGATTAAGTCATATCTTCTTTTTAATTGAACATCAATATCTGACCAAGCCTCTTTTGCTCTGTTTTTTAGCACAACAAGACTATTAAAAACCCCTATTACCCAAAAAACTAATCCCGCCAACACAACTAAAATAATTATTGTTAATATATCCATAATACTTAATTTGAAATTTCAATTTTGAAATTTGAATTGAATGTTTTAAACATTTTATATTAAATAATTTCAAATTGATTTCAAATTGTAAATTGTAAATTTCGGATTACTTTGGCAGGTCTTCCTCAATTATTTTTTCTAAATGAGGATGTTGCACCATTAGCTTATATTTTAATAACTTTAAAACCATCATTACATCTACTACCTCCTCACGAAAATTTTGTGGCCCGGTAAATACTTCCCATAATTGTTTAATAAGGTTTTTTGTGTAGTGATGCAATATTTCGTAATCTGCTTTGTCTTTCAAATAAATCATTATTTGTTTAAACTCTCCCCTATCTAGCCAAATCCCCATACAGTTTTTACAATAATCAACTTTAACTTTTGAGTTGTCGTATCCTATCTGAACAAAAGGAATTCTGCAAACTGGACATCTTCTACTTACTGCCACTGCTTGAAACTTTTCTTTATGACGCCAAACATCAAAATCAACCCACTTTAATTGACTATCGTTATCATCTTTTGCATATATTAATTCATCTTTATCAAACCAAATCCCTAGACAATCAGGGCAATAATCAACTTCAA
>VGLO01000040.1 GCA_016866675.1 Candidatus Staskawiczbacteria bacterium | reverse complement strand
GAGGATGTAGGTGTGATGGGACTTTCGCCCCAAGGCGATCACTCCGTTGATGTGAGTACCGGCCGAAGTACTTACCGTTACCGATTTTCAAAAAATCTTGACGTTGGGCTAAAGAGAAGTTTACATATTAGCGATGCAGCCCTGTACCGCACTACCGTAGACGGGATTTTGTAGAAAAGGATTATGACGGTGCCCTGATAAACAGGGGCGAATAGCGGATTTGGGTCATTATTTTCAATTCCTTTTTGCAAGCTTGGGATAAAGGTGTTATTTTCGAACCTTTATTTAGGTCATTTGGCCGCGTGAAAAAGGTATCGTAGCTCAGTTGGTAGAGCAAAGGACTGAAAATCCTTGTGTCGACGGTTCGATTCCGTCCGATACCACAAGAGGTAACTTTTCATTGACAAAAAAAGTCTCAAAACCTTAAGTAGTTTCAAAGTCTAAATCCAGGAAGCCAGCTCCTGCAAAAGATGAAAATATTCCTACCCTTGTTCCAACACATTTATTGATTGATATTGGGCGAATTTACAATTTAAATATTTAATGTATTGCTCACCACCTTGATAATTTGGAGGAAATCGGAGATGAGGGTTACATGTTATTCCAAACTATCCGGTATATCCTCCGCTGTAATGGTTAAAAATGCATCTTTCGGGAAAATTACAGCATCGTGCAAACGAACGGCCTGATTGATAAAGGTTTTGTCTACCATGTTTCTGATGCTGCGGGCATTCGATTTGAACTTTCCTTGGTTCAAAAACTTATCAATAACAACATCTAGTTTAAGCATTCCACCATCAGTCAAATGGTAGTTTTATTCCGTTAGCATTTTAATAAAAATGGTCTTCAATTCCTCTTCATTGTAGTCGTCAAAATGTATGATTTCAGTAAAGCGTTCCTTGAGCCCTGCATTCATCTGCAAGAGATCCATCATTTTTTTTTCATAACCCGCCATAATGACCATAACATCATTCCTGTTTTCTTCCATGAGCTGTATTAGCTTGGCAATGGCTTCTTCGCCAAAGCCTCCGCGGGTTTGTTTTAAGGCATACGCTTCATCAATAAACAAAACCCCACCGAGGGCATGGTTGAATGTTTCCTCTACTTTTGGTGCAGTTTGCCCTACATATTCTGCAAGTAGATCCATTGCGTTTACCATAATCGTTTGGCCGCTATCTAGTGAGCCTATATTGTGGTAAATTTCCCCAAGGATTTTAGCCACCGTGGTTTTCCCTATACCCGGATTGCCGGTAAAAACGAGATGCATGGTGACATTGGGCGTGGCAATGTCCCTTTTTTTCTTGTGTTGATTGATTACATTTAATTTTTGTAACTCATGTATTCGTTGTTTTACGGTATGCAATCCTATTAAATCGTCTATTTTTTCAGGGCGGTTAGGGCACTGGGTTTTTTATACACCACCACTATATCTTTATGTTGATGAATGCGGGCTGATTTAAGCACTTCACTATCCTCTTTTATATATTGAATCATAGACTCAAAAATCATCTTACTTGGTTTGTTGAGACAGCTGTTGAATTAGGGAATAACTGGAAAGGTAGAAGTCATTATCGCCATAATAATTTAAAATGGGCTCTCTTACATTTTTTTTCTTATACCAGTTCCATATGTTGTAATTTCCATAGCGCGTTGGACTTACACCATTAACATACATGCGCCACGAATTTTTGAAGCTCAGTTCATTAATTGTTGAGACAATTTTATCTTTATTGTTGAATTTTATAACATAATAATAAAATTTATCATCTTTAGCATCAATTTGAATGAAATAAATATGACTTATGGTTTCAAAGTAGCTATTGTGTAAAAAATTAAATAAATCTTCAAGATTTTCAAAAATGTGTTTTTCATAAACATCTTCTTCTTCCTTATGTGTTACAGTAATGAACTTAACGTTATTTTCTCTTACAGCATGAGCTATAATAAAATTAAAATCCATGTCCACTCTTTAGCCGTCTATTGCAAATTTGTTTTCTATCATGGGTTTAAAATTTTCTATTTCATCGATGCCACGGTTAACGGCGGTGTATTGCCATTTTAGGAATATTTATTTTATCAATACATATTAAACCAATTAGGTTTAATTTCCATAGTCCGGATAAGTTGGTTTAGAATCACTTTGGTATTGTTGTCATTAGGACCTGATATCTTAATGACTATATATTTTAAGCCTATCACTTTATTGCTTTCAATATTTTTAATGTTGTAAAAGCAGTAAGTAGAATACATGAGGCTCAAATCTTCCAGTGCAAGACCTAGAAAACCTTCATTTACCCAGGGGATATTTTTGTATTGGGAATAATCCTTAAGGATTGTTGTTTTAATATCTTGAGGATTTACAATACACCCTACTTCTGGTAAAGAATTAAGACACGTTTTCTTCTCAATGGAAAAGTGTATTTGGTATTTATTTATAAATAAATCATTAGGGCTTAGGTAATCTAATTTGTTGTTGGGAATATTGGTAACAAATAAGCTGTCAAATAATGCTGCAGGATAAAAATACAATGTATTGTTTAGGCTATCTATTATGCTTTGGTTGCTTTGCAACTGAATCGAGTCCCATTTAAGTGTTCTGTTTCTGACTTCAAGATTCCGCATCTTAGAGACAAGCCAGATTACAGAGTCATTGAATACATTGTTTTTTTTATTTAATATTAGAATATCCTCCTCCAACTGTTCAATACTTTTCTCGGCAGATTCTATTTCGACCAATTTCAATGAGTCTTCTTGTCGGAGACTATCAGAATATTCTATCAATCTTGCGATTAATCTCTTTTTCTTTTGGCCATAAAGATTATAAGAAGAAATGGACAGAATTAAAAATACAATAGTTCTTAGGGAATTCACTTCAAAGAAATATTATACTTATTGCCTTTAGTTTGAAAATCATTTTAATTTAACCTGCAACATAAGACCAAAAAGCAATATAGGTAAAAGGGACATATATAGATATTCCCATTCTATTATGATGTTCTTGAAAATATTTTGAAAGATTTTGTTTGAAGAAGATTCTGAACTGTTAATTATGTGAACTTTGACATTTTTGTTTTTTGCGGCCAATTCATGGAGTTTTGTGTTTATATAACCACTGCTGGCTCCCTCATATATAACAAAGTCAATGTTAGAAAAGTAATCAATAGGTTTCATCGTTTCTTTGCCTGTAAGGTTTTCATATTCAAGAATAAAATTTTCTCCTGTATAAACGTCATTTATGAGGGATTCGTCTTCACCATCGGTTATTATGACACAGCGATTGTTATTCGAATTTTGGCCAAAATACTCTAGGCATTCTGCATAGTTTTGTTTAATCAATTGGCTTATGGGAGATCCAAAACCATCAGGCTGAAGATTGTTGATGCTGTCTGAAAAAGCCTCTTTAGAATTTACACGAAAAGTTTGGGCACGAAGATCATTCGAATTTGTAGATACGATTTCTGTAATACTTTTAATACTGTTAAGAGAATTAATTTTTATGTTAGGACCGAGTGTAAAATCTTTAACAGTAGGAATCTTATTGGGATTGTAGTTAAATTCAAAGACTGTTGCATCAGCTTTTTCTGTACCAACAGTGCCGGTTAATAGATGTAAACTATTGTTTACACTCAAAAGCACATCAAATCGATTGTTACTCACAGGTGTCTTCTTCGCAAAAAAATTAACAATAATTTTGTATTTGCCGGGGAGTCCCTTACCAAATCCGAAATAAATATTTTCAATAGGTTTGCTGGATGTTTTACCACCTGCATTCATATCTACATCAAGGTTGCCTCCGGTTTGTGAAAGTTTATTTCCAAAAAATATTTTATTGTTATTGGGTTCTATACAATGAAGATCTAAATCATTAAGGTTGTCCCATTTTAAAGAAATTTGTATACTACCTGTCTGAGCATTTTCTCTTGTAAGTCTGGTTTGGAATTCATTGAGTATGATATCGAACTTTTCGTTCCTGGGGATTTTGGTTATGATAAATTCAGTATTGCTGCTAAGGGCATCCGAAAATTCCTTTTTAACAAAGCTTTTTGCATCTTCAACTGATTGTTGCATTGAACCACTGTTATCAAATACCAAAGCATAATTTGGTGTGAAATAAGGATTTAGAAACAATAAAAGGTAGGGAATGAAGAATAAAAACCACAGTAGATAAATAGATTTTGCCTTATTAATAATAGCCGTTGCATTTTTGAAATGTAAAGACCTCGATGAACTTATACCTGCAATAGCGTATGGACTTTGCTTTAATAATTTTACGATTTTGTTAAGTTCATAAAATGCGTAAACGGTAAATAGCCAAACCGTAATTATTCCAAGTGAATAATATTTATACTTTTCGAAAAAATCGTACCTAAGAAATATAAATACATTGGCTAGGTGAAATATAAATCCAGCTGTTATAATCGAATAAGCCCTGGTTCTGAGTAGGGACCATAGCAAATAAGGTCTCAGTTTTCGGCCTATGATACCAACTGCTGCAAAGAATACAATAGCAAGAATTACAATACTTCCCGCAAAAAATAAGAAAGGAACGACCCCATAGCCTTCGGAAAAGTAATGTAGGATATTGTGATAATCAAAAGTCATTTTTATAAATTGTCAATATTGATTTTGTTGTTTTGTAAATCTTCTATGATTTTATCTATTTTCAAAGCAAAAATCATTTTAGATTCATCCATACCACTTGTAATAATACCCAAAACATTATTGTTGGTTCTGTCAAATACTGGTGATCCTGAACTTCCATGCCATGCTCCCAACCACATTTGTAATAAATCACTATTGCCATTCACATCAGTATTTGAAATGGTGCCTAATGAAGATGCAAAGATTCCTTCTGGATATCCAATGGTGGCAATTTCCTGATTTAGTTTTACATCGTTAGCACTGCCCAACTTCATTACATTGTAGGAATTATCCAGTTTATCACTTAGTTGAATAATTGCGAAGTCCAAATTTTTGGATTGATAAATTACTTTACCCAGTTGAATGTCATTGTTGTGTTTAACAAAACGCAGTTCCACTGGACCTTCGTTTTGCTCAACTACATGACGACAAGTTATGAGTTTATCCGGAGTTATTAAAAATGCGGTACCTGAGGCCTGATTGACCTGAACCCTCGCTATGCCTGTAGTTATATCACTTCCATTATCGTATAGTGTGGGTCCAGTAGTTAAAAAACCCAACCCAAAACCAGTTGTGGCAAGCAACGGTAAAACTAATGAAAACAGAAAAATTATATTTAGTTTTTTAACCGATTTTAATAACCTAACAGACACTTGCTGCTGTTTATTTCTTGAGCTGTAAATCATGATAGATAACCCTTAAGTTGTTCAAAATTCAGATAAGGAACTTTCTTGCGCATATAATCTTCGTTCTTAAGATTGCCATCTTGGTCCAAAAGCAGTTTTGAAATATGCTTTTTGACATCGCTCATGTAAGAGATGTGCCTTAATGGATTGAACAGTTGGTCATTGTTGTTATCCCCGAGGTAACAATATTCTTGATACAGTACAATTGTATTTGTTAATGAAGGCAGGTCT
>VGLO01000039.1 GCA_016866675.1 Candidatus Staskawiczbacteria bacterium | reverse complement strand
TTATCAGATAGTGGTACCATATCTGAGGAGTCTTCAATCATGAATTTTAGGGCATTGAATATCCGTGAAGCACATGAAAGGCCTGAGGCAATGGAAGAAGCTTCAGTGATGATGGTAGGTTTGAATCCGGAGCGAATCCTTCAAGGCCTCGCCCAGCTTGAATTTCAATCTATTGGGGAGCGAATCACTAGTAATCAAGGGTTGAAAAGTAGTGATGATTTACTAATAGTTAATCATCAATCACCAATCACCAAATTCCAACAAGTCGCCGACTACTCCATGCCGAATGTCAGTGAGAAGGTGGTAAGGATTATTTTGAGTTATACAGATTATATCAAACGAAAAGTTTGGAGCGAATAATCATATTTCGTCCATAAAATTATGCAATCCGCCAATAGGATAATTATCAATACTGGAGTTTTATATGCTCAACTTATAATTGGGGTTGTATTTTCGTTATTCACGACACGAATTGTACTCGATGCCTTGGGTGAAACCGATTACGGAATATATATGCTGGTAGCTGGGGTGGTAAGCATGCTAGGTATATTGAACTCAAACATGGCTAACACCTCAATGCGTTATATGGCGCATAGTATGGGTTCAGGCGACAAAGAAAATATAAAGAAAACGTTTAATACCACAATTTACTTACACTTCATAATTGGTACAATCGTAGTTTTTTTAATGGAAATTGGCGGTTGGATCATGTTTGAATATTTATTAAAAATTCCAGCTGAAAAGGTATTTGATGCCAAGGTGATTTTTCAGTTTATGGTCATCACAACATTCGTTACCGTTATATCAGTTCCTTATGATGCTGTAATTAATGCGCATGAAAACATGCTAGTATTGGCTGTAGTGGAAATTTTTGGTTATGTTTTAAAACTTGCCGTTGCTTTGTATCTAACCATTGGCCAATCAAACCTATTGATCTTATATGGTTTTTTTATGTTGCTCATACAGATTTTACTCAGGGTGATAAAACAATGGTATAGTAAGGTTAGATATGAAGAATGTAAAATCAGATTCAATGAATATATAGACAAGGTTTTGATGAAAAAGATTTTGTCCTTTACTGGATGGAATCTTTTCGGCTCCATTGGTGCAATGTCTGTAACTCAAATCAGGGGCATACTTCTAAATATGTTTTTTGGAGTTAATTTGAACGCAGCTCAAGGTTTATCCAGCTCAGCAGCCGATCAGGTGAACTTGGTTTCCGTTAATTTGACACGGGCACTAAATCCTCAATTGTTGAAAAGTGAAGGTAATGGAGACAGACAGAGGATGCTAAAAATTACTGAGCTAAGCACCAAATTTTCAGCCTTTCTTTTTGCACTTTTTGCAGTTCCTGTTTTTTTTGAAGCGAGTTTTCTCCTAGGTCTCTGGCTTAAAAATGTTCCTGATTTTACAGTAATTTTTTTTCAAATATTATTGGTAAATATGATGCTTGAAAAATTCACTTTTCAAATTACTGAAGCAATAAGAGCTATTGGTGAAATTAAGAGATTTCAGGTTACGGAGACTTTTTTTAGACTAATGAATGTGCCAATTGCTTTTATTGCATTTCGCCTAGGCGCAGGCCCAACGTCAATTTTTAATATTGCGCTTTTAATTTCTCTTGTTATTTTTTTCAATCGTCTATATTTTGGACATAAGATTGCAGGAATGGAAGTTGGACATTTCTTGAGAAACGGGGTTGCAAAAATTCTCTTACCTTTACTCCTTACTTTAATCATTACATTTGTAATTCGCAATATTTTTAATGAGGGGTTAGTTAGATTGTTAACTGTTTTATCTACATCTTTTATTTTGTTTACGGTTTTCTTTTGGTTATTTGGTCTAAATAGGAATGAAAGAGTCCAATTTGATAATATACTAATTCTCGCGAAGAAAAAAATTCAAATTTTTAAATGATTAGTTATTATGAGCAATAAATATTGTCTTATTTATAATTTCTATTTACATTACCGAGAGGGTATTTTTGTTAAGATGGACACCGAGCTGGGTTGTGACTTTTATTTTGGTGATAGATTAGATTGGGCTCCAGGTATCAAGGGTATGGATTTGAATATGCTGAGAGGATTTAAGAAAGTATTGAAAAATATAAAAGTTTTCAAATACTTTACGTGGCAGGAAGGGTCGTGGAAATTGGTTTTAAAAGATTACAAATACTATATACTGTATGGTGATCCCTCTTATCTATCTAATTGGATAATTCTGATTTTAGCCAAAATTACAGGAAAAAAAACATATATATGGACGCATGGGCTTTATCAAGATTTAAACTGGAAATCTAAAATAATTAATTACCCTTTCTATTATTTTGCTACGAAAATTTTATTGTATGGTGATTATTCGAAGAATATAATGGTAAAAAGGGGTTTTAAGGTAAATAAATTATTATGTATTTATAATTCGTTGGACCATGAAAACATGCTCTTGTTAAGAAAAAAATTGGAAACATCTAAACTGTTTAGTAATTTTTTTAAAAATGAGTACCCAGTTTTAATATATATTGGAAGAATTCAGAAGAGTAAAAAAGTAGAATACGTATTAAGCGCATTGTCAATTTTAAGGTCAAAAGGCGTTTTCGTTAATCTTATTGTTGTTGGAGAAGACAATGAGAATGTCAATTTATTTTCTATTGCAGAAAAATTAAATTTACAAAATTATATATGGATGTATGGTCCGTGTTACAATGAAGAAATATTGTCTCAACTAATTTATAACTCAGACGTATGTGTTTCTCCCGGTAATATTGGCTTAACTGCTATGCATACTTTAAGTTATGGAACCCCGGCTATTACTCACTCTAATTTTAAAAACCAAATGCCAGAATTTGAAGCCATTATGCCTGGATTTACTGGAGATTTTTTCCTAGAAGATGATGTAGATGATTTGGTCCTAACTATTCGAAAGTGGATAAATTTAGATATTAAACTTAGAGAAAAAATAAGAGAAAATTGTTATAAAGTTATTGATGAACGATACAATCCAGCGTATCAAATTAAAATTTTTAAATCAATGATTTATGATTAAAAAGTACAGTAGAATACTTTTTACATTCTTCTACTCAATTTTATTGAAAAGAAAAAAAGTATGGATTAACTCGACGGTTATTTTGAATTTGAATTCTAAATTTGGCGGCTTTAACAAGATTCATGAAAACTGTAACATTATAAATGCAAGTATTGGACGTGCATCGTATTTAGGGCCTAATTGTTCTTTGCCAAACGTTGACATTGGCAATTTTTGCTCTATATCTCCAAATGTAAAAGTCTTACCTTACACCCATCCTACTAAAGGTTTTATTTCTACTCATCCTAGTTTTTTCTCAGTACTTAAGCAAGCCGGCTTTTCTTTCGTGCTGAAATCTATATTTCAGGAAACATTGTATACAGATTCCATGAAAAGTAAATTTGTAATAATAGGAAGTGATGTGTGGATTGGCGAAGACGTAAAAATTATCGGTGGAATACGTGTAGGGGACGGTGCAATTATAGCTGCCGGGTCTATTGTTACCAAAGATGTGCCTCCTTTTGCAATAGTAGGAGGTATTCCAGCAAGAGTAATTCGTTTTCGTTTTACAGATGATAAAATTAAATTATTGTTAGAGTTAAAATGGTGGTATAAAGATTTTGATTGGATTAGAACGAAAGCAATCTTTTTTTCTGAAATTAATAATTTATCTAAATTGCTTGATTAATTTAATTCACTTCAACCTAAATTTTGACATTCAAAAAATAAGTTTTTGAAAAGATTTGTATTTATATTTTCGATCATACTCTTTTTCTTGGACATTTATGGTACGCATAAATATATAGGAATCCTGCTTGTTTTATATATGTTAATATGGTATCCTTTTGAGTTTTTAAAGATTAAAAGTCCTGAGTTTGTTTTAATCCTATTTGGTATAACCTATTTGATTTTTGCATCATTTAATGTGGGAATTAGAGTTCCAACAATATTTGCATTTGCTCTTTTGCCACTAGTAATCTATAAAACTGGAAAGCTTAGCATTGGATTATTTAGAACTGAAAAAAATATTCTATTATTTCTGTCTACAACTCTATTCGCTTTATCATTTTTATTTATGTATTCAATTTTAAGTACATATTTAAATGAGGGGATAATTAGTTCTAGGACAGCTGAAATCAAATTCTATAGCAGGGCAGAAGAAGTTTCAGGGCTTAGTGCGACACTTGTTGGACTGCACATTGTTCCATTAATGGTTTTTATGCCACTTTACTTTTTCCAAAGAACAGGACAATTAACAAAATATTTTTTTGTAGGATCTTTCTTGACTATTCTGGCGATAATGGTTACTTCATTGGTTGCTACTCGTTCACCCATTGTAATATTAAGTATTCTTTTACTCATAAATTTTTATTACGGATTTAAAAAAGTTAAAAATTCTAGCAAGGCAGTTATGATAGTCTTATTTTTTGCTATAATTTATTCAGTGTCGGTTTTTGATTTTGCAAATTTTGAATTAACCTCATTTCTTTATGAACGCATGGTTTCTGACGATTTATCCGAAGCGGGATCGCGAGCAGAGAGATGGATGGAGGGTATAAATAATATTTTTGAATATCCATTGGGAGGAGAATCAAAACGGATAGGGCATTTCCATAATCTTTGGCTTGATTTAAGATACGAAGCAGGGGTGGTGCCCATGATGTTCCTAATGGTTCTTTCCTTGTATTTTACTTATTCTTGTTGGAGAGTGATTAATTCTTTATTGTTTTCAATTCAAATGAAAGCCTTTCTTGGGTCAGTTTACCTTGTACTTTTTTTAATGATGTTTATGGAACCAGTAATACAAGGTAGTTTTGTGTTTTTTTTGTATTACATATTTTTTGGTGGGGTGTTGACTGCTTTAAAAGATATTATACACAATACGTTGATTTTATAGGTTATGAGTGAACAGATTTCAGTATTATACTTAAGCATGACCTGTAATGAGCAAACATGGAACGCTATACAGCTTAAAAGTATAGTAAAAGGTTCTGTTGCGCCGCTTGTGTTCGATAGGTTATTGCTGAAAGGATTAAGTCAACAAGATAAATTTGATTTAAATGTTTATTCCTTCCCTTCAGTTCCTTCAGTTCCTGCTTCTAAAGTTGTTGGCTGGGGGTTAAAAAAAGAAGAAGTAACGGAAGGTGTAAAAACAAAGTGGCTACCTGCCTTAAACTTTCATGGACTAAAACAACTGTCGTTTTTTATTTCAGCCTTATTAGTTGGATTGAACTGGGCCCTCAAAGGAAGAGGTTCCAATAAACTAATAGTAATATACTCTCAATTTTTACCTGTTGCCGCCGCTGTGATTTTAATTTCAAAATTGTTTAAGATAAAGTGTACAACAGTAATTGCAGATATACCTGAGTATCTTTTTATTACCGCAAAGAAAAATAAAGTGCTCAGAATATTAACAAAACCATACATCAAATTGACTTCCTTAATTCAGGGAAAATTTGATAAATATGTTTTTTTAACTGAGGAGATGAACAAGTTGATAAATGTCAATAATAAGCCTTATGTAATCATTGAAGGTATTTGTGACCCCGAGTTATTTGATGGCATCCAGCCAGCTAAAGTTTCAGGAAAGAAATCCATCATGTATGCCGGGGGACTGTCAAGAAAATATGGATTAGGTTTGCTTTTAGACGCTTTTCAGAATATTCAGGATGATATTGAGCTTTGGATTTTTGGCAGTGGGGATATGCATGAGGAATTACAGGCTATGTCTTTGATACATCCTAGATTAAAGTA
>VGLO01000038.1 GCA_016866675.1 Candidatus Staskawiczbacteria bacterium | reverse complement strand
TAGTGTGGGGGGGGGGGCTTAGAAGGAAAAGTATTTTGATGAAAATTCAACTGGTTCATAGTTATGAAGATATTATTTCTTTGGAAAATCTGCTACTTGCCTGGAAGGAGTTTGTCAAAGGCAAACGCAAGAAGAAAGATGTGCAAACATTTAAATTCAACCTAATGGGTAACATCCTATCATTGCACCAAGATTTAATCAACGGAACATACTGTCATGGAAATTACCACGAGTTCCGAATTGCAGACCCAAAGCCCAGAATCATCCATAAAGCCACCGTTCGTGATAGATTGCTCCATCACGCTATCTATCGTATTCTCTATCCATTCTTTGATAGGACATTTTCCGCAGACTCTTATTCTTGCCGAGTCAACAAAGGTACCCACAGAGCGATCAACCAGTTCCGAGCTTATGCCTACGCCGCATCTAAGAACGATACTCAAACCTGTTGGATATTAAAGTGTGACATTAAAAAGTTCTTTCATTCTATTGACCAGCAGATATTAATTGGAATACTACAGGAATACATTTCTGATCGTCGAATCATTAATTTGCTCACAGAAGTTATTCAAAGTTTCAATTCTGGCGAGCTCGATAAAGGCTTACCGCTCGGAAACCTCACCAGCCAACTCTTCTGCAACATCTACATGAACCAGTTTGACCAATTTGTAAAACACCAACTCAAAGCCAAGTACTACATTAGGTATGCTGATGATTTTGTGATTCTTTCTGAAAACAAACATGAGCTTGAAGATGCTGTACCTAAAATTAAAAGCTTTTTATTTGAGGGATTGCAGCTAATCCTGCATCCTAACAAGATTTCTATTAAAACCTTATTATCAGGAGTAGATTTTTTAGGCTGGGTGCACTTTTTTGATCATCGAGTGTTAAGGGCGGTGACCAAGAGAAGAATACTAAAGAAGGTGCAAAACAATTCTTCTCAACAATCGCTTAATTCATATTTAGGAATGTTAAGTCACGGGAACGCAAATAAAATTAAACGGCAGTTGCTTTTCTAGTTATTTTGTGTTAGTCTATAAAGGATGGTTAAGAGCCATTTTTTATTACTACTATGTCAAAAAATAATACTATAAAAAAATCAGATAAGAAATTTATAAGACTTGAGAAAGCCCGAATAAGAGCCCAGTTTTTTGATATTAAAAAACAAGAGGAAAAAATAAACGAGCTTTATCAAAGATTTACAAAAAAGGATAAAAAGTCTATTCAGTCTCCTGTATAAGACTAAACAAAAACAATAAAGAAAGAATCGCAAAAAACAGAAAAGAAAGATTCAAAAGAGAAAAAAGTAAAAGTAAAAAAATAAAATGAAGAGGAACTCAACAAGGCATAATGCCAGAATAAATAAAAGATGGAGGAAAAGTAGATCTAAAAGATATAAGAGCATAAAATCTTAAAGATTTTATGAAAATTTTTAAATCTAAATTATAAATTTTAAATCAATATCAAGTTCCAAAATTTTAAAACATCTAAACATTTCAATTTTAATTGAAATTTAAAATTAGTTCTTACATTCTATGAAAATAGGTGAAATCCACAATTTATTCACTCAAAAAGGTATAGAGGCTGACTTTAGGGGAAGAGAGGGCGTTCAAAAACTATTAGACAGAAAGAAGAAGACATTTGACTCTTTGTCTTCTGAGCAAAGAGAAGATTTTGATCAGGAGGCATTACAAAACCCATATATGGATTCGGGTGTTTTTAATGTTTATGAAGATAAAGAAATTAAAAGAGTTTTGGTGGGAATTGATATTGAGCCAGCAGAAATTTTACTAGCAAAGCAATTGGGAGACATTGACTTGGCTATTGCTCATCACCCTGAAGGCAGGGGGTTAGCGCAGTTGGCAGATGTAATGCATTTGCAAGCTGATGTTTTAAGTCAATATGGTGTGCCAATTAATATTGCAGAGTCTTTAATGAAGGTAAGAATTTCGGAGGTTGCCAGAGGCGTTAATGCCATAAATCATCAAAGAACTATTGATATGGCTAAAATTTTGGGAGTTAATCTCATGGTTGCTCACACCTCAGCTGATAATATGGCTGCCAAATTTGTAAAAAATTTAATTGAAGAAAAAAAACCAGAATATGTTGGGGATATTTTGAAAATTTTAAAAGCGCTTCCAGAGTATAAAGAATCTATGAAAATTGGAGTGGGTCCAAAAGTTTTTGTTGGATCTTCAGACAACAGAGCCGGAAAAATAGCCGTCACCGAATTTACTGGTGGAACAGAAGGCTCTACTAAAATGTATGAAAAAATGGCTCAAGCCGGAATTGGCACAGTAATTGCTATGCACACTTCAGAAGAGCACAGGAGAGAGGCTGAATCAGCCCATATAAATATTGTAATAGCAGGACACATGTCGTCTGATTCTTTAGGGATGAACTTGCTTTGCGATGAACTTCAAAAGCGAGGAATAGAAATTGTGCCTTGTTCTGGATTTATAAGATTCTCAAGAGTCTAAAATTAAAAAACCCGCTTCAGTGTTAAAAAACATTGAAGCGGGTTTTTTAAGACGAGCACTTTGTTAAAGGAGTTTTAAGTGAAAACTTTAAAATTGAGAAGGTTTGATGATTTGCATGTTCATTTTAGGGGACTAAAAAGCAAAACTCCTGCTTACTATGAAGATAATTTAATGGAGCAGGTGGCCCCATTCACAATGAATTACTGTGGTCGGGCAACCATTATGCCAAATCCAAAACCTCGCCACATCCTTTGTGTAAAAGATGTAAAGCGCTATAAAAGCCATATCGAAATGGTGCGCAATAGCGTGAGTCCTCAACCTAGTTTTGATCCAATTATGACTATTGAGATTTCAGATAGCACGACTCTGAAAATTATTGAGGAGGCCCATTCTTTTGGGGTTATTGCCGGGAAAATTTATCCCACTGGAATTTACGGCAAGGGCCTATCAGATTTTTTTTCATACAAATCTTGGCAAAAGTTTGGAAAAATGAATGATTTGGGTATGATAGTTTTGATTCATGGAGAACTTGATCTTCCAGGAGTTTTGGTCACTAACCGCGAGAAAATATTCTTGGAAAATGTTTTTATTCCATTCTTATCAAGATATTCAAGGTCGTTTCCAAATTTGAGAATTGTACTGGAGCATGTTTCATCAGTAAGTGGGGTTGAGACAGTAAAATGTTTTGGAAAAAATGTGGCAGCTACTATTACCGCCCACCATCTTTGCACAACTCTTAATAATGTTGTTGGGAAAGGAACCCAGCCACACAATATGTGTAATCCCATTCCAAAGGATTATCATGATATGTATTGCCTACAAGAAACAGCAATGAGCGGGAACCCAAAATTTTTTCTTGGATCTGATTCAGCGCCTCATATAAGAAAAAATAAAGAGTGTGCTCATGGCGCTTGCGGGGCATTCACAGCTCCAATCTTGCCACAACTACTTGCAGAAATATTTGAAAATGCAGGCAAGTTAGATAAATTAGAGGATTTTACCTCGCGCTTTGGAGCAGAATTTTACGGATTACCACTTAATGAGGGCAAAATTAAGTTAGTTAAAAAGGATTGGATAATTCCTGAACAATACGGAGATGTAGTGCCATTCATGGCAGGTCAAAAACTGCAATGGCAGTTATTATTAGAATAAATACTTTAGCCTGCAGAAATGCGGGCCTTTTTATTACATAAAACTGTGAATTATGGCAATGTTGACATTTGAAACCAGTAAATATAACATGTATTAATTAAAATCAAAATTTAAAAACAAAAACATGTCAGGAAAAGTTTTCTATGTCACAAAAGAGAAGTTGCAAGAGCTTAAAAAAGAATACGAAGAGTTGGTGGCTTCTGAACGGCATAAAACTATAGGAGAGGAGGCTCCCAAAATTTTGGAGTCAGAAGATGTAAACCCAGAATTTATCAGTTTTCAAGAAGATATGGATACTCTAAGGTCAAGAATCAGTTTTTTAGAAGAAGTTTTTGAGGATCATGAAATTATTAAAAAACCATCCAAGGAGAATCAGGTTTTTGTTGATATAGGAGCTAAGGTTAAATTGGAGACAAACGGAAAAAACAATGACTTTATGATAGTTGGTACTTTGGAGGCAAATCCAGATGTTGGGAAAATAAGCAATGAGTCTCCTGTGGGAAAGGCTTTGCTAGGAAGAAAGGTTGGAGAGGAAGTGGTCATAAATTCACCAGAAAAGAGAAAATATAAAATAAAGAATATTAGCTACGAAATTAGCTAACAAAAAATCGCCTAAAATAGGCGCTTTTTTGTTGCAGGTGTTATAATGTAATGAATATTATTAAGATTATTAAATGTTTTCTATCAATAAAGTAATAAGATCATTTTTATACTGGGATTTTACCATTAATTCAGGATGGGGTCTATTGAGCCCAGTTTTTGCAATTTTTATTTTAGAGAATATTTCTACTGGAGGTGTTGCAGAAGGAGCCAAGGTTGTTGGTTTTGCAACATTGTTTTATTGGGGGACAAAAGCCGTTCTTCAGCTTCCTATTGCAAGATATTTAGATATTAACCACGGAGAAATAGATGACTTTTGGTTCTGCTTTTATGGGACAATAATAACCGGCCTTATCCCAATAGGCTTTATATTTGCCTCTGTTCCTTGGCATATTTATGCTTTGCAGGTAATTCATGCAATTGGAATGTCTATGGTGACTCCATCTTATAACGCAATTTATATTAGACACATTGATAAGGGGCACGAGGCCTTTGAAACCGGTTTAAATAACACTTTGGTTGGTGTTGGAGTGGGAGTCACTGGGGCAATAGGTGGTATTATGGCTGGGTACGCAGGGTTTAATTTAATTTTCATAGCCACTAGCGCACTTACTCTATTGGCAGCCTTTTTTATATTCTTAAACAAAGGTGAGATGGCGCCTAAGGTTCCAAGAGGGGTTCATAGTTTTCCTGTTGGCAAAGGTACTATAAAGTAATCTCGCACGAAAATTTTTATACAAATGAATAATCATGAGATTGCCAAAATTTTTTATGACATGGCAAGGTTTCTTCAAATGGAGGGAGTGGCTTTCAAGCCCTATGCTTTTGAAAAAGCTGGCAACACAATAGAGGCTTTAAAAGAAGATGTTGGTGATATTTACAGAAGAGGTGGTTTGAAGGCCTTAATGGAAATACCAAGTATTGGCAAAGCAATTGCCGGTCACATTGAAGAATATATTAAGACAGGCAAGGTAAAAGACTACGAAAATTTTAAGAAAAAGCTTCCCTTAAAAATGGATGAGTTGTCAAAAGTAGAGGGATTGGGGCCTAAAAAAATTAAAATTTTATATCAAAAACTTGGAGTGAAAGACTTAAAGGATTTGGAAAAAGCTGTAAAGTCTCACAAAATTGCTCCTATTTTTGGGTTTGGTGAAAAAACAGAACAAAACATTTTACAAGGTCTAGATTTTTTAAAAAGAGATAAGGGCAGATTTTTAATTTCAGAAATTTTACCAATAGCACGAGAAGTTTATAAAAAATTAGAAAATTTAAAAGAAGTTGAAAAAATAAGTTTGGCAGGGTCTTTGCGAAGAGGAAGAGAGACAATAGGAGATGTTGATTTTCTGGTTGTTTCTGAAAACGCAAAAAAAGTAATGGACTTTTTTGTTGCTTTGCCCGGAGTTGAAAAGGTGTGGGGCAAGGGTGGCACCAAAGCTTCTATGAGAATGAAACTGGGTTTTGATATGGATTTGAGAGTGGTTTCAGAGAAAAGCTATGGAGCAGCTCTGCAATATTTCACTGGATCAAAAGACCATAATATTGTCACCAGA
>VGLO01000037.1 GCA_016866675.1 Candidatus Staskawiczbacteria bacterium | reverse complement strand
TCTCGTCAACCACTATCGGAGAAACATATTTGAATTCTTGAATGCTTTGATCTAATAGCTCTTCATCATGTTTTTTTGGATTCTTGGGATGAGCTTTTATCTCGTCTATCTTAAGAATCCTTGTTTCAAATTTTGCTTTCATTTTATTTAATCTTGTACGCAGACAGTAATTTAGAACTACTGTCTTTGATACTTGATTAATTTTTATTACGCTTTTAATAATTCTTCTTTAGCTACACAGAAGATAGTCGACCGGTTTACTTCCAAAAAAAATGCCCTTCACAAATGAGCCTAAGAATATTAAGCTACTTTGCGAAGGGCACTGTCGAGCCAAAGACTCACTGGCATGATTCCGTTAAGAACCATACCTTCTATTAGCTTGCGCTAAAATAAACGGTATCCTCTGCGAATAATGTTAAGTTGTGATGTGCTATATCCTTTTTAGAATTCGATTCTTTTTTGCTTTCATGAACTCGATCATATCTTTGCCCGCGTAAATGGGAATGCCGCCTCCCGGAATAATAAATCTAATTTTCTTGCCAGCCTTTTCTAACTCTGTAACTTTATCTTCCCATTCTTTAGTTAATGGTATGCTCAATCGCAACGGATTTTCTTTATTGTCTTTCTGTACTTGAAAAAACGTTGAATAAATCCTACCCGGCAAACCGTTGCGCAAAAATTTAGCAATTACCCGCGCTAACGATGGGGGATTAGTCGGCTTTATCGTGTGAAGTTGAATATCGGTAAGCAATATATCACAATATTTTGATTCTTTTTCCATATTTAGCCATTATAAAGCTCTATACGATGGTGTCAATAGTTGACAAGTGAATATCTTATAGAGTATTATGGCTTAATTGAAACAGGGAGGTTGAATTACGATTTTATTAATTTTTCAAATCTTAAAAAACCATGCACCCAACTCAGCAAAAATTATTAAATTTGGCAAAGAAGATTACCATCAACGCTAAACGCCCCAGGCTCATAGGGAGGATTTTAGAAATAGAGAATCCACAGAATGTGGCTCACCACTTATCTCAGTTGGAAAAGAAAGGATTTATCTCCATAGATGAAAAGACGGGAAAAGTTTTCGTTAAGAAATATGAAACAGGGCCTGCACATGGATTATTAAAACTACCAATTTTCGGAACTGCCAACTGTGGTCCGGCTACTCTATTTGCGGAGCAGAATCTTCAAGGTTTTCTGGCTGTGCCTCCAGAAAATATTGGCAGAGCAAAGAGGGAAGGACTTTTTGTTATTAAGGCGGTAGGGGACTCACTTAACGCTGCCAAAGGAATAATAGGCGGTCCAGTTAAATCAGGAGACTATGTTGTTATTGATAAGGACAATGTGTCGCCAATGAATGGTCAATACGTGCTTTCTATTTTAGATAATATGGCGAATATTAAAAGGTTTTACCGAGATACTAAGAATCATCAAATTCGTCTGGAATCAGAATCCACCATAGAAACCAAACCCATCTATATTCGGGAAGAAGATTTCCAGGATTATATGGTCAATGGTGTTGTGATGGGGGTCATTAAGAAACAGAAATAGCATGGAAAGATTTTTACCAAAGTTTAATCTATACGAACAGTTGGCGCATCTAATGGTAGGAGCAGAGACTATATTAAGCCTAGAGTTAATCTGGTTTGTCTACCAAAATAATTTCATTAGCCTTAATATAAGTATCTTTATTTGGATTTTATTGGCTTATTTCACTGGACATTTTATTCAGGCTGTTTACAGTATTTTCTTTAAAGAAAATAAAAGTAACTTTACTGACAGCGAAAGAACTATTTTGGCGAAAGCAAGGAAACTTTTCTCGGTCAAAAGTTTCAGCGATGGTGAGATTTATAAGTTGTGTTATATGTCTTCTTTGGCGAATGACATTACCAATCACGTTGGTCTTTTTAATGCATATTATAGTTTATTCAGAGGTTGGTTCATTTCGGGTTTAATTTTTTCTATGGTTTCTATTGTCTTATTAATAATTACCAACAATCTGATGTTTATTCTTCTTATGACCGGCTTCGCAGTTTTCTCGGTAGTATTCTTTAAAAGGAAAAATAGATTTTTTATTTATTCTAAGGAAAAAACTTTGCAAACCTTTTTAATAAATTTAAATAACAAAACTAAATCAAAAACATGAATGTTAAAATTTTTGACGTAGACCAAGGTAATGCTGCTTTAATAATCTCTCCGATGGGTCATACTATATTACTAGATTGTGGTCATAATTCAGACACAGGTTTCAGGCCGTCACAATATTTAAGGGGTTTAGGAATTGATGGATTTGAAAAAAATCTTGATTTGCTGGTCCTAAGTCACGCCGATCAAGATCATATATCTGATATTCATAATGTATCACGCCTAAATCCTGCTGTCCTTGCCAGAAATGCAGATGTTTCGCCGCAAAGAATTAGGCAAGTTAAAATTGAAACCGCTGGTTTTGTTGAACCAGAAGTTGAGCAGTATATTGCTTTACAAGAGAGGTATAACTCTCCCATATTCGTGCCGAATTGGGGAGGGGTAATTCTTGAATACTTTAGAAATGATCCAATTAACTTTGAGGATTTAAACGATCTTAGCTTGGTGACTTTTGCAAGATATGGCAATACTGGATTAGTTCTTCCAGGGGATCTGTCGAAACAAGGATGGGATTATCTTATTAATAATCACCCTCAAAAAGATCTATTTCGTGAAAACCTCAAGAAAACCAACATTTTTGTTGCTTCCCACCATGGCCGAGAAGATGGATATTCAGAGGAAATATTTAAATTTTGCCAGCCAGACATTATTATATTCTCTGATAAGGGAATAGAGCACGACACACAACTTACCCAGAACCTATATGCTAAACACGCCAAGGGGATTTTGTTTTCAGGTATGGGCAACTCTAATTATAGATATATTCTAACCACTAGAAATGATGGACCTATAGATATATCAACGGACGGCGTTCGATTTACGGTTAGTATTTAAGAAATTAGGCACTAAAAATATAGCATAAGTGTGTCTAATTTGTCTAATTTCTCGAGTAAAACCGCTAAAATTAGACATTGCCCTAAAGCTGGTATTTTGTCCAAGATTTGGTAAAATAGACCCGACCAGAGAGCCTCGGCTAATACGATGGAAAGGGTCTAAATTTGTTCCTGAATCTGGGTACTAGACCAGAGAGGTCAGCCATATGCTAAGCCAGGTGACTGAGACGCATAAAGAACTTTTCCTTCGATTGCAAACCGGCTGAGTGCCGCATTCAGAACAAAAACCACCGATTTAATCGGTGGTTTTTGTTTGACTTAATGCATTAAACATTGGGTTAGAGCACAATGTTGAATAATTATTTTTGAAGTGATAAAATATATTAATGCGAAAAAATAAACTAACATTAAGTTATTTAGCAAAAAATATTTTCGTGGTAGTGGGGTTGGTCTTAATATGGAGGGGGATTTGGTACGCCCTAGACAGCTTGGATTATTTACTTTTTAGCGGAAGCCATCTATGGACTGCCTTAGGTGGTATTATTATTGGTTTACTTATTTTATATCTACCAGACAAGGATTTAAAGGAAATTGAAAAACTTTAATTATTTTTTTAAAATTGACAAACCTAAATCAAAATTGTAGAAGGAATGCAGAGCATTAACAATTAGAGAAAGGAGGCGTAAATGCCAATTCACTCAATTAAAGAGACATCAAAAAGTTTTGAGGAGCCATATAGGTCAATAATTGAATTGGTTGATGGAAGCATCAATATGAACTACTTAGAAAATTTTGTAGTTTATGGAAATTACGATGGAAAAGAAAAAACTTATATGAATGCATTACTTATTGCTGGGCTAGCGCCAAATTACTCCAATTTTTTAACAGCTTTTCTTTCAGCTGGAACGGCAGATGATATGCCATTTTGGGAGGAAGAAATGAAAGATCTAATACCTTTTATTGAAAACCAAAAAGAATTAGGATGGAAAAGAATTAAGCTAATTTCTGAAGGAATGCACGCATGTCTTGGAAAAAATAAACACCATATAGCTGGTATGCTTTCATTACATCAAACTGTCCAGACGAAAAAAAGTTTTGGTGTACTTTGGAAAAACCCGTCAATTAATAGGTCTGTTATTGAGAAAATACTTACATACACGCTAAAGACGTGGTGCGCCAGTAAAGCCTGAATCCTCAGGCTTTTTATTTTATAATTTTTGGAGAAAAAGATAATTTTTGATAGAATAAATGATAATATGTAAACAAATTATGAATAAAGATAATAATAGTGTTTTCAACATAAAACCAAGCCCGAAAATTTTAAGATGGTTTTTCTTTATTTCGGGCATTATTGCCACTGCAGCATATAGAGTAATTTTTTTATTAGATTCATATTGGATAGATGTTGCTTGGTATACGGGAACGATTGGATTTGTAATATATTTTTGGCATCGTACCAATATTGAAACAAAAAGGGCAAACATTGTAAATGATTTTAGACTTATTGAAGCCATACAAAAAAGCGACATAGAAAATGAAAGGCAAAAGGCTCTAGTTTATATTGTTAATACAAGCTTAACATCAAAAGCTAGATTTAACTCGGCTTTTATATTTATTGCCTCTTTAGTAGTTCTTCTTGCAAGTCTCGCGCTAGATATCTATGACCTCATATACTAAATTTATCTGGTAATTGAAATAGTCTGATTAAGTTCAGCTAGGGGAGCTGAAATAGTGACTCTGCCATTTGAGTCCTTCAATACTGAATATCCCGTGTTGTATTCACCAGAATCGCACTCGTTTCTGGTAATTTGACCATCCTCCATTGCCCCAGTTGTTAATGTTGGCTCTGAAGTAAGAACAGGCAAATAATCTGGAACAAGTAATGAGCATAAATCTATTTGTCCTGAACCATCGCCTATATTAGATAAGGTTGAGCTTATTTGCGCCGGTAAAATTCCTTTATTATCAGCCATGTACTGACCAATAGCATTTAATATCGCATTTATATTACTTAATCTTTGAGTGTTTCTTGCTTGCGCGAATTGTCTTGCTGGATTAATAGCAACTATAACAATTGTTGCCAGAATTGAAATAATTCCAATAACAATTAAAATTTCAATAAGCGTAAAGCCATTTCTTAGTTTCTTATTTTCTTTCATATTATATAAAGTGAAATTAGTTTAATATTTATTAATTTTAGCACGACTCGTCAATATTGGCACATTCTTTAAGTAAAATAACAGAAAAGTCTTCGAGGCTAACCACGGCTTTTAAATTAGTAAATGATTTATTGACAACAGATTGCGTAAATAAAGTAATTTGCTCTGATACAGGGTAGTTTATTTGATAATCCTTGATTACACAACTATCTGAATCAATGCTAAGCTCATAATTTTTATAATAATTTCCATATGCAGATTCTAGAATAGCCCAATTGATACATGAAAGAGCTAATTGATAGCTTTTTTCTTTAGATTCAGAATCCAGAATGTCAAACCTTGAAAAAAAACTGCTAAAACCAAGCGTGGTCACAATTGAAACTATTAAAAAAGATAAGGTTATTGTTGAGATTAGGGCAATATATCCATTTTGCTTTTTAACCAATAGTACTTTTTTCATTAATTTATGTAAAAATTAGTTGAAAAACTTTGACTTGCTTGTTTTCCGTTTTGCGCTGTTGTTAGTATGAAATTTACTTTCAACAAATTATTTTGGTTTTCGTCTTGTATTATTGTAAATGATAAAAGGTTAACTGCTACACTGCTTGAATTAAGAATTAATGAATCCTCCGTGCCTCTTTTAATATATATATTACCTTGAGACTGCCAAAGAGTTATGACTTCCTCATTGTCTTTTATAACATCTAATGAATATGTATTTAGCGAGTTAACCTGATTAGCAGTAGAAAGAGCCCAATTGATTTTCCTAAAAATAAAGTTGGCTTCATTTTGGAGTATAATATGATTAACTGATGCATCCGTAGATTTAATGATCTGATAAACAGCGACTAAGCTTCCACCAATTATTATAGAAAACAATGCAAGGTATATGATAGATTCAATTAATGTAAATCCTTTTTGTTAAGATTCAGAGCCGAGTCCGATAGCAATAATGACGACTTTAGAATTGACGGCGTAACTATAGCAAGCATTGGTGCTCAGGATACAGATAATGACGGAATCAGTGATGGTAATGATAATTGCTCAGAAGTAGCCAACGCCGATCAATTAGATACTGATAATGATGGTATTGGAGATGTATGCGATACAGATGACGATGGGGATGGACAAATCGATACTGATGAAACGTCTTGTGGGTCAAATCCACTAAGTGCAGAGAGTGAGTCTACAGATACAGATAATGATAATATTCCAGACTGTGTTGATACTGACGATGATAATGACACTGTCCTAGATGAAACAGATAATTGTCCTAATATTGCTAATACCAATCAAGAAGATGTTGATGAGGATGGTATTGGAGATGTTTGTGATGGGACTATTGATAGCGACAATGATGATGATGGTGTACCTAATAGCGAAGATAACTGTATTGAAGTAGCCAACGCCGATCAATTAGATACTGATAATGATGGTATTGGAG
>VGLO01000036.1 GCA_016866675.1 Candidatus Staskawiczbacteria bacterium | reverse complement strand
GAAAAATTGCCATTGAAAAAGGGTTAAAATTAAGCGAATATGGTCTGTTCTCTGGCTCAAAAATGATTGCTAGTCTCGCAGAAGAAGATGTTTATAATAAACTTGGAATGGCTTGGATTCCCCCAGAAATACGAGAAAATGAAGGTGAGATTGAGGCTTCTTTAAATAATAATTTACCAAAACTAGTGGAGTTGAAAGATATCAAGGGTGACCTGCATATACATTCAAATTGGCTCGACAAAGACGGTGGCAAGGACTCAATTGAAACTTTGGCAAAATATGCCATGCAGTTAGGATATGAGTATATTGGAATTTCAGACCACACAAATGACTTAAAAGTAGAAAAGAGCTTAAGTGAAAAAGAATTATTAGAGCAAAACGAATATATTAAAAAAATAAATTCAAAATTTAAATCTCAGGGTAAAAAATTTCGTCTTCTGCATGGTTGCGAGGCTAATATAAGAAAGGATGGCTCAATTGATGTTGAGGATGCTGTTTTAGCAAAACTAGATTATGTGATTGCAGGAGTCCATTCATTTTTAAAAATGGAAAAAGAGGAAATGACTTCTCGCATAATCAAGGCAATGAAAAATAAAAATGTAGATATTATTGCTCATCCAACCGGAAGAATTGTAAATCAAAGAGATGAGTACTTACTTGATTTTGATAAAATATTAAAAGTTGCAAGAGAAACAAGAACTGTTTTGGAAATTAATTCTTCTTCCCGGCTTGATTTGAGAGGCTTATATATAAGAAGGGCAAAAAATGAAGAAGTAAAAATGGTAATCAATACAGATACTCACAAAAAAGATCACATGAATTTAATGGAGTACGGAGTTTTGCAGGCTAAAAGAGGATGGGCTGAATCAAGAAATATAATAAACACATTATCTGCTGAAGAATTATTAAATAATCTTAAATAATATGAAAGAAGGAGAACCAAAATTCCAAGAAGAAAAAATAGAGGAACCAAAAAGAGAAACTGGAGTTTCAAAAAAGGTTGGTTTTAAATTAGAGGATGAAGAGAGTTTATCTACTCATCTCAAGGATATTTTTGAGCAACATTCAGAAAAAGAGGTGAGAGAGGGGTTTTTGTTAAAAAATGTAGAACGAGAAAAAACCGAAAGTGAAAGGAAAATTATATCAGCTATCTTAGAAAAAATGCCTAATTTTATAAAAAAATATGGAGGCGATCCTGTTGATATTGGTTTAGACCATATACATTTTTTAGATAATCATAAGCTAGACAAGGAGGCCAGGGAAAAGCTAAATCTCTTTAAAGGAGGAGAGGAAGGCGGATACAACCCTGGCCAACAGTTGATTTATGTAATTGACTCAAAAAATAATTTACAAAATGCAGAAACAATTACACATGAAATTATTCACTTTAATTCATTCCAGTCAGTTGAATTAACTAAAAAAGATGAAAGTCAGTATAATTTTAGAAGAGTGGGTTTTGAAGTTAGAAGCAAAGAAGACAAAGAAATTTTTTTTGTAAATATAAATGAAGCAATAACAGAAGAGTTGGTAAAAAGGTTTGATGCTGAATATTTTTCGTCTATTCCTGAAATTGCAGATGAAGTCAAAGATAGAGAAAAAGTAAAAAAAGCTGCAAAGGGAAAAGGAGATGATATTTCTAGCATCATAAGCAGAGAGTTATCTGATAAGGGTAATGTAGAATATGTAATAGCTTATCACGCATACCCAAGAGAAAGGAAACAGTTAGATAAAATAATAAGAGACATTTATAATAAGTTTTCTGATAAATTTAACACAAAAGAGGATGTTTTCAAATTATTTGCTAAGGCTGCAATGGACGGTAAATTATTGGAAATTTCCAGATTAATTGAGGAGACTTATGGAAAGGGATACTTTAGAAGAATAGGAGAGGCGACCAAAAGAAAATTTAATACTTAGCTTTAAATAAGTATGCCAAGACAAGTAGCAGATTTGATTAATGGCGAAGTTTATCATATCTGTTGTAGAGCAGTAGGAGATTCAGTTATATTTAAGAACAATGATGATTACTATCGAGGAATATTTTCTATATATGAGTTTAATGATGTTTTTGTAAAAACAATACGCGATCGTCGCAGGTCTCGCTTGGCTGAAAAGAAAAAAGAAAATATGCCAGGTCTCCGACACCTGGCAAGTCTGGATAAGAGAGATAAGCTAGTTGAAGTTCTGACTTTTTGCTTCATGTCTAATCATATGCACTTACTTGTAAAACAATTAAAAGAAAATGGTATCAGTAAATTTATAAAAAAAGTATGTGGAGGGTATGCAAATTATTTCAATAAAAAATATGGAAGAAAGGGTCATTTATTTAATCAATTTAAAGCAATTCATATTGAGAATGATAATCAGTTAAGAAATATAGTAACATATATTCATTGTAATCCAATTTCTTTAATTGAATCTGGTTGGAAAGAAAAGGGTATTAAAGACTTTAAGAAAGTAATTAATTTTCTAAAAAATGATTATCGATGGACTAGTTTATGGGATTATGAAGATAAACAAAATTTTCATTCTGTTATTGAGAAAGATTTATTGTTAAGAGTAATAGGAGCAGAAACTATGAAAAAAGGTTTAGAAAATTGGATTAGTTACAAATCAGAAGTCAGTAGAGCAATAATTGATTACGAAAATTTGTTTTTAGAATAAATAAATCCCCACATAAATTTACAGGTGTCGGAGACCTGTAAATTTACGAGGTTTAGTAATATGTCAAGAGAAAAGTCGGCCGGAGCTATTATTTATAGAATGGTTGATAGTGTGCCTCACTACCTTCTTTTGCATTATCATTCAGGCCACTGGGAGTTTGCAAAAGGACATATTGAAGAAGATGAAAGCGTTGAGGATACAGTCAGAAGAGAAATAGAAGAAGAGACGGGAATAAAGGAGTTAAAAATAATTACAGGATTTAAAGAATATTCCAAATATTTTTTTAGAAAAAGTTATGATTTAAAGGGAGAAGCAAAGAAAAAGGCGCCATGGGTTTTTAAGCTAGTGACTTTTTTAATAGCAGAAACCAAAACAGAGGAAATTAAAATATCAAAAGAGCATATTGGTTTTGTTTGGTTGCCATTTGAAGATGCGCAAAAAAAGATTACTTACAAAAACGCAAAGGAATTATTAAAAAAGGCTCATGAGTTCATCATTTCAAGAAAAAGTATTTAATGTGGTTATAAATATTCCCGATGGAAAAGTTTTAACATACAAAGAGGTGGCTAGATTGTCTGGTAATTCTAATGCCTGTCGTGCAATGGGAAATATTTTAAATAAAAATTATGACCCTAATATTCCTTGTCATAGGGTTGTTAAGTCAGATGGTATTATTGGAGGATATAATAGAGGAAGTCCAAAGAAGAGAGCTTTGCTTAATAAAGAAGGAGTAGTATAGAAATCGTGTAGCGATTTATATAATTGGTTCGCTCGGTCGGAATAAAATCACGCTTTCACTCCTCCCTCCCTGCCAATTAGATAAAAAAAGTCCGCCAGAAGGCGGACTTTTAGTTTATTTAGATTTAACCTCTTCAACAATTTTTTCAAATACTTCAGGATGACTTTCTATTAACTGGGCTAAAATTTTTCTATCTATTTCTATTTTTTTATTTTTTAATCCGTTTATAAATCTGCTGTAGCTTATGCCAAGGTTTCTTGAAGCGGAATTTATTTTAATTTGCCATAATTGCCTAAAGTCTCTTTTCTTTGCTTTTCTGTCGCGGTAAGCGAATGTCCAAGCATGTCTTAGAGCATCTTTGGCAAGTTTTAATTTAGATTTTCTTCCCCAGCGAAAACCTTTAACATGTTTTAGTATATGTCTTCTGTGTTTATGCGCTGATATTCCCTTTTTTACTCTTGTCATAGTATTACCTTGAAATAAATTTTTTTATTCTTTTAAACTCTGATTTTGCCAATGGCACCCATTTTCTGCCTTTTCTTTTTGCTTGGCCGGTTTTTTTTGCACGATAATGATCCTGACCTGAAAGTCTTCTTAATATTTTTCCTGTTTTAGTTATCTTAAATCTTTTTGTTAATGATTTTTTGGTTTTCATAATTTATGAAAGATTATATCTTATGTATCACTTCTTTGAAATTATCATTGTGAACCCCCTCGGCTCTTTTTTTAATTCTCTTTCTACTTTTGTCGGCACTAATTTTTCTAGGGATTCCGCAAAAAATTTTACTTTATTTTTTGCAAATTCTGCCATTGATTTTTCTCTGCCTCTTAGTACCAAATTTATTTTTATTTTATCGCCTTCGTTTAAAAATCTCTCTGCCATTTTTGCTTTAACTTCTATGTCGTGGGGTGAAATATTAAAGCCAATCTGAATTTCTTTTAATTTTGATTCTTTAGTACCAGCCTTTATCTTTCGTTCTTTCTTTTGTTGTGAATACAAATGTTTGCCGTAATCAGCAATTTTGCAAACGGGTGGAACCACTTTTTCTGTCACCTGTATTAAATCTAATCCCTTAGACTTTGCCAGATCGATTGCCTCAAATATATTCATCAAGCCCAACTGCTTTCCTGTTTCATCAACAACTCTTACCTCCTTTGCCTGTATAAAATTGTTTATTGGTATTCTATTCAAATTATATAATAATTTTTGTGGAAGCGGCGAGATTGAACTCGCGTCCAAATGCTTTTTTAAAATAATTCTACAAATTTATCCTGCTTTGTTTTAGATATTACATGATTAAGCAGGAGAAAATGTAATACCCCTTCCTAATTTATTTACGGCTTTTAGGAAAAGCCGTTTTTTCCTTATAATATAACACCTTTATCTGCCTATAAGGAGTCAACAGTAAAGATGAACATTAAGCGTATGCTAATGCTGGTTGCTTCTTAGTAAATAAGTTAGCAATTATTTTTTCTCAAAGTTTTATGAGGTTTGAGAATACTCAATTTGCATATTTTAAAAAGGTGCACATGTCGAAACTTACGCTCCCAATTCTCTTCTTGTCTGGCGTTCAATGTCTCTTTCCTTTATCTTTTCTTTTTTGTCGTATTTTTTCTTTCCCTTACCTAAACCAAATTCGAGCTTTATCCTACCACTTTTGTCATAAACTTTCAAGGGTATTAGAGCAAAACCCTTTTCTTGAGACTTTCCATACAAATAATCAATCTCTTTTTTGCTTAAAAGGAGTTTGCGACTTTGCTCTGGATTATAGCTTTCTGGAGTGTTTTTTGGTTGATATGGAGGTACTTTGGCTCCTATTAAAACAGGTTGCCCTTGTGTAAAAACCACATAAGACCCGTTTAAATTCATATGACCACCCTTAATTGATTTTACTTCTTGTCCCTGCAATACCAAGCCCGCCTCGTATTTATCGAGTACTTCATAATCAAAGTGGGCCTTTCTGTTTTCAGCGTATACTTTCATGGTTTTATGATATCATTTCTTTTGTATACTTAAACTATTGACCTGAGTTAAAAACTATTATATAATTTTTAGGTGAAAGTGAAAAATAACAGGAAAGTTATGATTTCATATTTTTCCTGTTCTTTGTCATTTCATATGATTTTTTCAGTAGCGTTTACTGAATTATCATATCTGGAAACCATCAGAGGAGGATCTTTATGAGTAATGTAAAAAAAATGAAAAAAGATTTAATAGATTCATTGAATGAGAAACAAAGACTTTCAATGATTACTTTGCTAAGTATATATTATAGACCCCAGCGACCAGTGACAACATCTTCAGAGTATCTTAAAAGCTGTGAGGTGCCAACATTCTTTGGTTTCTTGCATAAATTAATTTTTAATGAATGGTTTTATGAAGACCATGCATCTGCGTTGAAAGTGGTACAAAACATCAGCAAAATAAAAGAAACTTTGAAGGGTGTGCCCATTACAATTACTTTTAAAGAGAGTGGCGATAGCTTTTCGGTCCCTCCTCGAATACCAAAGGATTTTACCATTGATAACGAGACATTGGCTAATGTGTGGGTTACTGAACATGCGTGGAAAAGATTCTGGGAAAGATTTTTCCCAAAAGAGCTCAACTCTGAAAAGGTTGCTGAAGCTATTAAGAAGTCATTCTTTCAGGCTAAGATAGTCACCCTAACTCGTGGCCATGGAGTGTTAAGAATTATACGAAACAGGTTTCATGAGGCTCAGTATTTTTTTAATGCATTAGACAATTGTCGCTTTGTTGTAATTTTTCGAGAGGATAAACATCTCTTAATAACTGTTGAAATTCCTAAGTAGTTAATAATGGCAACCATGTCAAAATAGGCATGGTTTTTTCTTATTATAAAACACAATTAAATAGCTAATAATTAACTTTGAGAATCAAAATTAATTACTCGGAAACCTTTAAAATTAGGATAAAATGAGATAAAATAAGAGTACTATGAGCAAGGATAGTATCATTATATCTTTAGGCGGATCTCTGGTTGCACCTGAAGGATTAGATGTAGCGTTCTTGAGAGCTTTCAAAAATACGGTCAAAAAGCATATAAACAGATATCGGTTTTTTATTTTCGTCGGCGGTGGTAAGATTGCTCGTAATTATCAAAAAGCGTTATTGGATTTTGGGGCAGATTCAAATGAGAGGGATTTAATTGGAATTGATGTTTCGCGACTTAATGCAAAAATAGTACGGCAGCTATTTGGAGAGATGGCATTTTGTGAAATCATTACAAATCCATCCAAAAAGTTAAGCACAGGTAAAAATATTGTAGTTGGTGGAGGATGGAAGCCTAGCTGGTCAACAGATTATTGCGCGGTCACTTTGGCAAAAAACATGGGAATAAAAACCATTGTTAACTTAACCAATATTGATTATGTCTATGATAAAGACCCTAAAAAATATCCTTCAGCAAAATCTTTTAAAGAAATTGACTGGAAGAGTTTTAGAAAAATAGTAGGGAATAAATGGAGCCCGGGTTTATCAATGCCATTTGATCCACGAGCTTCAAGAGAAGCAGAGGTTTTAAAAATAAAAGTAGTTATAATTAATGGAAATAAACTTGATAGACTTGAAAACTTTTTAAATAACAAGTCATTTATTGGTACACTAATTCAATGAAAGAAGAAATAAAAAAAATAATTGAGAAGTTTTCTGATTTAAATGAATTTACTGTTGAAGTTCCAAAAGATAAGTTACATGGAGACTATTCTGCTAATGTAGCTTTAGTTTTAGCTAAAAAATTAAATAAAAATCCAAAAGAAGTAGCAAAAGA
>VGLO01000035.1 GCA_016866675.1 Candidatus Staskawiczbacteria bacterium | reverse complement strand
ATTGATTTAGTGCCACTTGAAGATACAATGGTCACTTTGACAACCGGAGGATATATTAAGAGAATAAATCCTGCAACCTATAAAATTCAAAAAAGGGGAGGTAAAGGTATTATGGGAATGAAGACAATGCAAGATGACATCGTAGAGCATTTCTTGTTTGCTTCAACGCATGACAACTTAATGTTTTTCACGGATTCAGGAAAAGTTTTTCAGACTCAAGTTTACGAGATACCCGAAGGCACAAGAGTTGCCAGAGGCAGGGGACTAATGAATTTTCTTGAAATATCAGGAGAAGAAAAAGTTTTGTCTCTTGTTCCAATGGAAAAATTGGAAAATGGCAAAGAAAGGCCAGAAAAATACCTTGTGATGATTACAAAAAACGGCAGAATTAAAAAGACATCTTTAGATGAATTTGGAAATGTCAGAAAATCAGGAATTATTGCAATTAAACTAGAAAAGGGGGACGCCTTAAAAAAAGTTGTCAAAACAACCGGTCAAGACGACATAATTTTGGCTACAAAAAACGGCGTGGCAATAAGGTTTAAAGAAAAAGATATTAGGCCAATGGGAAGATCTGCTGCTGGTGTTAAAGGAATAAGACTAAAAAAGGGAGATGAAGTAATCGGAATGGATGTAATTTCATCAGGAAGCAAAGACCAATCTGACTCAAAGAAAGCAAGGCAATACTTCTTAATTGTAATGGAAAACGGATACGGAAAAAGAACAGAAATCTCCCAATACAAAGTTCAAGGCAGGGGAGGATCTGGAATTAAAACCGCCAACATTACTCCAAAGACAGGTAAAATTATTTTGTCTTGTATTTTAGATGACTCAAGTGAAACTGAAGATTTAATTGTAATTTCTCAAAAAGGGCAAGTAATAAGAACAGAAACAAAATCTATTTCTGTTTTAGGTAGAGCTACTCAAGGAGTGAGAATAATGAGATTAGATGCAGGAGATAAAGTTGCATCTGGAGACTGCTTTAAAGAATAACTTATCCACAGGCTGTTATTCAATAAATTTGATATAATAGATTTAATTTGAAATTGTTAAATTGCTAAATAAATTAAAATTTTTACAAAGAAAAATTTTAATACCTGATTATTTAAAATTTATAATTTCAAATTTTAAATTCACTACTGTGGCAGATTTTTTAAAAGCATCTGATGTCTTATCAAACCTTCACCTCAAAAGCAACATGACTGGTGCTGAGTTTGGGTGTGGATCTGCTGAAATTGCCATTACTTTGGCAAAAATTTTAGACGATGGCAGAGTGTACGCTCTAGATATACAAGAAGAAAAACTTTCTGCGTTAAAGGGAAAACTCTCTCAGCAAAAAGTCAGCAATATTGTCACTGTATTATGCGACCTTGAAGCAGAAAAAGGTTCTACGCTTCAAGAAAATTCTATTGATGTTGTAATTTTGGCCAACATTCTTTTTCAAGCAGATAATAAACATGCTATAATAAATGAGGCCAAGAGAGTATTAAAAAAAGATGGACAAATTTTAGTAATAGATTGGTTAAAAAAGAGTTCTTTTGGACCTGAAAAAATTATGGCACCAGAAGAAGTAAAAAATATTGCAGCAGAATTTGGACTTTCTGTAATAAAGGAATTTAGTTCTGGAGAATATCATTACGGATTAATTTTTAAAAACAATGAATAATAAAGCATTTTTGGCTTTAATTGTGTTATTTTTATTAACTACAAACGGTTATGTTTTGGCTGGAACCAGCACCACATCATCTAATTCCATAACCCTCCCCAACCCATTGTGCCCGGGTGGATCTGGCAGCTCTGGGTGTGTTGATAGTTTTCCAACTTTAATTACAACTATAACCAGCTACATATTTACACTAATTGCCGGACTGGCTGTCATAATGTTTCTTTGGGCGGGTATTTTATTTGTGACATCAGCAGGAAGCGAACAAAAGGTTGCAAGCGCTAGAAAGGCTTTGTTTTGGGCTGTTGTAGGAACCGCCATTGCTTTAACTGGACAGGGATTAGTTGCTGTAATTACAGCTGTAATTGGCGCGCCATAAATATTGTTAACACTTATTAGAAAATGTTATAATATAACATAAAGGTCGAGGATTATATATTTAAAATTTAATTTAAATTAAAAATGAACAAGAAATTAATCATTGCATCTACTATTACTACCTTATTAGCATTACCATTGACTATGCTAGCCTTTAGTGCTGGCAACCAACCAACTCAACAAACAAATCTTGATATAAATGCACTTATTCAGATTGTATTAGATATTATTTGGCCTGTAGCCATTGCATTCTTTATTGTAATGTTTATTATTGCTGGATTTCAATTTGCTTCAGCAAGAGGAAACCCAGAAGGAGTCGCATCTGCAAGAAACTTCGTGATATTTGGAGTAGTTGGAGTAGCCGTTGCTGTATTGGCATTCTCACTACCATTTGTTGTTAAAAACTTGGTTGAATAACCTTAATTAGAGCAAGGCAACTCCATTATTGTTTAAAATGAATTTTAATGGAGTTGTTTGCCTTGCAATCAAATAAAATTATATGAATAAAAAAATAATCTCAGCTTCTGGATTGATTACTCTACTAGCTTTGCCTGCACTGGCTTTTGCTGTACCCGCACAACTTGGAGGAAACATATACAACCTTACAGGAACCCTTACAGATATTGTGGCAAATGTTTTATGGACAGTAGCAGTCACTTTCGTTATTGTTATGTTTGTAATTGCGGGATTCAAGTTTATGACAGCTCAAGGAGAACCAGGAAAGGTAGGTGAGGCAAGAAACGCTGTAATATGGGGAACAGCAGGAACAGCCGTAATAATCTTAGCTTGGTCACTATTGGCAATTGTTAGAAACCAATTCGGAGTTTAAGGATTTAGTAAGACACAATCTTTAATAATAAGATATATAATTAATGATTGAGTCATTTTATTATGAATAAAAAAATTGCTTTGAGCGCCTTAACTGTTTTACTTTTAATGCCAGCTATTGGTTTGGCTCAAATTACTTTCCCCGCAACACCATCTTTATCTTCAGGTGTTAATCTTTTTAACCTTATTGTGACTATTACTACAATAGTACTTAATGCAGTCTGGATGATTGCTGTCACTTTTGTTGTTGTAATGTTTGTAATTTCTGGTTTTAAGTTTTTGACAGCTCAAGGAGACCCAGGAAAGGTAGGTGAGGCAAGAAACGCTGTAATATGGGGAACAGGAGGCGTTGTTGTAATAATATTGTCATACTCGATACTTGTAATAATGAGACTTACTTTAGGAATCTAGCTTTTTTGGCTTTTTTAGTTTTATTTTTACAATATAGTAATGAAAATAATATTTTTAATAGCAACATTAACTCTTATTTTTATTTGCCTTAGTCCAGGTATGGTTTTGGCTGGACCCGCTCCCGTAGGAGGCATTGGAAGCGTCACAGCTCCCACTGGACAAGATCTTGATATAGCAAATATATTAACTTTAGTTTTGAATATAATATGGCAAGTTTCTGTGACGGTCACTATTATATTTTTTCTACTTGCTGGATTTAAGTTTTTAACTGCCAAGGGCGACCCTCATGAATTGGGCGTAGCTAGAAATTTTGTAATTTGGGGGTCTTTAGGGGTCATTATAATAATATTAGCGTTTTCAATTATTGCCATTATTAAAAATACTTTTAACTTAACCTAAGATGATATTTAAAAAAAATATTTTCGCATTTTTTTTAACACTTCTACTTATTTTGCCCAACTTTTCTCTTGCGGTTAATTTTATTGGTCTACCAACGGGAAATCAGAATTATAGCGATTCTATTGGATGGGTTCTTACTCAAATATTTAATTTAATAATCTGGCCTGTATCTGTTTTAGTAATAATTATACTTTTTATAATGGCTGGATTTTCTTTTTTAACTTCAAAGGGCGATGCTGCAAAACTAGAGCAAGCAAGAAGATTTGTAATTTGGGGAATAGTTGGTGTAGTGGTAATATTAATCAGTTTTTCTATTGTTCAAACAGTTAAGAATATAATTGGCGTCACATAAAAGTGTTTAAAAAAAATAAACTAATATTTAAAATTTTTCTTTCTTTGACGGTTTTGGCTTTTCCTGGCATTGCTTTTGGAGCCACCTGTCAATTGCCTCCTGCTCAAACCGCATCTGCCTGGATTAATTGCATAGTAAATAATGTTTTGAGCCTTGTATTGTGGCCTGTATTTTTAACTGCTGTTGTTGTTGTAGGCCTATGGATAGGATTTATGTATTTGACGGCAAAGGGCGAGCCAGCTAAAATTACACAGGCAACAACCGCATTAATTTGGCTGATAATTGGAGTTATAGTTGCTCTGCTTGCTTTTTCTCTAGTAGAAACTATAAAGAATATAATTGGCGTCACATAACATTATTCACCAAGCTCACCTTAAAATTTTATTGACAATTGCGCATTTTGTAATACTATAACTAAGAAATGCGTTTTTTAATTTACGAATATAGTATTTATCAATAGCAAACTCAATCTAATAAACAAGCTCCCGTGGTGAAATTGGCAGACACGCGTGCCTTAGGAGCACGTCTCGCAAGAGGTAGAGGTTCAAATCCTCTCGGGAGCACAAAAAAAACAGGCCTTACAGCCTGTTTTTAAGTTTTAGATTAAGCTGATTCCACACCTGCTTCCTCCATATTACTCATCTTTGGAATTTTAACTACCAATACACCTTTACTCATTTGAGCGTCAGCTTTTTGGACATCAATATTTTCAGGTAAAACTATTTTTTTTGAAAATGGCCCCCAGTAGCATTCCTGCCTTATATATTTTTTATCAGTATCTAAATGAGGGTCTTGTCTTTGACCTGAAATAACCATCATATCTTTATCCACCGCAATATCTAAGTCTTTTATTTGTATTCCAGCAATAGCTGACAAAACAACAAATTCAGATTCTGTTTCAAAAACGTCAACTACTAATTCTCCGACTGAATTAAATATTTCTCCTGCATCAGCTGTGTCACTATTAATTTTTGGCTCTTCTACTGAAGAGTCGTCAACAATTTTTAGCTTTGATTTTTTTGGCATAGTAATTTCAACTTTTAATTTTGACCTACAATTTACATATTCCTTTTAATTTTTTAACTTCATCAAAGTCATAAATCATAAACAGCGCCAAGACTCCAATAATAGCAACGGGAACTATAAAGTTAAAAGGCCTACTTAAGGTCATTATAGAAAAATTATACAACCCATGCAATAGAGTAGCCAGCAAAATACCTATAAATGTGAATTTGAGCCTTTTTTTATGATCAAAAGCAGACTTGATTAAGAAATAACCAACTAAGGCAGAGCACAAAGTATGAAGGAAGGTGGCCCCCACAAAGCGTATAAAGCTTATGGTGACAGTCACAGACAATACCGTGCTTAATGAAGCTCCATAAAGCGGTGTAAATAGGTAAAGAAGGTTTTCTAAAGCCGAGAAACCAAGAGCTGAAACCACCATATAAATCATTATATCAAGAGGCTCGTCCAATGCTCCGTCAGAAAAAACACTAAATCTTACTGCAAGATATTTAAACAATTCTTCTGTTAAAGCTATGACCACAAACCACTTTACTAAACTTAAGATAAATGGCAGATAATTTGAAATTTCAGGAAGATAAAGTGAGGCCAAATACTGGCCCTGCACTAAAGATTCAGAAAGCCAAAGTTGGACCACCAAGGTAGGTATTGTTGCTAAAGCTCCTAATAAAAAAACTTTTACAATAGTTTTTTTAGGCTCTGGATGTAAATCTTTTGACATATAGTAAAAAAGCCATATTAAACTAGGTAATACTCCAAATATAACATGCAAAGCTATACGATAATAATCCATTATTTATAATTTGAAATTAAAAATTTAAGATGGCCAGTCCTCAACCATCAAGCACTCTTTTTTGTTTTCCATTGGAATTTTTTGATATATTTCTTCTGTAATAAAAGGCATAAAAGGGTGCAGTAATTTTAAAGATGTATTAAGTATTTCTAGAATCACATACTGGGTTGCATGCTTTTCTTTTGCATCAGCACCATCTGCTAAAGAAGCTTTACTTTCTTCTATAATTTTATCACAGAAGGTGTGCCAGAAGTAGTGATATATTTTTTCAGCTGAATAATAAAACTTAAAGTCATCCATTAATTTTGTAGCTTCTTTTACAATAGCTTTTAATTCTTTTAAGTTTTTGTCTTGATCTGTTGTGAGCTTTGGTTTTTTTCCTATTTTATAATCTTGAGTATTTAATAAAACAAACTTTGATGCATTCCATATTTTGTTAGCAAAATTCCTATGGCCTTTTATTTTATTCTCATCTAAAGCCAAGACTGCCCAGGAGTATTTCCCATGACTAATCCAATTCTCAAGGCATCGGTGCCGTATTTATCTGTAATAGCTAGGGGATTGATTACATTACCCCTACTTTTTGACATTTTCTGCCCCTTGGAATCCAAAACCAATCCGTGCAAGTAAACATTTTCAAAGGGTACCTTACCTGTTGAATAAATTCCCAACATAATCATTCTTGCCACCCAAAAGAAAATAATTTCTCCGGCTGTTTCCATTACGCTTGTTGGATAAAAAGTTTTAAAATCTTTGCCCTGCAAGATTGCGTACGGCCATTGCCCAGAAGAAAACCATGTATCAAATGTTTCAGACTCTCCTGGCCTGCCTGCCGATGAGGCAGGAATTGGAATACCCCAAACAATTTGTCTGCTTAAAGGCCAGTCTAAAATATTTTTTAACCAATGTAATATTATTTTTTTGTAGTGAACTGGTACAAATTTTATCTGCCCTTTTTCAATTGCCTTTATAGCGGGTCCTGCCAATGGTTTCATTTTCAAAAACCACTGCTCTTTTATTTGAGGCTCAATTAAAGAGTTGCACTTGTAGCACACTTTTACATTGTGCTTATAATTTTCATCAACTTTTTCTAAAAGCCCTTTTAACTTAAGCTTTTCAACAATTTTTTCTCTGGCTTCAGAAATTTTCATTCCAGCAAACTCACCTGCAACAGGTAAAAGTTTTCCATAAAAATCAATTATTTGCTCTTTATCTAAGTTATGCTTTTCTGAAATTTCAAAGTCTATTGGATCATGCCATGGAGTAATAGTCATTACTCCCGTCCCAAACTCCATATCTATTGCTTCATCTTTTACCACAGTGGCCTCAATTGGCCCATTTATCCACTCTAACTCAATCTTTTGCCCATCTTTGTAATCTGGATATCTTTTGTCCTTTGGGTGCATTACAACATATTTGTCTCCAAATTTTGTTTCTGGTCTCGCTGTTGCAATTGTAAAGGGCCCATATTTTAAGTAGTACAACTTATCCTGCCTTTCAACATTTTCTGTTTCTAATTCAGATAGGGAAGTCTGATGCTTTTGGCACCAGTTAATAATTTTACTTCCCCTGTAAACTAAATTATCTTTTTTAAGTTTTTCAAAAGTTGAGTAAACAACCTCAACAATGTCTTTATCTAAAGTAAACTTTTCACGGCTCCAGTCACATGAGGCCCCCATTTTTCTTACTTGAGACTCAATATTTTTTTTATTTTCTTGTGTAAAATCCCAAATTTCTTTATATAAATCTT